>JALGVU010000480.1 GCA_025774545.1 bacterium | reverse complement strand
TGCCGTGAAAACGGCGGAGCGGGCGCTCGCCCGCGCTCGAGAGACCGACAGTCCGACAGAGGAGATCGAGGAGGCCCTCACTCTCTACCGGGACGGGCGTCCGTACCGGGAGGAATGAGGATTCGTCGCTCGGTCGGCGCGGACGCCGGCGTCGAGCTCGCGACCGAAGCGGATGAGGGACGTCAATCCCCAGGAGATGCGATCATCGAGGTCTGCCACGCGCGGCTCGAGGGAATCCTCGGGAATCGGCGGATCGAGTCGCTGCTCGGATCAGGAGCCGCTCGAAGCTCGCCCGTCACGCCTCGACTGAGAGAAGAAGGCCGCCGGGAGAGCACCTGTCCGTCCGCCAGAAGTCGGTAGAAGTAGACCCCAGACGCGACCTGCGCGCCGTTCTCGCCTCGTCCGTCCCAGGCGACCGTGTGCCGGCCGGGATCGAGCACGGCGTCGTCGAGCAGAACCCGGACGCGCCTGCCGGCTACGTCGTAAACGGCGAGGCGTAGGGGCATCCGGCTCGGGACGTCGTAGCTGATGACGGTCGCCGGGTTGAACGGGTTCGGAACGTTGGGATGGAGCGCGACGCGATCCGGGCGGCTCCCCTCCTCGACGCCGGTCCACACGATCGTGAGCGACACAGGCACCACGATCTCCGGGTCATCGTAGTCGGTGCTGCTCACCACGAGGTCGCAGTCGTACTCGCCCGAATCGAAACCGTCCGCGTCGACGGTGATCTCGACGGGCGTGTTCCCGCCCGGCGGGATGGTGCCCTCCATGGGCGACATCGTCAACCACCGGCAGGGATCCAGATCGATGAGCACGGCGAGGTGATCACCAATCTCTCCCAGCCTCGATCCCGACGGTCGGGTATCCCAAGTCCCAGTAACCGGTGTCGTACTGGAAGAGGATCGACCCGTCAGGTCTGAGGATCACCTCGAACGTGTAGTAGGCCTCGTAAGGATGCGAGGCGTCCATGACGCCGTCGTACTGGACGATGAACGAATTCGTCGCGGCGTCGTGGTGGCAATAGGTGTCGCCAATACCCCAGATCCCCTGGTCAATGGCAGTCCAGAACGGCGCGATGAGGTCGTTCGGGGGATCCGGGTCGGGGATCGGCACGTCGATGGGATCGGTGGCGTCAGAACCAAACGTCAGGTAGCCGTGAGCACTGATCTTGACGGAGGTCTTCTCGCTCCCGTAGAAGGGGAAGGTGAAGGGAAGGGAGACCTCCTCGAATCCGTCCTCCTCGAGATCGACGAGCGTGCCTACTTCGGAGATCTCCTGCCAGTCGAAGTCTGGACCTCCCGGACTGTCGCTGTCGATCCATCGGTAGCCGAACGCGTCGGGGCCTCCCGAGGCGCGCCCGTCCGTCGACTCCGCGCGGGCGATCGACCACGCGAGCCCGGCGGTGCCCACGTTCGAGAGGAGGAGCTCATCCTGGGCGACCGGCTCGCCCGCGATCTCGAAGGCGAGGGACGACGGAGCGATCTCCACGTGTGGGCCGATCCCGGGGCAGTCCCCCGGAGGCGGCGGGGTCCAGACGCCCCCGTGGCCTGAGGGTTCGCGGCGGACGCACCACTCGTGTTGGACGGAGTCGCAGTCGAAGACGACCGCACCGTCCAACTCGTGCGGTACGATCTCGATCACACCGGAGTCGCCCGTGGTGATCAAGTACAGGATCCGCGCGACGAGGAGCACCCCCGCCGAGTCCGGCTCCGCGCAGTCACCGGTCACCATGAGGCCGAACGTCTCGGCGTCCCCGAGGAGGCCCCACCCCGGAATCAGCGGCTCCTGCAGGAGTGCGAATCCGGCGAACGTCCTGTTGATCTTGAACGACGCGCCCGTGAGGCCGTTGCCGGGCTCGAGGTTGCTGAAGCCTACGTACGCCTCGAACGTCGTCCCGGCCTCCGGCTCGATGTAGTTCGAACCGTTCTCGAACTCGACGAAGATGTTCGGACCACCGGGCGCCTCACAGCCCACGTCCCGGGCCCCGATCAGGCCGCAGTGCACGTTGTTCTCCTCAGCGCACGGCGAGTCCAGACGGAGCGAGTAGGGGTCGTCCGGGTTGTCGCCGCCGCAGAGGAGCGGGTCCTGCTCCAAGTTCGTCGTGCTGTGGGGAGGGCCGTAGGACTCGAACTCGTCCACCCAGTTGCCTCCCGCGTTTCCGTAGAGGTCGACGCATCCCACGACCGGCTCCGAATACCAGGGGTCGAACTCGTCGCATCCGCTTGCGATCCCCCGTCCCGGCCCGTTGAACGCAATGATCGTATTGGTCACCCACGCCTCACACAAGCAGGGGTAGGGCGGCACGGGCGGAGTGAAGCTGGACATGTACACGCCACCGACGCCGGGTGCCGTGTTGCCGACGATGGTGCAGTGATCCATGCTGACCGGGAAGTACCCACCATCCGGGTACCCCTCGATCCAAGCCCCACCGGCACCCGAGCCGGCCGAGTTCTCGGCGAGAGTTTCCCACGAACTCGGAATTCGCGATTCGGGCAGTACCGTAGAGCCCGCCTCCCTCCGAGGTCGCGTGGTTGCCGACCAGCACCATGTTCCTGATCCGCGGTCCGGCGTAGCTCGAGGAGCGTATGCCGCCGCCGTCCCCCAGCGCGTAGCCGCTCGTGATGGTGAAACCGGCCAAGAAGGTGTCCCAGAGCTCGTTCTGCAACTGGAATCCCCGGTGAGGATCGGACGAGCTGCCCTCGCAATCGATGATCGTGCTCTCGGGACCATCGGTCGACCTCAGCGTGATGTTGGCCGGACCGATGCTGATGTCGCGGTTCCCTGTCCCAGTGTACGTGCACGGCGCCACGAGCACCGTGTCGCCCTCCGAGGCCGCGTCGACTCCTTCCTGGATCGTGTTGAACGGGTA
>JALGVU010000167.1 GCA_025774545.1 bacterium | reverse complement strand
GTCCTGGAGCGCCGTCTTCTTCGCCGCCACGGCGTCGCGGCGTGCCCAGATCGGCTTCATCACGAAGAAGTACGAGAGGCTCACCACGGCCGCGTACGTGACGAACGCGATCGCACCGACCTTCCACGGCGACCTCCACCCGAGGCCGCGATGGTCGGGACGATCGCTTCCCCGAGCCGACCCTCTGAAGATCCGCCCGAGGAAACCGCTCGAACGCTCGCGCAGCTCCGTGGGAGCCGGATCGTCCAGCGGACCGTGGTCTTCCTCGTTCACCGCGTGCATGGTTGCCATCGCGTCTGCACGAGCCTCCGACGATGTGAACTCACGTCGGGGCCCGACTCGGCGGCCCCCGACCGGCGTCCCTCACTCGAAGGGACAGGTGATCTCGAATCCGATGACGCTCTTCCCCTCGATGGTCTTGAGTCCCGTCTCGACGAACCTGGCCTGCCCCACGTGTTCTGTCAGTTTCGCCCCGTCCTCGAGGCGCCTCGCGAACGCCCTGATCAGCTCTCCGCCGCGGTCGAAGTCGGCCCCTGATCAGCTCTCCGCCGCGGTCGAAGTCGGCCGCCACGGCCCCTTCCACACGGATGCCCGCGTGGTCTGACTTCCCCGTGCTCCTCGTCTTTCGGTTCGACGACCCGCTGTTCCTCGGGGCGACGACCCTCACGCCCGTCAGCCAGACGCTGTCCGGAACCGCCGCGGCGATCCCTCCCCAGAGCGACGCGAACTCGAGCTTCCCGTCGACCAGAATCGTGAGGTCGCGGAGCTGCGGTTTCAGGCGCCCGAGCATGCCCTCGATCTCGCCGGACGACGGCACCCCTCCGGGGCACGACGCCGCGAACTCCTGCTGGAGCGACTCGAACTCGCTCGCGTAGACGTCGGTCACTTTGAGGTTGCTCACAGACGAGACGATCACGGCGAGAAGCGTCAGCACGTACGCCAGCGCCGCGAACGAGGCGACCGAGAAGATGACGTTCCGCTGCCGCTCCGGCACGACGCTCTGTCTGATCAGGTTGATGTCGTACCTCATGCCGAGGTCTCCTGCTGCATGGCGAGTGCCGCGGCGAGCGACATCGAAGGCGCCAGCTCTTCCACGGAGGTGCGGTCGAATCTGCCGTCGTCGACGTGCACGCGCTCGAAGGGACTCCACGTCCGCACGTCGACGCCCGTCGACGCGGCGATCGCCTCCGGCAGGCCCGGAAGCCTCGAGGCGCCGCCGCACACGAACATGGCATCGACCGTGCTGCCGTGCTGCCTGGTCTGGTAGTAGACGAGCGACCTTCTCACCTCGGCCACGAGCCGCTGGGTGGCCGTCTCCATGGCCCGCGCCACTCCAGGGATGCTCTGCGCGTCCGCCAACTTGATCTGCTCCGCCTCGCTGTGCGACACCCCGAGCACGGACGCGACCGCTTCGGTGAACGAATCCCCCGCGATCTCGATGTCCCTCACGAAGGGAGGGGAATCCCGCTTCGTTATGCCGATGCTGCTGCGGCCGCCGCCGATGTCGATGATCCCCACGGTCTCGGGGAGCCCCTGATCGAGCAGGAGCGCCTCGAGCAGCACGAGGGCGTCGACGCCGACGACTCTGGGCTCGAGCCCCGCGGTCTCCAGGACCCGCGTCTTGAAGTCGACGTTCTCCTTCTTGACGGCCACGAAGAGCACCTCGGTCATGAGGCCCTCCTCGGAAGGCTCGCGGAGCACACTGAAGTCGACGTAGGCCTCCTGGATGCCGAAGGCGATGACCTGGCTGCCCTCGTACCAGACCGCGCCCTCAAGCTCGCTCCGGGAGAGCTGCGGGAAGCGGAAGCTCCTGACGGCGACGTTCGGCCCACAGACCGACGTGGCCACGCGCTTCGTGTCCAACGTGCCCGCCTCGAGCACCGAGGAGATCGCGTGCTCGAAGGCAGCGTCCGACTCGTCATCGTCGACGACCGAGACGCCGATACCCTCGAGCTCGAACTCCGGCGCGCGGCCGGACAGCTCGACGAGCTTCACCGATCTGGACCCGATGTCGAGTCCGATCAGGGCCCTGTGTTCGTGGCTCAGCAAACGGCTATTCCCCCAAGTGCTCCTCGGCCGCTTGACCGGACGAAGGACGTTCCCGATCCGGGCCTCGGAGCGCACCCCGTAGCAGTCCTCGTGACTCTTCCTCCCCCGCGACACCGACCGGCTCACCCCGCTCGATCGGGATCGCAACGTCTCCGGGTCGACCGACCGGGCCGCCCCGAGAGTGCCTACCAATCCTGCGTGATGTCGCCTTCGTCGTTGATCGTCAGCACCAGCGCCGACACCTCGGAGCCGTGGGACGCCGTGCTGCTTCCCCCGTCACACTCGATCGTGAACGCGTTCGCCGTCGGAGCGCCGTCGAAGGTGTAGCACTCCGCGCTGAAGTACCGTCCCGCGAGATCGTTCGTCCAGATGTTCAGGATGCCGCCCGTCGTCACCTGCACCCCATCGCTGAAGCTCGCGTCGACGTACGTCCTGTGCTCTGCGTAGTACTCCCTCATCGAATCCCTGACGAGGCCGAGGGCGGCCTTCGCCTCCGTGGCCTTCGCGCGCTCGGCGGTCATCTGATACATCGGGATCGCGACCGTGGCGAGGATACCAACGACGATGACGACGATCATGAGCTCGACCAGCGTGAAGCCCCTGTGGTCCGTCGCTCTCACCGTGCCGCCTCCGTCTACCGTTTCCGCTGAACTGCCCGTCGCCCATCACACGCCCGCCACTCGGCGGGGCCCTCCCAACTGACGCACGCGTGCACGCTCAAGACAAAACCTGCACGCCGACGGGGATTCGTCATCGAACGCACCATTCGCAATCTCGCTCTCGCGCCCCTCGCTCGTGTCGGGGGTGGCGCTTCAGAGCGCCACCCCCGCGGATCAACACATGCTGCTAACTCGTGCCGATGTCGCCGTCCTCATCGATCGAACGAACGATGGTCGCTACCTCCGTAGCATTCGGAGCTGTGCTGGCTGAGCCAAGACACTCGATCGTGAACGTCGTGGCGTCAGGAGCGCCGTCGAACGTGTAGCACGGCGAGCTGAAGTAACGGCCCATCAGGTCGTTGTCGCTCACGTCCAGGACGCTGCCGTTCGTGATATCGGCGCCGTCCGTGAAGCTACCGTTGGCGTACGTGCCGTGCTCAGCGTAGTACACACGCATCGCGCCCCGGATCGTGCCCAGAGCCGCGACGGCCTCCGACGCCTTGGCGCGCTCAGTAGCGCCCTGGTACATCGGAATGGCAACAGCAGCCAAGATGCCGACGATGATGACAACGATCATCAGCTCAACGAGGGTGAAACCCCTCTGGTTCGTGCGCAGCATATTTTCACCTCCTTTCCTGCTCACGTTTCCCCCTAGCCTGCTTCCCCTAGTTGATACCTGTCGCCATCTGGAAGATGGGCAGGTAGATGGCAAGCACGACCACGGTCACGATGGCACCGAGTCCCACGATCAGCGCCGGCTCGATCATCGAGGTCAGCCCACTGATCGCCGCGTCGACTTCCCGCGAGTAGAAATCCGACACCTTCGAGAGCATCTGGGGAAGATTCCCCGAGCTCTCGCCGGCCGCGACCATACTCACCACCATCTTCGGGAAGACGCGGGACTCCGCGAGCTGCTCGGATATCGTCGACCCGTTGACGACGCCGAGGCTCACGCCCTCCACCGCCTCCCGAATGACACTGTTTCCGGACGTCTCTCCGACGATCTCGAGCGCGGCGATCACGGTCACGCCGTTCTCGAGAAGCGTTCCGAGCGTGCTGCTGAAGCGAGCGACCGAGGCCTTCAGCATGAGCTTGCCGAAGACCGGGGTCCTCAGGATGATCTCGTCGAGCTTCCGCTTGCCGCCCGGCGTGGCCCGCCACTTCAAGAAGGCGAAACCGCCGCCGATGGTCAGCAGGAGCTCCCAGACGAGGTTCCTGCCAATGAACCGGGAGGTCGCGATGAGGAACTTGGTCAGATTCGGCAGTTCGAGATCGAAGCTCTCGAAGATGCCCTCGAACTGCGGAATGAGGAACAGCATGATCCCGGCCACCGCTACGACGAAGAACCCGGCGATGAACGCCGGATAGGCCGACGCCGACTTGATCTTCCCGGCCAGCGCGTCGCGCGCCTCGAGGTAGTCGGCCAGGCGCCCGAGGACGCCGGGAAGCGCGCCCGACTCCTCGCCGGCCCTCACCATGGCGACGAAGAGGATCGAGAACATCCTGTCGTGCCTCGCGAACGCCTGGGAGAGGGTCGAGCCGGCCCGGATGTCCTCCGTGATGATGCCGAGCACCTCGGCGAGAGTGTCGTTGTCGATCTGATCGCCGATCCCCTCGATGGACTCGAGGACGGGAAGACCGGCCTCGAGCATCGTGGAGAGCTGACGGCAGAGGATGGAGAGGTCCTTGATCTTGACCTTGCCCCTGCGGCTGCGGACCTTCTTGGACCGAGTCGCAGCGGAAGCCACCGAGATGACGACCAGGTTCTCCTTCCGCAGGAGGGAGACCAGGCTCATCTCGCTGTCCGCGGCGCGCGTGCCCTGCACGGAGCGGCCGTTGGCGTCCTTGGCGACATAGGCGAAGTCGGGCATGCAGTCGTTCCTCTTCGTTCGGCGCCGGTCCCGGGGACTAGTTCCTGAGTCCCACGGCGAGATCGGGGCGCGTTCTGGAGAGCTCTCTCATGAGTCCCTTGACGTCGTTGCTCACCGTGACGGCCATCTCGGCGGTGATCCTGTTCTCCCGCTCGAGAGTCAGGAGCGTGGAGTTCAGGCTGTGCATTCCGTCCTTGGCGCTCGTCTCGATGGCCGACCGGAGCTGCTGCAGGTTGTTCTCCCTGATGAGGTTCCTGACCGCCGACGTGGCGACCAGGAGTTCTGTTGCAAGGCACCTACCGACGCCACAGGCCTCAGGGAGCAGCTTCTGTACCAGGATGCCCTGTAGCGACATGGAAATCTGCGTCCTGACGCCCTGCTGCTCGTGCGGCGGGAAGATATCGACGATCCGGCTGATCGCCTGGGGCGCGTCGCTCGTGTGAACCGTCGAGAGGACCAGGTGACCCGTCTCGGCCAGGGTGAGCGCCGTTCGGACCGTCTCGAGATCCCGGATCTCCCCGATGCAGATCACGTCGGGATCCTGCCGGAGGACCTGCCGCACCGCGTCGCTGAACGAGAGCGCGTCCCGCCCGATCTCCCGCTGGTTGACGATGGAGAACTTGTGCGAGTGGAGGTACTCGATCGGATCCTCGATCGAGACGATGTGGACGTTCTGCGTCGAGTTGATGTACCCGATCATCGACGCCAGGGTCGTCGACTTCCCCGACCCGGTCGGCCCGCTCACGAGCACGAGGCCCGACATCTTCTCGCAGAACTCCCGCATGATCGCCGGAACCCCGAGCTCCTCCATGAGAGGGATCTCCCATGGAAGATGCCTGATGGCCGCCGACACGCTTCCCCGCTGAAGGAACACGTTGACCCTGAACCGCCCCAGCCCTTCCACACTGAACGAGGTGTCGAGTCCCTTCTCCTTCTCGAACCGAGCCACGCGGCGCTCGTCGAGCACCGCGTAGGAGTAGTCCCGGCACGTGGCGGAATCGAGCGGAGGATGATCCGCGGCCATGAGCGTTCCGTCGATCCGGTACTGCGGCGGAACACCGGGAGTCAGGTGGAGGTCGGACGCCCTCCGCGCCACCATGTCATCGAGCAGTCGCTGCACTTCTGGCTTCATGTTTCGCTCCGCGTGTTGGCTGCCCCGCTCCCGCGCTACGATGCCACGGAGAGCACTTCCTCGATCGTCGTGAGTCCTTCGTGGACCTTGTCCATCCCGTTCTGGATCAGTGACCTCATGCCGTCCGCCACCGCCTGATCGCGGAGGGGCGAACCGATCGCGCCGCTCAGAACGAGGTCCTTGATCTTCCTGGTCATCGGGAAGATCTCGTAGATCGCGAGCCGGCCCTTGAACCCGGACTGCGAGCATTCGCGGCACCCCGCGCCGTGATAGAACACGGTGTCGAGCGGGGCGTCCGGAAGAGCCTCACGGAATCGCCTGACGAACGACTCCTCCGGATCGTGCGGCTCCTTGCAGTTCTCGCAGATCTTCCGACAGAGCCGCTGCGCGATCGCCAGGTTCAAAGACGAGCACAGGAGATAGGGTTCGATCCCCATGTTCACGAGCCTGTCGATCGTCGACGTCGCGTCGTTCGTGTGAAGCGTGCTGAAGACAAGGTGGCCGGTCTGCGCCGCCTTGATCGCGATCGCCGCCGTCTCGAGATCCCTGATCTCCCCCACGAGGATCACGTCCGGGTCCTGCCGGAGGAACGACCGCAGCGCGTGCGCGAACGTGAGCCCGATGTCGGGCCTCGCGCGCACCTGGTTGATGCCCGCGAGCTCGTACTCGACCGGGTCCTCGACGGTCATGCTTCCGGTCGGACCGGTCAGGAGGATCATCCCGTGCGGCTCGGAGATCGCGTTCGTCATCAACTCGAGCGACGCGGGATCGAAACCGAGCTGCGTGAGCTCGGTCTTGAGGTTTCCCTTGTCGAGAAGCCGCATCACGACCTTCTCACCGTAGATGGTGGGGACGATCGAGACGCGGATGTCGACCTGTCTGTGCATGATCCGCACGCGGCAGCTTCCGTCCTGGGGGAGCCGGCGTTCCGCGATGTTGAGCCCGGACAGGATCTTGATCCTCGACGTGATCGCCCACTGCATCCGCTTCGGAGGCGGGAGGATCTCTCGCAGCACGCCGTCGACGCGCAGCCTCACGGCGATCCCCTTCTCCTTGGGCTCGATGTGGATGTCGCTCGCCCCCTCCTCGATCGCCTGGAGGAGGATCAGATTCACCAGGCGGATGACCGGGGCGTCGTTCGGCTCGATCGAGAGCTGCTCCAGGTCGGCCTCGGGGGATCCGCCGCCGTCCACCTCGATGTCGACGATGCTCTTGATGCTGTTCTCGATGTCGATCTCCTCGCCGTAGTAGCGATCGATCACGGCGAGGATCTCCTCGGGGTCGGCCGCGGCAGGCCTGATCTCGTACCCGGTGTTGGCCGCGACGGTGTCGGTGGCGATCACGTCGTACGGATCCCCCATCGCCACGAGGAGCGCATCGTCCTCGCGCCCAACGGCGACCAGGCGAAACCGCCTGGCCATCTCGCGCGGAATCAGCCGCACGACGTGGCAATCGATGTCGAGCTTGGATAGATCGAGCCTGCTGCTCGGGTCCGGTTCGAAGTGATTCACGCTCTAAGTCCTTATCCCTCACCGAGTTCACTCATCCGTCTACGCCGGTCAACGACGAAAGATGCAAGGCTCATGCCAGTATGTATCTACTGGGTGGATGGACGGTAACTGCCTGTCAGATGGGCAATTAACTGCGATCAGGCAGTCGGAAGGTGAACTGCCCCGGCATCGGGTAGTCGGGCTCGCTCGCATCCTGCAAGAGAGCCGGCTTCCGGTTCCGGTCGTCCGATGAGGGGTCGGTCCCCGGGCTCTCGCCGCAACTGACGAACGCACGCACGATTACCGAGTCGAACTGCGTGCCCGCGGCGTCCCCGAGCACCTCCAGGGCCTCCTGCTCACAGAGGGCATCCCGGTACGGGCGTCTCGACGTGAGCGCGTCGTACGCGTCGGCGACGGCCAGAACGCGGGCGCCGAGCGGTATTTCCCCACCTCGGAGACCGTCGGGATAGCCGCTCCCGTCGAAGTGCTCGTGGTGATGGCGCACGATCTCGATCACGTCTCGGAGTTCCTCGATCGGACCGAGGATCTTCTCCGCGAGCACGGGGTGCTGCTGCACGAGCTCCCACTCCGCGAGATCGAGCTTCCCGGGCTTATTGAGCACGCTCTCGCGGATGCCGATCTTGCCGATGTCGTGCAGGAAGCCTGCAAGCCAGATGTTCTCGACCTCCCTCTCTGCGAGGGAGAGGTAGTGAGCGATCCTGACTGACTGCTCAGCCACGCGGGCCGAATGCCCCTGGGTGTACTCGTCCTTGGCCTCGAGCGCCTGGGCGAGGGCCTTGATGCTACTCACGAAGAGCCTCCTGAGCTCCTGGTTCGCCTCGTGAAGCTGCTTCGTGCGCTCGAGCACCATCGCCTCGAGATTGCGCTGGTACTCCCGGTTCTCCTGGACGAGCCGCTTCTTCTCGACAGCGCGGTCGACCAAGAGAGCAACCTGAGAGAGATTCAGTGGCTTCGAGAGGTGGTCGTGCGCCCCGAGCCGCATGGCCTCCAGGGCCGAATCCATGTCCGGAGCGCCGGTCACCATGATCACGCCGACGTCAGAGTCGGTGAGCCGGATCTGGCGGAGGAGTTCGACACCGTCCATGCCGGGCATGTGGATGTCCGAGAGCACACACTCGTACGACTTCTTCGCGAGCTTCGCGAGCGCCTCCTCGGCGCTCTCCGCGTCGTCACACGCGTATCCCTCGTCTGTGAGGGCGCGACACAAGATGTCGCGGATCGCGGCCTCGTCATCGACGACGAGGACTCTTCCCTTGGACTTCGCCAGGGGTGCCTCCAAGGTCTCTGCGCCGCTCGCGCAGACAGTGCGCACGCGACGGCCTCGGCTCGCGGGGCCGATTCGCCGTATCCGCGCATGAACTGAAGCAAGTTCTGTTCCCGGAATTTGGCCAGCCGAGCCCGGATTCGGGAGGGCGCGAGCAGCGAGGCAGGCCGCCCGGCCTGCCTTGTTGGTGGGCGATGTCGTTGGGTATCGGGGGGGGCGCGGGTGGGCGCCCGGGGTGGCGCGGGTGGGCGCCCGGGGTGGCGCATATCTGCGCCGGCGGCGCGTCGGCCAGGCTCAGGGCCGACCGCGCTCGGGATCGCCCGGCAACCGGGGTCTTCCTCGAAACGAGACCCCTCGTGCCGTCGTCCCTAGCGGCCGAGATCCGCGATGTCGATCGGGCGCCACAGCCGGGCCAGGCGATCCCAGCGGTAGAACTTCACCGTGTCGACGTACTCGTCCTCCGAGAAGACGTACTCGATGGACACCTCGCTCCCGACGCGCTTCGAGTACTGCGTCTTCTTCTCGACGACGACCGGCTTCACGGTGCGCTCGAGCCTCATGCGTCCCGTCGCCCCGTCGAACTCGACCGTCTCGACCGTCATTCGTCTCTCGGGGAACTCCTCGGTGGTGTGATCGATGAAGCCGAACTGGCGCTCGATTTTGTCGAGGAGGTTCTCCCACTTCCCCTGGAACATGGCTCCCCCACGGCCTCTGCCTCCGACGCTGCCGCGGATCCGCGCGAGCTGCGCACGTGGGCGGGCTCCGCGCGGCGAGCCGCGCTCACCGTACCGTCGCGGCCTCCACAGGCAGTATACCCGAGCGCGGGGGGACGCGGAAGGCGCGAATCGAGGGCGCGAGGAGGGGCACGAGGACGGGGCGGGCGCCGTCCGCCAGGCGCGCGACGGCCGGACCGGGCGAACCGTGACCCGCCTGAGCCGTCTCGGCGCGCGATCTCTCGCGTTCGGGGACGCGATCTGGTAGGCTTCAGGGACGCAGGCGAGACGTCGACGAACGACCGCACTCGAAAGGCATAACGCGTGGGCACGAGCGCCATTCGCAGGATTTTGGTCACCGGTTCGGAAGGACAGATTGGATCGGAGCTGACGGGAGAGCTCCGCCGTCGCTACGGCTCGGAGAACGTGGTCGCCTCGGATCTCAGGATCGCCGACCACGGGGACGGCCCGTTCGAGCAGGTCGACGTGACAGATCGGAGCAGGTTCGAAGAGATCGTCAGGCGGTACGAGATCGACACGATCGTTCACATGGCGGCCATCCTCTCCGCGAAGGGCGAGAGAAACCCGACCCTCGCCTGGGACGTCAACGTCACGGGCCTCCTGAACGCCCTCGAGCTTGCCCGGGAGCTCGAGCTCACCCAGGTTCTCTGCCCCAGCTCGATCGCGGTCTTCGGCGCGGGATGCCCCACCGAGAACACGCCTCAGGAGACAGTTCTCAAGCCCTCTACCATGTACGGCATCACGAAGGTCACGGGCGAGCTCCTCTGCGACTACTACGTCAGCCGCTACGGCGTCGATGCGCGGGGCCTTCGCTACCCCGGCATCATCTCATCCGAGACGCTGCCGGGCGGCGGCACGACCGACTACGCGGTCGAGATCTACTACAAGGCGATCGAAAACGGTCGCTACACGTGCTTCGTCAGCGAGGGCACGAGGCTCCCGATGATGTACATGCCCGATTGCATCAAGGGCACCATCGACCTCATGCAGGCCGACTTCGACGGGCTCGTGCATCACGGGGATTTCAACCTCGGCTCCATGAGTTTCTCCGCGGGCGAGCTGGCTGCATCCATCACGAAGCGCGTTCCGGGCTTCGAGGTCACGTACGAACCCGACTACCGCCAGGCGATCGCGGACTCGTGGCCCTCGTCGATCGACGACACCGCGGCGCGCGAGGAGTGGAACTGGTCACCGAGCTTCGGCCTGGATGCCATGACCGAGGACATGCTCGCGAGGCTCCGGAAGCGCCACGCCGAAGGCAATCTCTACCGCGGACAGCCGGCCTAGGTTCGGCACGCAAGGGGCGCGACCGCCGTCATCCGGTTCGCCGACCGATCGACGAGACGACGCCGGGGCCGCGCATCGCGCGGCCCCGGTTCGCCTGCTGCCCTCTCTCCGCCGTGCCGCCTCTCTCGGTCCTCTCCGTAGGACGCGCCGGGTGTCGCTACATCCCGTACTTCTCGACGATCCCCTTCTTGTCGAGTCCGAGGATCCCGTACTTGTCGCCGACCTTCCGGAAGGCCTCGACGCACTTGTCAATGTGCTCCACCTCGTGCGCCGCCGAGAGCTGCACGCGGATTCGCGCCGCTCCGGCCGGAACGACCGGGAAGAAGAAGCCGATGACGTAGATGCCCTCCGCGTACATGTCGCGC
>JALGVU010000479.1 GCA_025774545.1 bacterium | reverse complement strand
GCACGAGACGCGCGAGTCGTCGATGGCGATCCGCTCGGCGATGTGCCGCTACACCGAGCTCATCGACGAGAAGTGGATCGTGTCGAGCGATGGAGCCGACGCGCACATCGAGGATGCGAAGCTCGAGTTCGTGGTGAGCGCCGTGGCCGCGAGCGGCGACGACATGACGGTCGCGTTCCAGGGAGTCGGCGTCACCGGAGGGTGGCCCGATCTCTTCGACACGTGGACGCCGCACGAGCTGTCCGCGCACGTGAGCAAGATCGCGGTCGATCTTCTCTCCGCGCCGTATGCTCCCGGTGGGCGCGCCACCGTGGTGCTCAATCCTGAGCTGGTCGGCCTCCTGGCGCACGAGGCGATCGGTCACACGGTCGAGGCCGACTTCGTCATGTCCGGTCGCGAGCGGGAAGATCGGGGAGATGGTCGCGAGCGAGCTCGTCACGCTCGTCGACAGCGGCCCGGCTGTGATCGGTGCGCACTACGCCGGGGGTGTCGTGCTCGTTGACGACGAGGGAGTCCCGACCGGCCGCACGGTCGTGATCGAAAACGGGATCCTGAAGTCGTATCTCCACGATCGCGAATCGGCGGCGCACTTCGGCGTCGCGCCGACGGGCAACGCCCGCGCGTGGCAGTACGACGACGAGCCGTTGATCCGGATGAGGAACACCTACCTCGAGCCCGGGGAGCGTTCGCTCGACGAGATCATTGCGAGCGTGGACGACGGGTATCTCCTGAAGGGCGCCGGAAACGGCCAGGCCGACGCGAACGCCGAGTTCATGTTCGGCGTCCAGGAGGCCTACGAGATCAAGAACGGCAGGATCGGGCGTCTCCTGCGGGGCGCCTCGATCTCGGGCGACGCGTTCGAAGTGCTCTCGAGCGTCGACATGGTGAGCTCAGACTTCGAGTGGGCGATCGGCAACGGCCACTGCGGGAAGGGCCAGGCCGCCAAGGTCGACGGCGGCGGCCCGCACGTGCGGTGCGAAGTCGTCGTGGGAGGGAGGTAGCGCCGATGCAAGAGCTTCTGACCGTCTGCGACCGGGCAGTGGAGAAGGCGCTCGCGAAGGGGGCCGACGAGGCCGAGGCCTTCGCCGTTCGGGGCAAGAGCGTCACCGTCGATCTTCAGAAGAACGATCTTCAGATCGCGAAGAGCATGTCGGGAGACGGGCTCGGGCTCAGGGTCTTCAAGAGCCGAAGCCTCGGATTCGCGTTCGTGAACAACTTCGTCGAGGAGTCGATCGACGAGTCGGTCGATCGCGCGATCGGTATCGCGAAGGCGGCTCCGCCCGACGAGTACAACGGCCTCCCCGAGCCCACACCGATCCGGCCGCTCGACGGAATCTACAACGAGGAGGCCGAGACGTTCGGCGTCGACCGCGCGGTCGAGCAGGCGCTCCACATGCTCAGGACGGCCGTCGAGTTCGACCCGCGCGTGTCGGTCGATTCCGGCGAGCTTGCGGCGCAGCACGGGGCGAAGGCGATCGCGAACTCGCGCGGCGTGCGCGCGGAGGAGAGGTCGAGCAGCTTCTACTGCTACGTTTTCGGCATGGCCACGGAGGGGGACACGGTCTCCTCGTTCGACTTCCAGTTCGACGGTTCGCGCTCGCCGACCGGATTCGATCCTGCGGCCGTCGCGCGGAAGTTCGCCGGGAACGTCATCGCGTCGCTCGGGGCGGTGAAGGGCGAGAGCTTCAAGGGGCCGGTCGTGCTCGCGCCCAAGGCCGTCGCGAACATCGTCTCACACCCGATCGAGTTCTCGATCCGCGCCTCGTCGGTCCAGAAGGAGACGAGCAAACTCGGCGGGAAGCTCGGGAAGAAGATCGCCTCGGAGCTCCTCACGATCGTCGACGACGCGACGCTCGAGGACGGCTTCTCCTCGTCGGCGTTCGACCGCGAGGGACTCGCTCCTCAGGTGCTCCCGATCATCGAGGACGGGGTGCTCAAGAACTTCATCTACGATTCCTACACGGCGCGCAAGGAGAAGCGAGGGAGCACCGGGCACGCCGGTGGGGGAGCGGCGGCGATCCCATCGATCTCGACCACGAACGTCGTCTTCCCTGAAGGGACGACCTCGCTCGAAGATATCATCGCTGGGGTCGACAAGGGAATCCTCGTGACGCGCTTCTCCGGGAACGTCGATCCGGTGAGCGGCGACTTCTCGGGCTCGGTCAAGGGCGGCAGGATGATCCGCGGCGGGAAGCTCGCGGAGCCGCTCTGCGGCACGATGATCGCCGGGAACACGTTCGAGCTACTGCCCGCGATCGTCGCGGTGTCGAAGGAGCGCGAGCGGCTCTTCAGTGACGTGCTGCCGTACGTCAGGATCGACGGGGTGGCGGTGACGAGCGGGTAGATCGAATCACGACCGTCCGATGTTCCGCGCCGGATCGCGTGACGCGGTCTCGGTGCGGTGCGATCGGTGACACCAATGCAATGAGAGAGGATTGAATGGCAGACCTGAAGG
>JALGVU010000028.1 GCA_025774545.1 bacterium | reverse complement strand
TGGCAGAGCCGGCGCGGCGGTGCACGGAGAAGATGCCCCGACCGGTCCGTCCCATCACATGGTGACGACGACCTTCCCTCGGACGAGGCCTTCCTTCTGATACCGGAGCGTCTCGGGGACCTCACTCAATGTGTAGGTTCTGTCGATGAATGGTACGAGATTGCCGGCTTCGATGAGCTCCGTCAGGAAGGCCACGTCCTCTTCCCGGAACGGTTTCCACATCACCATGCCCATCTGCTTTGTGCTCCGAGTCATCCCGATGAGTGCCCCGAGGAGCAGCGTCCCGAAGAACTGACCGATCGCCCCTCCGACGATGACGTAGACCCCTTCGGGACTCAAGGCCCGCCTGCAATCGGACAGTGGATGGTACGCCGCGATGTCGAGAATCCGGTCGTACCGCCGCCCGATCTTGGTGAAGTCCTCCTGAGCGTATTCGATGACGTGGTCCGCGCCGACCGACCGCAGCATCTCGAGCTTCCGCGCGCTGTCCACGCACGTCACCTCAGCACCGAACGACTTCGCCATCTGGAGCGCGAACACACCGACGTTGCCTCCCACACCATTGATCAGGACCTTCTGCCCAGAGCGGATCTCTCCCCTGCTCCGGAGGCCCTGCAGCCCCAAGACTGCGGCTTGAGGGACGGCAGCAGCCTGCTCGAAGGTCAACGCGGCCGGCTTTGGCGCGAATGCCTTCTCGGGAGCGCAGGCGTATTCGGCGAAGGCGCCGAAGCCGTGCTCGGTCAGGTCCCCGAACACCTCGTCACCGAGCCGGAACCGCGTCACGCTCGTGCCGACTGCCTCGACGTGCCCTGCCACATCCAATCCCGGAACTTGGTGCTTCGGCTTGAGAAGCCCGGAGGCGATGCGTGTGATGTACGGCACACCGCTCAAGTACTCGAGGTCGGCCGCGTTCAGCACGTACACTCACCGGGATCACCAGACCCGTCCGGCTACTTGATTATCCAGATCCGTACACGATATTGGGCAACAAACTGATCATCTGCGTAGCGGTAAACCGATACTTTCGAGCTGTCCACAGTGTAGAGGTATGCACCCCCATACGTGCCATCAGGTTTGCGGTACCCACCGATGCCTATGTTGTGAAGATCACCGCCGTGATGATACTGAAATATGAGATCAACGAAGTAATCATCAACATTACCTCCGAGATTATGATAGTTAGTGCTGGTCTCATTCTGTGCGATCCACACCCATCCGGTGTCATACGCGGGGCGAGGAAACGGCGCACCAAGATGTGGTCCAATGTTGCCGTGGAACGCCCCATCGTAAACCACTAGATCCCCGTCACAAAAGACCCCGAAATCCTCACCTGCAAGCACCGCCCGGTTGGCAACTCCATCCCGCTGTGCCCAGACGCCCCCTACCGACGCACTGCTTCCGCGTGCAAATACTGCCGCCGCAATCCCACCGATCGTGCAATAGCTCGTACCGCCCATGCCTCGAACATCAAGAGCCGCCTCAGGAGCCTCGGTTCCGATCCCCACGTTCCCCGTAGCGTCGATGAACATCCGGGACTGAGAATCCGTACCGAACCGCATCCCGTGTGGGGTTTGGGTCTGCAGGTACAATCGAGAGCCATCGGCGCCAATCGTGGCATCTGCTCCTCCGGTGGCCGTGAGCTGGATCGCGGCAACGTCGGCGCCGATGTGCAGCGGCCGGTGGGGACTGGTGACTCCAATCCCCAGACGTGAAACGTAGCCCTCGTTGCCAATCATTACCTTGCCACCCTCTCTGTTGATGTACAGATTGGATGGCACCCCGTTGTTACGAGCCATGATCTCATTATTGTCTATTCCGACATTCGTGCCACCGGATGAGCCAAGCTGAAGGAATCCGCCGCCCTCAAGACCGACGTCCGTACCGGTCGCAACATGAAGCGCGGTGGCAGGAGTGGCGGTACCGATGCCCACGAGCCCATCATCATCGACGTACACAACGTCCACAGGGTCTCCGTCCGCAGCGTCGAGTGAGTGCCCATCGCCCGCACCGCCCGAGCCGCCCGCCAGCGCCGAGTCGGCAACCGACGCATGCTCGGCGTGCAGGGCCGAGTCGGCTCTCGCTGCCCGGAAGGCGTAGGGCGAACCGGCCAGTTCGGTACGCGGCGTCAGCTCATCCCCGCCCTCCACGGACATGCCGAGCCAGTACGGCTCATCGAAGGGCAGATTCAGGGGCTCGATCTTCCCTAGAATGACGTTGAAGATACCGTTCACCACCGTGACCTTATTGCTACCGGCCGCGTTCTCGTCGTGTTGCTCGATCCAGAGTGCACCGGGGTCGGTGGGCGAATCGTAGATTCCGAACGCCATCGTGTACTCGCCATCGTCGACCGGCACCCCGGCCCCATCGGTGAGGATGCCCTGGTAACTTATGGTCGATGGCGCATCGCCCCAGCTCGGCGCGGTGACCGCGAGCAGCAAGATCGTGAGCGCGAGGAATGGGCGTGTCATGGTCCAGCCTCCTGCGAGAGAGGGGAATCTCCGGCGCGGTCATCATTCAGGACGAGACGACTCGCTAGCGGAGAAGTGGCACTTGTCGGACTCTTGAAGACTCACCGGCCGCCAACCTCGAGGCAACCGCTTGGGTTCAGGAGTGATCCGAGGCCATTATACTCACCATGGTGACTCATAGTCAATTGGTAAGTTTGGCCCGCCCCGCTTTTCTAGACCACGCCCAGGGTTACTACTTCCGTTTCTGAAGTCCCTTCTGGTTCGTGTTCTCAAGCATATTCAAGGGGCGTCAGATTGCCCAGGGAACTGTGAGGTCTCACCTCATTGTACTCCCGCCGCCATTCCTCGACCAGTACGTCCTCTTGATCGGCGACTTGGGGCTCCTGCCGCCGCCTCGTCGAGGCTGACAGAGAGACACAGACAGAACGGTTGGTTCTCTTGAGGTGGGAACTGGCTTCCAGGCGTGCGGCGTCCAATCGCTTGCGGGGCCTGACGTTGTCGCCAGGCCCCGCTTTGCTGGCTCCCCATAGCGGACGTATTTCGAACTCTTGACTGGACGCGGACGTGAAGAGACGGGGGACATCTCCCCCGTCTCTCATGTGTGCGTGGCGTGAGCCTCGCGGACTACTTCAGCAGGATCATCTTCTTCCGATCCTCGAACGACTCAGACTTCATGCTGTAGAAGTACACGCCGGCCGCTACGCCGCGGCCCGACGTGTCCCGTCCGTTCCACACGACCTCATGCTCCCCAGGCGGGTACGATCCATCGGCGAGCGTCGTCACGAGCCTGCCCGCCACATCGTACACGTCGATTGTGACCCGCGCCTTGGCCGGCAGCCCGAACCGGATCGTCGTCACCGGATTGAACGGGTTGGGAACGTTCTGTGCGAGGAACTTGCGGTCCGGTATTGCCGTTCCCGAGTTCCACAGGCGCTCGGACGGCTCGCTCTCGTTCCCCGACAGATCGACGGCGACAACGTACACGTACCGCCCAACCGTCGTCTCAGGTAGCTCACAGTCAGTCGCGTCGGTCGCCAGAACCTGTGAGGCACCATCCAGGTCATCAGCGTCGGATGTCGCGTACACCACGTAGCGGTCGATGTCCGGCTCCGGACCTGCCGTCCACGCGAGGGTCATGCGGGCGGGTATCTCGAGACCGCGGACGGGCGCAGGTGCCATGTCATCCACGGAGTACCCACTATCGGGAGGACTCACATACCAGAGCGTCGGATCAGCACGATGGGCTGAGACGCGGTAGACCTCCCATGCAGGGCGGAACTCGCCTGGAGGTGGCGAGGCGTGGACTCCGCCCTGACCCGAAGGGCTCTCCCGGACGGTCCAAGTGTCCTCCTCGTATGCGCAGTTGATCACCGCACGGCCGGTCCCTTGCTGCGGGTCCGGCACGATCTCCAGCGTGCCTGGCGACACGCCATCGTACACGTACTGGACGGTGGCAACTGCGATGCGGCCTGAGGTGTCAGGTGTCGCGCAGGGACCTCCTATGGTCCACCCCGTTTCTGGATCTCCGAATACCCCGAACCAATCGGTCGGTAGCGGCGAGTAAGAACCGATCAACCCAGAGAAGTTCCGCTCAAGGGCGAACTGAGTTGCGCTGACCCCCTCTCCCTCCTGGAAGTTCTCGAGGTAGACGGTTGCTGTAAAGGGTGCGTACGGAGCAGGCTCAATGAAGTTCGACGCGTTGTCGAACTCGAGGAAGATGTTCGGGTGCGGGTTCTCATCGTCCTGGTTCGTCGGCACGGCCACCGTGTACGTCTCCTGCTGCATCGCTGGCACCTCGGCGACGTACTCCCACACGGTGTCGCGGGGGAAGCCGGCTGCGCGATCTACGGTGGACACGATGAACGTCCGGCCGTCCAGATGTACCACTCTGTGTTCGGATCCAAGCTCGGGGAAGCTGTTCTCGATGGGTGCGCGGTCCGTCACCTTGCCACTTGGCCCTGAACCGGAGGACGATGCGAGCACCCTCCGCGCAAGTGACGGGTTGTCGACACGACGCCAGACGGCGTAGTCGTCAACGGGCGATGAGTCATCGGCGAAATCGTACCCGGATCGTGTGAACGAGACCCGAGTCCACCTGCCTTCGTCTTCCGGAATGTCCACGACCGTGTCGATCAGAGCGCAATCGTACCACCACCCGATGTTGAGCGAGTCACACACCGGGGTGTTCCCAGCACCGAGCGGGTACAGCTCTGCTCTCCATATGAGCGTGGCACCGGGCGATCCGATGGCCACGCCGGGGCCGTTGGGCAGAGCTTCAGTCCATCCCAGTCCGTTGTCGCTGCTCAGCTTCCAGCAGATGGAATCCGTGTGCGATGCATTGAGCTCCGCCCGAACGATGTCCAGATCCGTCGTGTCAAGCTCCAGTGACTGTGCTGCGTTGGGGCCGGGTTGACCCTCCCGCGAGAACACAGAGAACACGCAGAGACCTTCATCGAAATCAGTCACGAATGCGTGGTCACCGCTGATGGTCACTCCTCGAGCGTCCGAGAGCGGAGAGATCCCAAGGACGGACGGAGAGTAGGGGCTTCCGAGACCGACCGTCGCCAGGCCCTCTGAGCCCACCGCGAACCCATAGTCACCGCAAACCTCTATGTCAGCTGGATCTGGGAAGACCCCGCTCGATAGCACGCCCTTCCACGACGGACTCATCGGAGCGGTCAGGTCGAGCACCTGGATGCCGCCCCAACTGGGAACGAAGGCGTAGTCACCCGCGAGATCGAAGGCACGAATCCCGCCCCCACCGATGTTGTATGAGACGCCCCAGGCCGAGTTGTGGGGATCCACCACATCCAGCGGGTAGAACCCACTCCAGCCTCCATAGGCACCACCTGCGTAGACGTAGTCTCCCGCAACGACGATGTCGCCTGAGAGCCGCGGCCAGACGCATTCGCCACCGCCGCCTGTAATACACCAAGGAGCGTCAATGAAGATCGGCCGCGTGGGATTACTCACGTCGATCATCTCAACCGAGTGCTGGTTCCAGACGCTGGAAGCGTCAGCAACAAAGGCCATATCGCCAGAGACGTCTACACCCCAGGAGTACCCCTCAGCGTCGAGGGCGTATGGAACAAATGGCTGAGTTGAATCGGACACGTCTACCGCGTAGAGCCCCCATAGCTTGTCAGTCACGTACGCGAATCCGCCACCAACGGCAACAGATTGAGCCGTCCTGAGTCTGCACAGCCCGACACGATGAGCGTTCCCTGGCTCACTGATATCAAGAACATGAAGACCATTGATGCTGTCAGTAACGTACGCAAGGGATCCTGAGACCGTCAGTCGCTCGATCGCCCGGCCCGGTGGCGGGCTGGTGTGGAGAGCCACTCCGAGGTCGACGTCAGCAACAGCACTTATCAGTCCCGGGTTGCTCACATCAAGAACACGCACACCGAAGCTCCTGTCTGCAACCAGAGCGTAGTCACCTGAAACCGCAACATCGACATAGTCCTCGCCTGAGCCGAATGTGCCAATCTCGCTGGGATCGCCTGGGCTGGCAAGGTCGTAGACGAGAAGCCCCCCTCCATCAGACGCCACGAAGGCCCTCGAACCCGACACCACCACCGCTCGTGCTGTGCCGCCGACGCTCATGGTGCAGGTCGCTGTCGGCTCAAGGTCCGACGCGGTGACCAGCTCGAAGACCTGAATCCCCTCATATCCATCGGCCACGTAGACGTGCGTGCTAGTTACAGCCAGGTCGTAGGCAGGTCCCGGCGTGCTGTTCCACTCATCCACACGACCGGGGTACTTGGGATCGGAGATGTCGAAGACACGCACACCTTTGTATGTGGTTGCGACGTACGCCCACGTTCCGGAGACCTCAACTGCGTGGGCGGTGCCAGCTTCGTGGTACTGCCGCGCATATGCGGTGCATGCGGGAGCATTCGAGATGTCAATGACACGGAACCCCGGCTCGGAATCTCCGTCCGTCACATACGCGTAGTTACCCGAGGGATCCAGGGCCACGTCTGTCGCCTCGCCAGGAGTCGGGCAGTTCCCCTCCCACCGGGGTTGGACGGGATCACTCACGTTGAGCACGACAAGTGACGGATGTCCGGCAGCCACATAGGCCCAGTCTCCCTCGATGCTGATATGCTGAACATCCCCGGGTGTGTCAACCGCGGTCACGAAGCTGGGGCGCGCAGGATCGCTGATGTCGTAGATCCTCAGGTCGCCGCCGTCTGAATCCGCAACATACGCGTAGTCGCCCGTGACAGTGACACTGCGGGGAGATCCAGGACAGTCTATCTGCGCAACGCGGAGCGGAGGCAACACCGCATCCGCAACGTCGAACGTCAGGAGACCAGCGTCCCCTGCGGCGACGAATGCGTGTTCGCCGTGCAGGGCAACGGCTCGGCCGCTGCCTGCAACAGACGAGGTGCTTACTAGACGCAGGTTCGCCGTGTCACTCACGTCCACGACCAGAAGCACGTCCTCGCTATCCGCCACGTACGCGTAGTCGCCCGTGACGACAACATCGATAGCCTCGTTGGATGTGGGGAGGCTGCCCGCGAGCATAGGGTTCGTGGGCTTCCGGACATTGACGACCTTGAGACCACCGCTTCCGTCTGCCACTAAGGCGTAGTCCCCTTGCAGAAACACCTTCCGGGCATCCGCCAGTTCACTGCAGACGCCGCCCGGTCCAGAACCAGGGCTTATGTCGACGACAGCGAGTCCGCTCGATCCATCGGCCACATACGCGTAGTCGCCAGCGACCGCGACCCCGTGAGCGGCACCGTCAGTATCGTAGGTATGGATGCCCGTTGGCCACGCGACGTCGGAGGGATCGCTGACATCGATGATCTTGAGCCCGGAGGCGCCAGCCGCCACGTACGCGTAGTCGCCTTCCACTACCACGTCCTCGCCGCCGGCAAAAGCGCTGCACTCGTAGACCGCCCCCATTGCCCCTGGCTGAGTGACGTCTACGACATAGAGCCCGCTGGATGTCCCTGCCAAGTAGGCGTAGTTGCCCTCTATCGCTATGGCGAGAAGTCCGTCGGCCAGAGCGATGTGGTCGGCGTATTCGAGCGTATCCGGCTTGGTGATGTCTATTGCGCGTACCCCCCCAACGCCATCGTCAACAACGAGCGCGTAGTCCCCGTGTACCGCGACATCCGTGGCATGGCCAAGCGTGTTGAAGGAGTCGATGACCGTCGGACCAAGAGGATGCAGCGTCAGCTGACCGGCGTCCCACAGAGCCTCTGTGAGAATCGGGTCCATGTGTGTGGTCGTCGAGAAATCCTCCGAGTAGCTTCCCGGCGCGGCAAGACAGGCCACGACGAGTACCGTCAGCGACAGGACCACCGCGCCTGCTATCACGTATGCTGCCCTCATCGTTACCTCCTCGTCCAGCCTACCAGCAGGCGCACCAAGTCGACCCGTCAAAGACCATGAGCTTGTGCGTTGTTCCGTTCATGTAGACGTCGCCCTCTGAAGGACTGGCGGGCGGAGTGTCCCTTGGAGGAAGGTTCATGATGTCGCCGACAGACAGCGAACCTCCGAGAGTGAGATCACCCGCAAAACCGCCCGAAGTACTTGACTGTGTGGCGGTGATGTCGTCGAGCGGCAGTTCCAACCCGTCGGCGTCGAAGCCAGGCATCGATGACTCAGCGCCGCCCCAAAGCATGTTGCCCGCGATATAGACATCCGTCACGCCACCATCGAACACCACAGGACTCGCCCCCGATCCGCTGAAAGCGGCCTGGAACACATTGCCCTCGACGATGGCCCCCCTGACGTTCTTGAGATAGATGACATCGTCATTCGGAGCATTCATCATGGCGAAGTGGTTATCTCTAATGCACAACATCTTGATGGGAAAATAAGATTCAATGCCAGCAGCCCTTATGAAGCCCTCCGAAGCGGGGCTTTCGCAGTCATTGCCAATGAAGCTGATGTTCATGTAGTCCTCGACAACCAGAGCGTGGACTCCGCCCCAGAACAGGCAGTTGCTGATAGTACTGGTGGTTCCCTGGGCCAACCTCACACCGGTTCCACACTGGAACATCAGGGACCGATCGATCAGGACCCCCTCTGCGTGAACCTCAATGCCGTCGCAGTTGGGAGTCCCGAACAACTGCAGGTCACGTAGCAGAGCGCCGGAGGCGCCCGTCCCAACCCAGTCCTCCCCCACTTTGATGAGGGGAGCGCTCCCCGCGCTATTGCAGACATACAGGCGCTCAAGAGCGGCGCCCGCCCACAGGATCCCTCTCAGATACACGGCCGTGGAATTGGTCTGATTCAGGTCGAATTTGATGTCCGCGATCTGGAATACGCCCGCCCTCACCTGGAGAACGTTCATCGAGGTCTCGGGCTTGAGTAGCGTCTGCGTTCCCACTCCAACAATGCGCAGGGACGAGGGATTCAGATGACTCTGGCCTCCGTCGTAGACTTGTCCAGTCGCGATGCTGAATGTACCGGCTCCAAGCAGGAGGGTGATGTCGTACTGCACGCCGTCGAAGAGATTCACGCCTACCGTGCCGCCATGGATCCCCCTGGCATCGACAACTCCGCCCTCATCAGGAAGAGCAGCAATGGCAGCCGCGATCTTGGCACCAGCATTCGGGTATAGCACCGTATCCGTGAACGTGTCCGCGTAGACGATGTTCGGCACCCGTCCCTCGTTCCACAGCTCCCACGACGCGTTGCCGCTAGCGTCCGACGTCATCACAAGGTTGTCGCCCGCGCCCGTAGGCATCCGGATACCAGCAGCCTCAAGCGTGCCTTCCACATCCAGCCGTGCACCTGGCGTCTCGGTCCCTATCCCAACATCCCCGGTGCCGCCGTCGATGTGAACGCGGGTAGTGCCCTCGGTCTGCAGCTGAAGCGCCGTCTGCCGTGAGCGATCGACCGGTTGCCCCGCGTCTCTCTCGATTGTCCTACCTGGCTTCCGGGATCTCTTGTCCGCTCCCGGGAACGGCTGTCGCGATGCGTCCGGCGTAGCTGCCGGCGGTGGCACAACGCTCGATATCGTGTTCACGTAGAGCGTGCTATCGATCTCCGCCTCACCCATCACGTGAAGCCGCTCTCTCGGGGTGTTCGTCCCTATCCCCACCATCCCGGTCAGCCGGTAGACCGTGTTCCCAGAGGTCTCCCAGTCGCTGTCCTGCGCCACGTCCGCATGGAGAGCCCGGAGTGCGTACGGGGCGGCCGTCAACTCGACGCGCGGATCGAGCTCCGCTTCGCCCCCAACGGAGATCCCCAGCCAGTACGGAACGTCGAACGCCAGGTCGAGGGTCACGACGCTCCCCAGCGTGGCGTTCAGGATCCCGTCCGACACCGGAAGCGTCTGTGGCTCGGTCCAGAGCGCGGTGCCTCCGGACGCGATGTCGTAGATCTTGAACGTGATCAGGTAGTCGTCGTCGGGCACGGGGGGCCCGCCAGAGTCCCTGAGCACGCCCTGGTAGCTGAGCGTCTGAGGTACCTGGGCTGGCGCGCCGGTAGTAGCGGCCAGGAGCAGCGCCAGAGTCAGAGCCATCGTCAGTCTGTTCACCTGTACCTCCCCGTCATGAACCTGGAGTGCTGCTCCGGGACGGTTCCGTCCTAAGGCCACGAGAGAAAGGCGCCGCCGGTCCAGCCGACAGCGCCTCGTTCAGAACACACACTGACTCGCCCCGCCTTCGACCCGCCGGAACTCCGGGGGTCGAAGCCACCAGGAACTCGTCGTCCGGGGGACGCACGCGATCACTTCTGTTCCCTCATAGAGTGAGAGTTGGTTAGTTTACTGTATGAGACTACCACACACACCGGGATGTGTCAAGTGTGACTCAGGAAGGCAAGCATCAACACACAGACGCACCACGGGGAGCGCCTTTCGACGCTCCCCGTGTCCGCCTAACAGTCGTTAGGACGCTGGCTCCCCATAGCGGACGTATTTGGAACTCTTGACTTGCCGTGGAATCAGAGCGTCGCCAAAGAGATGGCCGGGCTCATGGCGCCGTGAACACGCTCCGTTGCTGGGTCGCGGCCAGCCAACGGAGTCCTGGAGGACGGCGGGGCAGGCCCGTCGACCGCCGTCCCGCACGACCGGCCTGGTCCCGACTCACGCCCGCAAGATGGAACGGTCCAGCGGCGGTCCATGCGAGACTGGGACAGTTCCCTTGTGATGCGGTCCGAGTCTGGCTCTCGACCTGGATCAGTTCCAGGGGTCAGGCCAGTCAGGCTTCCCCGTTTCAATCCTCTTCAGTCCCGTTCCACTCATGCGTCGTACGCGCTGCCTTGAACCCGGTAGTGGTCACCCAGGGGCTGTCGCGACAAGTGCCCCGCCGGTTCCCGGGCGGCGTCTGCCGCCTCCCTCGAGTCACAGCCGCCGCCTCTGTTCCACTGACTCCAAGAGCGCCCCATAGCGGACAGAGACGGACACGTTCTCCCTGGACCCCAGACTCCTCTTTACCCCCCAGGAAACCGCCACGACCTACCGGAACATCGCCTTCACGGATCCCCAGCTGGTGTCCTCGGCAGGACAGGGCTCATAGTCATCGCAGGCTGCTGGCCACGCCCCAATCTGTCCACACTCCGGACTGTTCTCGGCCGCGCACGGTGAGTTGACGCACAGCGCATAGGGTTGATCCGGATTCGCGTCGAAGCAGAAGCAGGGGTGCTCGGAGATGTTGCCGTTGATGCCGTACTGGTCGGCAATGCAGCCTACCCAGTCACCGCCCTCGTTCCCGTAGACGTCGGAGCACGTGAGCGTCGCGCTGCCATTCGACAAGCATCCGACGCCCTCTCCGGCGGCGCTGAAGGCTATGATCGTGTTCGCCAGGGCCGGCGAGGACTGGTAGCCGTAGCTGAGGACGGCGCCACCACCACCAGCGCCGCGAGCAGCATTCCCGGCGAAGGTGCATCCTGTGACAGACGGGGAGGAGTCGTTGCAGGCCAACCCACCTCCATAGCTGGCGGTGTTCTCGATGAAAGTGCACCCGACGAACTGCGCCGAGGAGGGGTATGGGCAGTGTGCTCCTCCGCCCATGAAGGCGGCGTCGTTCTGCCTGAACATGACCTGGGTCAGGAACCCCCCATGACGCACGTAGATTCCTCCTCCTGAGCCGTCTGCCGAATTGAGAGAGAAACCGCAGGACTCGAGGGTCGGAGCGCCATAGTCGCAGTACATGCCCGCGCCCTTCTCGGCGACGTTGGCGCGGAAGGCGACGCGTACGAGTACGGGCGAGGATCTCAGGCAGTACAGTCCTCCTCCCTTTCTTCCAAGGGCCGAGTTCTCCGTGAGAACGACATCTGTGATGACCGGGGACGAATCGCGGCAGTGGATTCCAGCTCCATTCTCGAGACGCGCCGACCAACCGACGCCGTTACGGAGTGTGATTCCCTGTATGGTCGTTGTCGCGCCCACCCCGTCACACAGCATGACGCGGCCCTGTTGAGCAGCATCGATCACGACGCAGTCCGCAAGGCCACTCGCGCTTCGCAGACAGATGCCCGACTTCATGATGATATCGTGCTCGTAGTATGTACCACACGCCACGAGCACCGTGTCCCCGACGGCTGCGGCGTCAATCCCGGCTTGTATCGTCGGCTGATCGCCTGGGACATGGATGACAGCTCCCATGCCCTCTGTCGTCAGGACCACCAGCAGCGTCAGAATGAGCAATAGCCTGCTCATGGAGTGTCCTCCTTTCTCACCGGGCCCCTATGGCCCGGAGCGCACTGTGGCAGGCGCTGAATCAAGTCTGGGATTCCCCCGATAGCATCGCACGCCTCACGCGAGCAGGAATCACCCGATTGCTCTCGGCCATGGACGCTGTCCCGGGTTCCAGCGCACCGCTCGTGCTTCTGTTGCTCCCCTACCATGTTCGTGCCCACGTACCCCACCGTGAATCGGAGCAGGAAGTCTCGTGAGTGTCCAACGCAGCAGCAGCCGACGTCCCCGAGACTCGCCGTCAATCATGCTGTACCCTCTCTCGCATGGGAACCCACCGGTGTCGCGCCGATCCCGCGGATGCCGCGGCAGCCCCTGCCTTGCTCAGCCGAACGGAGACCTAGCGAACGAACCGCGTTTCATTCAGCTGCGGGCATCACGCTGGCGCGCCGGGTGCGCGAGCAGCCGCCGTGACAGCCAAGCCCGTCGGCTGCATATGATGAAATGGACTCCCCCCGCACGAGTTCGGCATCGCTATCGGAACATCCCCTTCACGCGACCCCAGCTCGAGACTTCGACGGGTGAGAAGCCCGACCCCCCGAAACCGATCCTGTGCCACCCACCGATCCAGCCTTCGACCGGAACTTCCTCGCAATCGATGTCAGTGACGCACTGGAGGACGTTCTCTCCCGTCGCACTGTTCGTCCACGTGACGCCGACCACATGCCCCAGCGTCTGCTGCCCAGGGGGACCACTCGGCGCGTCGGCGTCTGCGATCCCGAGTTCAACGGTGTGGAAGTCCGCTGCGCTGTCAACATACACATCAACGAAGAAGTACCATTCCTCGCCCCAACCTAAACTGGCAGGCACGAGTGAGTACAGGCCGCTGGCGTATGACGCGTCGCCGGACGTCATCAGACAAGGAGACGGGTTCCCGAAGTCCTCCAGCAACTGGGGCGACGGCCCTCCGTAGGATGCCCAGAACAAGGTGTCCAGGAAGTCAAACGTACCGCCGTCTTCCCCCAAATAGCAGAACCCATGAGCATCCCAGAAGACGCACACGGCCAGATTGTCATACAGGCCGGAGCGCTCGTGGCTGCCGCATGGGCCACTCCTGCCCGCCAGCTTTATGGGGCCATCGAAGCACCCCCCCGCTTCTAGCTCGGCGACTAGGTTCTGGTCCACGTAGAAGTACACCGGCCACCCAGCTTGGGCAGCCATCGCGATGACACTGAACACGATCGCCAAGCCAACACCTGTCACGGTCTTCATGCTCCTCACCTCCCGTGGACGCTTCGCCCGTGGCGCCTGGCCGACGTCGGGGCGAGGCTGAACCAACCGTGCTCTCCACACACTGGCCGTCTGAGGAAGGCCTTGCGGTTGAGCGTGTAGCAATACTGCTTGGTCGTGAAGTCCTCCGCGTACTCGTCGACGAGTGCGCTTGCGGGAACCCAAACCGGAATGGCCGGCTGCCACGCCCACCCTGCGCGATTTCCCCGCACACATCCTCAAGTCATCTCCATTCCTGGCGCACGAGACTCGGTCCTGCCTGACGAGCAGCCATTATACCACGAATCCGCGTGATCCTCAACAATCACTGTCAATCCCAGAGGTTATGAATACTGGATCCATATAGCATATGGGCGTCCACATGGCATAGAGCACTGCGACTTCTCTGTATTCACGAGCGACACCAACGGAGCGCAGCAGCCCTCGACTGGGCCGCTCACCCACGGGGGGTGCTTCTGGAAATGCGACGCCCGCCCCTCAGTTGAGGGGCGGGCGAAGGCTCCCCTCGGCGGACTCGAACCCGTAGCATCGCGCAGTGCCTGGGCCCCCCGGACAGCTCGCTCTGACGGGTCTCCCGGCCCCAATGCGCCAGCGCTCAGGCTCAGGTCCGATCGCCGGCGGGAGGCAACGATTCCCCCGGCTCATCGTCCGCGGGGTAGGCCTTGCGCGCCACCGCCTTCGCCTCGTCGTACACGTCCTTCAGCGGAACGCCGCGGGCCAGCGCGATCTCCCGGCAGTCCTCGTACTCCGGCGCGATGTTCGTCACGCGTCCGTCCCTGCGCGCGATCTTCACGCGGACGGCCCCGAGCCGCGTCTCGATCGTCACGAGCTCCCGGGCGAGCGTCCTTCGCTCGAGCCGGGAGAAGCGGACCCCCAGCGTCGTCGCCTCGGTCGCCGAGCTCGGCGGCCGCCTGGAGAGCGTGGGCGGAAGGGCGCCCGTGTCGGGCACTGACCACCATCGCGACAGCCGGCTCGGAGCCCTATCCGGGACCGCTCGCACCGGCGACACTCCGGACCATCTCATCGAGCTTCTGAAGGAACCGCGACCGAGCCCGCTTGTCGTGGGGAGGCGGCCCGCCGGTTTGGATCCCGAGGTCGCGGAGATTGGAGAGAAGCTCGCGGCTCGCGAGCGCCTCCCCGATCGAGTCCTCGGTGAACTCGCGGCCCCGGAGTCCGAGCACGCGGGCGCCCCGCTTGAGGCACCGGTCGGCGAGAGGGATGTCCCCGGTGATCACGACGTCGTCCTCGCCGACGCGCTCGGCGATCCAGTCGTCGGCCGCGTCGAAGTCCCCCTCGACAAGCACGAACTCGAAGCCGTCCTCCTCCGGAGTCCGCATCCACGCGTTCGCGACCACTGTCACGCCGACGCCATAGCGCCGTGCCACGCGGTAGACTTCTTCCTTCACAGGACAGCCGTCGGCGTCGATGAAGATACCGGGCACTCGCCCTCCCTCGTCTCAGGTTCCGGTGCGCCCGCCGCGATGCTACCTTGCCTGCCCGCGATGCTACCTCAGAAGCAGGAGCTTGCGCGAGCCCTCGTAGTGCTCGGACGACAGCCGCGCGAAGTAGACACCCCGTGACACGCGTCGGCCCGCGTCGTCGGCGCCGTTCCAGACGAACGTGCCCCGCGATGCGGTCAGGCTTCCCAGGCTCCGGACCAGGCGCCCCGACGCGCCGTAGACGGCGGCGCGGACGGCACTCTGCGACGGCAACGCGAACGACACCGCGATCTCATCGTGGAACGGGTTCGGCCACGCGGCGACGGCGATGCGCTCGGGCCGGACGGGATCACTCTCAACGCTCGTCACGCTCTCTCCGATCACGACGAGATCGTGCGGCGGGAGGCCGACGGCGAGCGGGCCACTCGTGAGCTGGTGGTCGTCCGCCGTGGAGAAGACGCGCACGCCGGGGTTCGTGTACGTCCGGTCGCAGAGGAAGAGCTCCTCCGCGCCCGGGTGGACCTCGATGTCGGTCACGTTGTACCCGCCCGGTCGCCAGACGTCCTGGAGCTTCTCCCCCGTGCCCCAGTCGAGCGAGATGCAGTAGGTCTCCCACTCGGGGCTCGACACCGAGACGACGGCGTGCGCCCTTCCCGAGACGGGCAGTGTGAAGTCGTTGATCTCGCCACCGAGCTGGGCCTCGGTGGACACGAATCCCGCTGTCGCGAGCGTCACCGGATCGATCGCTTCGATCCCGCCGTCCGGGACGCCCCAGCTCCCCGCCTCCCCCATGTACATCACGCCGGTCTCGCGATCCTGGAGGATCTCGGTGTTCGGGTTCGTGACCGTGAGGGCGATCCCCTGGAGGCCGGGCGCCACTGGGTCGACGTCGACGAGCGTGTTCGTGCGTGTGTCGACGACCGCGAGGTAGGACGGAGGCTCCGGGATCCAGAAGTAGTCGCGGTCGAGGCGCTGGACCTGAACGAACAGGATGTCGTCCCAGACCGCCATCTGCGCCATCTCGGGAAGCCCGTCGGCGTCTGCGAGCGCGGAGAGGTCGATCGAGTCGGTCACCGTTCCGTTCGTCGGGTCGACCTCGTAGAGCCACGCGCTCTCGTACCGCGTGACGTACGCACGGGTCGGCGACACGAACGCGATGTCCTGCGGATTGCTTCCCGGGCCGACCGAGAACTGCCGGACCGTCTCGAACCCCGCGTCCGGGTCGAGGACCTGGATGTTGTCCTGGAAGAGCCGGTTCACGACATAGACGAGGCCGTCGTGCTCCCTGGCGACGGCGTCACTGTGGACGCTCTCGAGGTTCGTGTCCACGGGCCACGGCGGGATGGCGCCGACGGTCGACGTCTGCCCGCTGACCTCGTAGTCGGAGGTGACGACGAAGACGTGGTCGGTCGAAGGGTCTGCGGCCGCGCTGACCGCCCACGCCAGCGCAAGTGTGAGGAGAACGGTTCTCACGAGCGAACGATGACGCATGTCACGACTCCTTTCGGTGCTTCGATTGCGCGCCTTCCGCTCCTCGCGTCTCGAGGAGAAGCGTCAGGAAGAACGTCCGGCCGGGAAGCGGGTAGCCCTCGACGTCGACGATCCGCTCGTCGGTCACGTTGTTCACCTCGGCGGCCAGGCTCAGGAGACCCGGGACGATCTCGAAACGGGCGCCGATGTCGTGGAGGTGCTTCGCTGGACTCAGGTTCTCGGGGAGATTCGCGCGGTCGCGGTACGCCTCGCTCTCGTGGTGGTACTCGTGCCAGAGCGCGAAGCGCCCGCGCTCGAATCCCAAACGCACGAAGAGGTCGTGCTTGGGCTCGTACGGCAGCCGCTTCCCGTGATAGACCGGCGACGGCCCCGCGTTCCGCGCGTCCTGAAGCGTGTAGCCGGCCGAGAGCCCGAGCCCGGATCTCCACGTCCGCCTGCCCGTGAGCTCGACGCCCGCGACGCTCGCGGACTCGAGGTTCGTCGCTTTGACCGTCCGCTGCGAGTTCTGAAGAAAGACGACGAGGTCCTTGCGGTCGGCCCAGAAGAGGGCGGCCTCAACGAAGCCGGAACCGTCGTCGGCGGTGAGGGTGAATCCGACGTCGGTCGAGACTCCCCGTTCGAGATCGAGGTCGGGATTCCCCTCGACGTAGCCGCTCGAGCCGAAGAGCTCGAGCATGGTCGGAAAGCGGCCGTACCGCGTGTGGTTCGCCTTGACGACGAACCGCGGATCGACGTTCCAGCGGAGGCCGAACCCAGGCCCGTGGAACACGTGCCAGTGCGGTTCCTCGTTGGCGACCGGAGGGCCGCCGAACGGCTCCGGCCCTTTGAAGTTGTCGATCGCCTCCTGGTAGCGGTAGGCGCCGACGAGCTCGAGGCCGCCGCCCAAGAGCAGGAGCTTGTCCTCGGCCGAGAGCGACGACGTTCTTCGCTTCCGCGTGAAGCCGGTCCCGATCGCCGGGTTCGCGTCGGTCGGAACGTAGCGCTCCCATCGGGTCTCGCCGAAGAGGCTCGCGACCTGGTGCGCGGCGCGCCAGTAGAACGTCCCGTGGGCGTTGGCTCCGTACGAGCGGGTCGTGTTGTCGGTGTCGGAGCGAGAGAAGCCGACCTCGTTCTCCGGATTGAAGAAGAGGTCCCGCCGATCCTGGCGGAAGGCGTTCGCGGCGAGCTCGATCGAGTTTCCGATGAGGAGCGGGGACTCGACGCCCGCCCGCACGATGTTGCGGCGGATCTCGTAGCGCACCTCGTCGGTCTGGACGTTCTCGATGCCGGCGATGCCGCTCTTCTTCCGGAAGTAGTCGTCGGTGAGCTCGACGCGCCAGCCTCGGAGATCCGGAAGGCCGACCCGCACGAACACATCGGACTGGCGGAACGCGTTGTTGCTCCGCGTCACGACCTCATCGTCGTCGGGGTTCGCAGGCGTGCCGTGCCGGTCGAGGTACTCGTAGTCGCCTCGGCTCTGGAGATGATCGATGGAAACGAGGTAGCCGACCGCACCGACGGCGCCCGACTTCAGAAGATCGATCTTGTACGTGTCGTGGCTTCCCGCCGCGACCGATCCGGCGAATCGCCCACTGCCCGCCGGCTTCGTGACGAGATTGACGAGGCCGCCTACACCTGGCGTTCCGAACTCCACGGGGGCCCCGCCGCGGTAGACCTCGATCCGCTCGAGCGTGTCGAGCGGAAGATCGGCGAGGTTGACGACGCCCCACTGCCCGGACCGGAGCGGCACGCCGTCCAGGTAGACCTCGACCTGCCCAGGCGAGCTGGCGCGGATCGATGCCGCGCTGTAGGCGCCGACGCCGCCGTAGCGGCGGATGTGGACGCCCACGCCCTCCTCGATGACGTCGGCGACCGTCGTGATCCCTCCGGCGTGTTCCTCGATCTCGTGAACGGTCGCGAAGGGAGGGTTCCGGCGGCTCCGGTGAGAAGCGCGACCGACAGCAACCTAACGAGAAAACGCCCCACGCGATCTCCCCCACGCAACGACGGTGGGAGAAGCCGCTCGGGGCGCCGCCGGACGAACCGGGACGGTCGACGAAGCCCAAGTCGACTTATTCGCCCGCCGTGAGGTCTATCCACGGACCGACGAGCGCTCCCACCGGCAGGTGCCCTGGCTCTCGGATCGTCCTACTCCCCGCTGGCCCTGCGCGGCCAGAGGGTTTCGTCCCCGACTACAGTTGCGGGACAGCACCGGTTTTCGACCGGTTTCCCCTGAAGCGCCTCTCGGCGCCCGGTGAGCATCTATCAGTCACAGTCTACGATACCCCAACGCTGCTGTCAACGGGGGGGAGGCTGCTCCTCCCCCCACTCCAGAAGCCGCCGCTCGCCCGAGAGCTTCTGGATCGGAGCGATGTCCTGGCTGACCTCGAGCGTGCCCCGGTAGGTCCCGGACGCGTCCCTCATGGCGAAGTAGCGGATGTGAGCGAGCTTATCGCCGAGCCTGAGCCAGAACTCGGCCGCGTCCTTCTCCCCGTTGCGGAAGGAGTCGATGATCCGGTTCACGACGTCGACGCTGTCGGGAGGATGGCAGTTCTGGACCTTCCTCCCGATGATCCCCGGGCTCCGGGGAAAGAGCCGCTCCGGGGTGGCCGAGTAGTAGCGGACCTCGTCGTTCTCGTCGACGAAGGTGACATCGATGGGCAGGTTCGTGAGGAGGAGATTCACCTGCTCGGGCGTGAGGGCGCCGGTGTCGAGGGGGAGCCTTCGAACCGGCCCGGCACCGCGGGCCTCGCCCTCCCCCGCGGCAGCAGGCGCGGGCTCCGCCGTCGGCCTCCACTCGTCGCCGGGCTCCACGAGCGCGTACCCGAGCTCGTCCTCGCCGCGGCGGATCTCCACCCAGTCGGCCTCAGAGAGCGTCTCCGTGGCCATGGGAAAGAGGATGTTCTCCTCCTTGTAGATCATCTCGAGCATCGTCTGCGCGAGCTCCGGACCCCGTCCCGTGACGCCCTCGAGGTCTCCCTCGTCGAGGGCGCTTCTGAACCCCTTCAGGAGGCCGCGCACGTCGTCGTGGATCGCCCACATGACCTGCGTCGGACCCGTGACCTCGTACCGTTCGAGGACGGGAAAGAGCTGGTTCTCCTTGCGAAGGTAGTGGCGCTCGACGGCCGCCAGCGTTCCGGCGAGATCGCGGAGCTCTCCCCGTCGCTCCTCGAACAGTGCGGCGTCGGCGGGGCTGCCGAGCTCATCGAGCGCGCACTTCAGGCGTTCGGCGGCCTCGCCGAGCGCGGCGTTCTCCGCTCGGAACGTGTGGACGGGATGTCCAGGGAGCGCGTCGGGCCGTGACTGCTTGTCGAGCGACTCCCGGAAGACCTGGACGTGGACGTCGCAGAGACGCTTGATGTCCGCGGCGGGCATCCCCTCCTCGATGAGCTGCTGCTCCATTCTCGATATCTCGCTGCCGTCGACGCCCCTGATGAGATCCGCGAACCGGATCCTGAGGTCGCTCGGGTCCTCACCGGCGTGGATGTCACGGATGATCGCCTTGAGCTTCTCGAGCCGCTCGCTCTTCGGGTCCCTGGCTCCGTTGGTCATCGCGCGGTCCTCCTTCGTTTCGTCGGCTGTTCCCTCTGTGAGCTGGGAGCCGACTGCTGGATGGCCTGTTCAGCAACGAGTCTAGCTCAGGAGGGCACGGGGCGGCAAGGACTCGGCACCCCCAGTCCGAGGAGCGGGCCGGGGGCGCGTCGGAGTCGCGGTGGTCGACGACGGACCACCGGCCCGGCGGATGACGCCGGCGGCCCGGCACACGGCGAAGCGGACGAAGCGCGAACCCTCTCGGGATTCGGCTCCGCCCGCCTCGCCTGGCTGCGCTCGTCGTGCCCTTATTTGAGCAGCAGCATCTTTCTCGTCATCTCGCGGTCGCCGACGCTCAGACGGCAGAAGTAGACGCCGGACGGGAGCTCACGCCCCGCCTCGTCCACTCCGTGCCACGTCGCGCTCTTCCTGCCGGCGGTCACGCGACCGTCGACCAGCGTGCAGACGTGGCGCCCGCTGACGTCGAACACCTCGAGGCGCACGTCACGGCCACCGTCCGGGACGTCGTACGCGATCGTCGTCGTCGGGTTGAACGGGTTCGGCACGTTCTGATAGAGCCGCGCGCCTTCAGGAGTGGTCTCCTCCTCGGGCACTCCGGTGCCGTACGTCGTCCGGATCCCGAACGCGAGATCGATCGAATCGTCGAAGAACGGGTGGCCCAGCGGGTAGCGGAGCTCTCGCCAGATGCCGGTGTACGGCTCCGTCCCGGTCGCCCACACCGCGTCGTCGTTCCAGTGGTCGAACGAGGTCTTCCACCCGAAGAGCGTACCGGGATCCTCAGGTGTCGCCTGGAGATCGAGCCAGTACACGATCGGCTCGTCGGGCATCCCGATCTGGTGGAATGCGTCCTCCGGCTCGATCACGAACGTGTAGAGCCAGCAGACCGAGTCCGCGGGATGGACGTACGTGGTATCCGGCATGAGCCAGCCCTCGTAGAGGCCCGTCGCCCACTGCTCGACATCGAACTCGCCGGGCGGGAACACCTTCGACCAGAGCAGCGCATCGGGCATGCTGTAGCCGGTCGCGCTCGAATCGGCCGGGATGTCCTCGTGGAGGCTGAGCGTGAACGTGACGGCCGTGGGATCCGCGATCACGTCCTCGAACCACGAGCCCCAGACGTAGATCTCGGTGATCCGTCCGGGCTCCTCGCAGAGGAAATCGTCCGCGAGAAGGAACGGCTCGGTTGCCTCGACGTCGATGCCCGTCCGGTCGAGGTCGGGGTACTGGACCCACTTGAACTCGGGCTCGGGCCACTCCCTGACCCAGACCTCGTAGTCCTCGACCTCGCCGTCCGGGGCCGGGCCGTCGTACGGCAGGCCGCCCATCGTGCTGAAGCGGAGCCGCGCGAAGGTCTGCCCAGGCACCGCGCTCGCCGGTACCGGGAAGATCAGTGAGTTCAGCCCGGCGGCCAGTGGTTCCGCGCCGAAGATCTGGTCTCCCGGCTCGGCCCAGCTTCCGTCGCCGCCGAAGTCGAGGAACGCGTCCAGGAAGCCAGGCACGGACGCCGTGACCTCCACGGTCGCCGTGGCCCCGGCAGCGAGCGGCGACGTGAACACCACGCCGTCCTCGTCGTCGATTCCGTCGTTGTCATCGCCGAGCGCGTTCGGGTCCTGCTGGCCGTCGAAGTCGGCGTCGATCAGGGC
>JALGVU010000166.1 GCA_025774545.1 bacterium | reverse complement strand
ATGCAGATGAACGCGATGAACCCGATCCCGAGGCTCTTGAGCGGTTTCGTGCGAATCGTCTCCGCAGTGCGGACCGCGTGGTTCCTCGTGAGCGCCACGATGATCACCCCGGCGACGATCGCCGCGATGAACGAGAGGATGCGGAAGATCCATCCGAACTGACTCGGGAAGTCGATCGACTCCTTGACGTCCTCGACCATGCGGCTGAACTGGACCTGGCCTGCCACCGCTCCGGGCCGGAAGTCGACCTCGCTCGGCGCCTCGTAGTAGACGTCGGCGCCGAACTGCGCGTCGTCGCCGATCGTGATCCCGCCGTCCGCGAAGAACTCGGCGTTCTTGGCGAAGGTCCCGTTGACCCTGAGAGCGCCGGAGGCGACCCTTGCGGCGCCCTCGATGTCGCCGTCCAGGGTGACGGTGCCTCCCGCCATGAGGACGTCGCCCTTGACGACCGATTCCTCCGTCAGCGTGATCGTGCCGGCGGCGCCCAGGAGATGACCGTCGATCGTCCCGCTGATGTAGAGGTCCTGGCAGAAGACGCGAACGTCGTCGGTGACCTGTCCCTCGATACGGATCCGTTGGGCCCCGAGGAGCATGTCTTCCGTGATGGTGCCGAGTACGGTCGCCTCCTGTACCCAGCCGATGACGTCGCCGTCCAGGGTGCCGTCGACCTGGAGGGACTGAGCGAAGAGGTAGAGATCGCGGTCGACCGTCTCGCCGTCGGGGATCACGTGGCGGTCAGCCTGGGCGACCATGATGTCGCTGCCGCTTTGCCAGCTCTTCTCGCACGTCTCGTCGCTCGGGCAGCGCGCCTCGTCGATCTGCGCGCCGGCCACCTTCGGAAAGAGCGCGAGGGCAAGGACCGCCACGGTCAGGAGGAGGCCCACGAGCAGGACCTGCCCGGGCCTTCTGATCTCGTCGATTCGATTGCGGCCGATCACCGCCTCCTGCGCGATTCTGGGGATTGCGGGTTTCATCTCACTTCCTCCTTAGGACCTCAGGGGACCCGCTCAGGTTGCAGCCCGTGTTTCTGTCCCACGGTGCAATTCTAGGGTCGGGAGGGGGGGTACGGCAAAGGAAGCCCTGCGAAGCGGCGTTTCCGGCGTCCGAGATGCCCGTCTCCGGGGGCGAGATGCACGTGGCCCAGAGGGCCGAGATGCAGGGCCCCGAGGGCCGTTCTGACGGGGCCGGGAGAGCGGCCCGGAGCCCGCCTGCCGAGGACGGCCAGGGAGCCCTGCCCGCCGGGAGCGGCCCCAGGGGCCGGCGTGCCAAGACGTCGGGGGCCCCCCCTACCAAGGGAAGATCTCCCGAAGGCTCTTGGCCCTGGCCCGGGAGAGCACCAGCTCGCTCCTCTCCGCGTCGTCGACGATGACCTTGTACTTGCCGCTGAACCACGGGACGATCTCGACGACGTGGTTCAGGTTCACGATGCTCGACCGGTGGATCCGGAAGAACGTCCCGGGGTCGAGTCGGCTCTCGAGCTCGGTCATCGTCAGGTTGACGAGGTAGCGCTCCTTCTTCGTGTGGACGAAGACGAGCTCGTCGGCGACGCCGGCCCACGTGATGTCCGCCAGATCGACGAGGATGATCCGCTTCCCCTTCTGGACGGGAAGCCGGTTCACGCCCCTCGAGCGGAGGAGACCCGCGAGCCGCTCGAGCTGTTCCCCCAGCTCGGGCCCCTCGGAGAGCAGAGCCCTCGCCCGAGCGATCGCCTCCGCGAACCGGTTCCGCTCGATCGGCTTCAGGAGGTAATCGATCGAGTTGACCTCGAACGCCCGGATGGCGTACTCGTCGTACGCCGTCGCGAATACGATGAGCGGAGGCTCGTCGAGCGCGTCGACGACCTCCAGACCGTCCATCCCCGGCATCTGGATGTCGAGGATGACGACGTCCGGGGAGAGCTCGCGGATCCGTTCCACCGCTTGAAGCCCATTCGCGGCCTCCCCGACGCACTCGACGTCGTCGATCCCCTCGAGGAGCGCCTTGATCCTGGCCCGCGCCAGGTCCTCGTCGTCGACGACCAGGATCTTCATTGTCGCTGTCATCCGACGCTCCGTTCTTCACCAGAGGGCTCTCGCCCGGCCGACGTCTCGCCGAGCGGGATCACGATCTCGACGCGGGTCCCGCGCCCCCTTCCGCTCTCGAAGCGCAGCCACTCCCCCTCGCCGAACCTCGTTGCGAGTCGGTCGCGCACGTTTCTGAGCCCGTATCCCTGCTCGGGAATGGCGCCGTCGCTCGCGAGATCGATGCCCTCGCCGTCGTCTTCGACCGTGATCCTGAGCACGCTCCCCTCGATGGCGGCGCCGATCGCGATCCTCCCTCCCTCCACCCTCGGGGAGATCCCGTGCCGGACGGCGTTCTCGACGAGCGGCTGAAGGATGAGCGGAGGCACCTGCGCCCCGCCCGCAGCAGACCCGATCGACGTCTCGACAACGAGCCGGTCGCCGAACCGCGCGCGCTCGACGTCGAGGTACGCCTCGATGAGCTCGAGCTCCTTCGAGAGCGGAACCGTCTCCTTCTCAGACGCCAGGAGCGTGCCTCGGAAGATCCCAGCGAGCTGCTCGAGCGTGCGGTGCGCCGCGTCCGGATCGATCGAGATGAGGGCAGAGATCGAGTTCAGCGCGTTGAAGAGGAAGTGTGGATTGATCTGGGCCTGGAGTGCCTTGAGCTCGGAGCGCGCTGCCAGCTCTCTGAGCCGCTCTTCCCTCACCCGGTTCGCCGCGATCGCGCGGTAGCTCTGCTCGATCTCGCTCTGCAGCCGCTCGTAGTTGGAGATGATGAGACCGACGATGAGGGCGATGAGGCTCGACACGATGACGAGAAGCAGAACCAGCCGGCCCTGGTAGAAGACGATGAAGGGCTGAAAGAACACGACGAGGACCGTGCCGAACGCGCCGCCGGCGAGGAGCGTGACAATCGCCAGCGGGACCCTCACGATCCTCGGGAGGGCCACGTAGCGCGGCAGGACGAAGCGCGCCGAGAGTCCGGCGGCGAACCCGACGGCGTTCGCGAAGAGGATGCCCATCGGGACGAATCGCGCCATCGCCCCGGGCTCGTTCGAGAAGAGCGCGACCGCCACTCCGACGAGCGCACCGGCGAGCGAGTTCGCGAGGGCCCAGGCTCCGAGCCCACGTACCGTGGCCTTCACCCGCTCGGCCGTCAGCTTCGGCTGCCGATCGCTCGTCACGCTCGACCTCCAGTTGTGGGCGGCGGTCCCCGGCCGTGGGCGTCCGCGCTACCGCGCTCCGGGCGGGCCGTCCGTTCCCGCGATCGACGTGAGGATCGCGTGTTCCGCGTCGTGCACCCTCCACGCCTCGCACGAGAAGCCGTTCACGATGATCGAGAAGAGGACGTCCTCTCCCGCAAGCGTCCTCGCCACACCTGAGATCGCCGTGACGCCGTCCAGGAGCCCCGTCTTCGCCCGGACCGCGCCCTCGAGGCCGGCGTAGCCCATCCGGCCCGAGAGCGTGCCGTCGATCCCGCTCACGGAGAGTGAGGCCGCGTACTCGTAGCGGATCCGAAAGTCCGAGAGCGCGCGGCGAAGGACCTTGACGATCGCGCGGGGCGTCAGACGGTTGTCCCGCGAGAAGCCGGATCCGTCGATCACGCGGTAGGCCGCGCTGTCGACGCCGGCTCCCTGGAGGAACGCCCCGACGGCGCGCGCCCCGACGGCGGTCGTGCCGGGAGGCCCGAACATCGTCGCGCCCATCGACTTCAAGAGTTGCTCCGCGACGAAGTTGTTGCTGAACTTGTTCAGGTCGCGAACGATGAGCGAGAGCGGCTTCGACTCGTGAACGTAGAGAACCTGAGCGTCCTCCGGCGCCTCCCCCGCTCGCACGAGCCCGTCGACCGCGATCCCCTGATCCGCGAGAAACTCAGAGAGGAGCGTCCCGAAGTGGAGCACCGGGTCCTCGAGGTTCCGGTAGAAGGCCTTCGTCCCGGCGTCCGCCGGATGCCGACCGGACACGGTGACAACGTTCCGACCGTTCTCGTACGTCCGCTTCGCCGCGAGCGTCGAGCTCCGCCTCGACGTGCAGGTCGTCGCCTGGTTCCGGATCTCGACGAATCCCGTCTCCGGAGCGAGGGCGACTCGCGCCGGGTCGCCCGCTCGGTCTCCCGGCGAGACGTACACGGCGATCGAATTGAAGTTGAGGGAGAGCGCGCCCGTTCTCGCGTGATAGGCACGCTGGCCGTTCGCCACATCCGGCGACGCCACGGTCTCGTTGTCGAAGTGCGACGCATCGAGGATGAGATCGCCCGCCACCCGACGGATCCCCCGCACGCGGATCGCCTCGACGAGCTTCCAGAGCTGCTCCGAGACGAGCGAGGGATCGCCCGTTCCTACGACGTAGAGGTCGCCCTCGATGACGCCGCCGGTCACGGGAGACCGCGCGGCGACGACGGTCTCGAACCGATAGTCGGGTCCCAAGAGCGCGAGCGCGGCCGCGCCCGTCACGACCTTCATGTTGGACGCGGGCGTCATGGGCACGTCCGCGTCTCGCTCGAAGAGGACCTCGCCCGTGCCGAGCGACTCGACGATGAGCCCAAGGCGCGCGCCGCGCATGTGCGGCTTCGCGAGGAGCGAGTCGATCACCCGGGCGAGCCCGTCGTAGCGGCCGGACGTGGTCGCGGACGCGGAGTACACTTGCGAAGTGATCTCCGCACCCGCGCCGGGGACCTTCGTCTCGACGGCCTCGTCGGCCGCGAGCGAGGGCGCACAGGCGCAGAAGAGCGCGAGCGTTGTGACGGCGGCGGTGATCCCCCGGGCCGCGCGTGCCGTGAGAGCACCGGGACGGGCGCTCACGCCGACGCCCGTGAGCCGACGCTGTCCCCTCCTCGTCTGTCGGCGCGAACGCATCATGCCTCCCTCACCCCCGGGCCGCCGGGGCGCACCATCGCGTCGGCGACCATCCTTCTGAACCGGTCCATCTCTATCGACATCCCGGGGCACTCCTTCCGTTGAACCATGTGCCCCTCACTCGCGACGGATCCCGTCCCCTCGAGCTCCCGGTGTCCGAGCACACGGCGCTCGTCGAGTCCCATGTCGAGTACCAGCTGCGCGCAGAGATCGGCGGCCGCCTCGAGCTGCTCGTCGGGAGGCGGGATCTCCGTGGCCTCGTACCCCATGCAGACCCCGATCGCGCGATCGTTCCAGGGACCGACGTGCCACGCGCGGGTCTCGTGGGGGAGACAGCGGTAGAGGATCCCGTCAGGCTCTACGAAGTAGGCGTAGGCGATCGTGGGACAACCGTCAGGCGAGATGTGGTTCGGGCCGGTGTGATATCGGGCGGTCTCCCAGACGTTCCAGTCGGGCATCGCCGTGCAGTGGAGGACCACGGTGTCGATACCCGCGAGCTTCCGCCTCTCGGGTTCGCCGTTCGTCGGGAGGACCGACGAGATGTCGTGAAGCCAGCGTATCATTCGTGCCGCCGTTCTGGGGTCGCCTCGGGGCGGGCCTCAAGCCGCGCCCCGGCGCCGCGACGCATCCGTGGGCCGCAGGCCGGAACCCGCCCGCCGTGAGCCGCGAACCGCCCGCGGACCGGGCCTTCGCGCGTCACGGCCACGTCGCGACGAGCTCGGTCAGTTCCTCGAAGCTCGCCACCCGGCGGTCCGACCCTGAGAGCTCGTCGGGCGCCCCGAAGCCCCACGTGCAGCCGACCGCCCACGCGCCCGCCGCGTGTGCCGCCCGAACGTCGGACTCCCGATCGCCGACCATCGCAGCGCGGCGCGGGAGGACCGACAGTCCTGTGAGGATCCGTCCGATGATCACGCCCTTGTCGGTCGTCCTCTCCTGCCCCGCGCACCTGACGTCGGCGAAGTGCCTTCGGATGTCGAAGGTGTCGAGGATGTGGTTCATGTAGCCGATGCCGGCGTTCGTGGCAACGGCGAGCCTGAAACCGTCGGCGCCGAGCGTCTCGAGCGCGCGTCTCGCCCCAGGATAGAGAGAGCCCAAGCCCCGGTCGACGAGCTCGCGCTCCCAGTGCCAGATGCGATCGTCCATCTCGTCGCGGAGCCCAGATGCGATCGTCCATCTCGTCGCGGAGCGACGCCGCGAGCGACGGGAAGACCTTCGCCGTGAACTCGCCACGCGTCGATCCGACGCCGCCCAAGATCTGCGCCTCGGTCGGCACGGCGAGCGCGCCGCCGTGCCGCTCGTTCATGTCGTGGACCGCCCGCTCGACCGCGCCCAGGGTCGTCGCCGTCGAGGAGTAGAGCGTGCCGTCGAGATCGAGGATGACGAGGTCGAGGCTGGGCAAAGGGATCTCCTCTGGTGACGAGCCCGGGGTGGCGGCGTGCCGCGAGGCGGAGGTCCCTCGAGCGTCCCGCCGCCCGGCCAGTATACACTAGACCCGCCGGCCGCTCTCCATGAGATCGAGGATCCGCTCGAGCGACGTCGTCCCTCCCCGCGCCCCCACGGCCATGCAGTTGAGCGCCGCG
>JALGVU010000027.1 GCA_025774545.1 bacterium | reverse complement strand
TACCCCAGCCGAAGCTTCCGTCGCTCGACGACTTCTCCGTGCAGTCGTCCGGCAGCTCCTCGAACTTCAGCATGGTCAACGGGAAGATCAGCACGTCGAAGACGTGGAACTACGCACTCTATCCCCGAAGCACGGGGACCTTCGCGATCGGCTCGGCCGAGGTCGACTTCGAGGGGACCGTCTACCGGACCGACCCGATCGAGGTGAAGGTCGTCGAGGGGCAGGCACCCCAGCGGCAGCAGGCGCCCCAGCAGCGCCCGTCGACCGGGGCCGACGGTCAGGGCCGCGACGTCTTCATCACGACGAAGGTCGACCGCCCGCGCGCGTATGTCGACCAGCAGATCACTCTACCAGCAGCCGCGATACGAGCCGCCCGATCTCACTGGTTTCTGGGTCGAGGACTTCCCGGAGCAGGACGAGTACTACGAGGACGTGGACGGAGTCCGGTACCACGTGATCGAGATCAGGACCGCGCTCTTCGGCGCGTCTGCCGGCGAGGCCACGATCGGACCGGCGACGCTCTCGTATCGGACGGAGGGGGCGCCGTTCACGTTCTTCTCGAGACCCGGCAGTCAGCGGACGCTCACGACCAATCCGATCGCGGTCGAGATCCTCCCGCTGCCGGCGGACGGCCGTCCGCCGAACTTCGGCGGCGCCGTCGGAACCTATCGCGTGCGCGCCACGCTCGACCCGACCGCGGTCAAGGCGCTCGAGCCCTCGACCCTCACGGTTCGCATTTCGGGCACCGGCAACATCCGCACGATTCCTGAGCCCGCGATCCCGGATCTTCCTGAGTTCAAGATCTACGAGTCCGGCACGTCGACGAGCTTCGACAAGGGCAACTGGCGCGTCGGGGGCGTCAAGACGTACGAGTACGTGGTCGTTCCGCAGACGTCGGGTGAGAAGACGATTCCCGGTGTGGTGCTCTCGTTCTTCGATCCGGCTGCGGGCGAGTACGCCACGGCCAGCTCTCCCGATCTCACACTCGCCGTCGCCCCGGGCGCAGCGGGAGAGGAAGAGACGTATCTCCCTCCGCGTGCGCGGATCGCGCGGGTTGGCCGTGACGTCCGGTACATCCACGAGCCCGCGGGCGAGCTGGTTGCGAGCGCTCGCCCGCTTCATTCGCGTCCGTGGTTCCTCGCGCTCCAGCTGATCCCGGTCGCCTCGCTCGGCGCAGTGTGGATGTCCCAGCGGAGGCGGGACCGGTTCGCCCGTGATCAGGGACTGGCCCGGTACGTTCAGGCGCCGGGGCGGGCGCGCCGGGAGCTCAAGGAGGCCCGCGCGCGCATCTCGGCGGGCGACCGGAGCGGGGCGTGCGCGGCGATCACCCGGGCGATCACCGGGTTCATCGGTGACCGCCTGAACGTCGAGGCACAGGGCATGACCCAGGGCGAGCTCGAGGCCGCGCTCGGCGGAGTGGCGCCGGACGAACTGATCGCGCGCGTGAGGCGTCTCTTGGGCGACTGCGACCTCGGGCGGTTCGCCGGAGGCGGCGATGCCGTGGAGGGCGCGCGGCTGCTCGACGAGGCGCAGGCGTGCCTCAACGCGCTCGAGAAGACCTACGTGAAGAGGCGGCGATGAGAACGTGGTGCGGCAGCCTCAGGCTTGTGGCTCTTGCGAGCGTGTTGGCGCTCGCGGGTGTGTTGACGCTCGCGGGTGGCGCGCGCTGCCAGGAGGGCGCGGCCGAGCGGACGCCGGCCGCGGGCGAGGCCATTCGCTCGGACGGCGGGATTCCTGGGGACGACACGGTCCACGCTCCCGAGGCGACGCGGCTCTTCCTCGAAGCGAACGCCCACTACGCCGACGGCCGCTACGTCGAGGCGATCTCGTTCTACGAGCGCATCCTCTCGGGTGGCTTCGAGAGTGCGGACGTGCTCTACAACGTCGCCAACGCGTACTATAAGTCCGGCAGGATCGGACGGGCCGTGATCTACTATGAGCGCGCCCTCTCCGTCGACCCCGGGAACGAGGACGCGCGCGCGAACCTCGAGTTCGTACGCGAGCAGTTGGCCGACCGGCAGACGTCGGTCGGCGGGCCCGTGTCGGGGGTCCTCTCGCGGCTCTGGAACCGAGCATCGCCGAGCCTCCTTGCGGCCTCGGCGAGCGCACTGCTCTTCCTGCTGTCCGGGCTTCTGATCGTCGGGATCGTCCGGCGCGTCTTTCCGCCGTGGATCGTCCGATGCGCCGTCGTCGTCGGCGTGCTGCTCGTTCTCGCGGTGGGCACGCTCGGCGCGAGGGTGCGGCACGAGCGCACCGTCCGCGAGGGCGTCGTCGTCTCGCACGAGATCGGCGTCCGGACGGGGCCGGGCAGCGATTTCGTGCTGGAGTTCCAGCTGCACGAGGGCACCAAGGTGCGGCTCCGCGACGAGCGGGATGGGTGGGTCCGCGTGTCGATCGCTGGCACCGATCTGGAGGGCTGGCTTCCCGCGTCCTCGGTCGAGGAGATCTGAGGCGACTGGGCCAGACGAGGAGGTGACGACCGATGGACGTTCCCGCGCGCGTGGGCGTGGCCGGGGCCACGGGGGCCGTCGGCCTCGAGATGCTCCGGATCCTCGAGGAGCGGGAGTTCCCGGTTGCGTCGGTGCGGGCCCTGGCGTCGGGCCGGGGCGAGGGGAGGACGGTTCGCTTCGGCGGCGAGGAGATCCCGGTCGGGGAGCTTCGGGAGGAGACACTCGCAGATCTCGACATCGTGCTCTTCGCTGCGGGCGCGTCGATCTCGCGGACCTTCGTTCCCGTCGCGGTCGAGCTGGGCGCCGTCGCGATCGACAACAGCAAGGCCTTCCGGATGGACCCCGACGTCCCGCTCGTCGTCCCCGAGGTGAACCCGAGGGCCCTGGACGGGCACGCCGGGATCATCGCCAACCCGAACTGCTCGACGATCCAGATGGTCCTCCCCCTGGCGGCGCTCCACGAGGCCGCGGGGCTCGTCAGGGTCGTCGTGTCGACGTATCAGTCGGTCTCGGGCACGGGTCTCGCGGCGATCCGCGAACTCAAGGACCAGACGGGCGCCGTGATGGAGGGCGCGCCGGTGGTCTCGCAGGTCTACCCGAACCAGATCGCGTTCAACTGCCTTCCGCACATCGACGACTTCGATGACGAGGGCAACACGCTCGAGGAGAACAAGATGATCCGCGAGACCCGGAAGATCCTCGATCTTCCCGATCTTGCGGTCGCCGCCACGTGCGTGCGCGTGCCCGTCTTCCGTTCGCACGCGCTGGCGGTGAACGTCGAGACCGAGAGCGAGCTTGGCCCGGCCGATGCCAGACGCCTGCTCGACGACTTCCCGGGCGTCGGTGTGGTCGACGACCCCGGTGCGGCGGCGTATCCGACGCAGGTCGACGGGTCGAACAGCGACACGGTCTGGGTCGGGAGGATACGGCGCGACACTTCAGTCGAGCACGGGCTCTGGCTGTGGATCGTGACGGACAATCTCCGGAAGGGCGCCGCCCTGAACGCCGTGCAGATTGCGGAGCTTCTCATCGATGGGATTCCTGACTGACCTGACGCTCGGGCGCTACTACCCCACGGGCTCGGTGATCCACCGGCTCGACCCGCGGGTCAAGATGATCGGCGTCCTCGCCCTTCTCGTCGTGACGCTCGCGACCGAGAACCCGGCCGCCTACGCCTTCCTTTCGGCGGTGATCGTCGCCGTCGTCGCCGCGACGCGCCTGCCGGCGGGCTTCCTGCCCAGGAACTTGGGCTCGCTCAGGTGGCTCCTCGTGATCGTCTTCGTCATGCACGGTTTCTTCACGAAGGGTACGCCGGTCTTCGCCGCGGTTCCCGCCCTGACCAGGGAGGGACTGCTCGTCGGCGGGATCTTCGCCTGGCGGATCGCGCTCATGGTGTCGACGGCCACGGTCCTCACGGCGACGACGTCTCCTGTCGATCTCGGCGACGCCGTGGAGAAGCTCGGGAAGCCGCTCGCCGCGCTTGGGGTCCCCGTGCACGAGCTGGCGATGATCTCGGTGATCGCCCTCAGGTTCGTCCCGACGCTCCTCGACGAGGCGCGCCGGATCATCAAGGCGCAGATCGGTCGGGGAGCGACGTTCGACGGCGGGGTCGTAGCGCGCGCCAAGAGCGCCGTCCCGATCCTCGTTCCGCTCTTCGCGAGCGCCTTCCGCCGCGCGGAGGATCTCGCGCTCGCGATGGACGCGCGCTGCTACCGGGGCGCGATCGGGCGAACGAAGTACGTCGAACTCACGCTCGCCGGGCGCGACTTCGTGGGCTTCGCGCTCGTCGGTCTCGTCGTCGCGATGACGCTCGCGCTCGCGCGCTGGATGTAGGGGCGTCGCGCGGGGAACGTAGATGCGTCCGGGCCGGGATGGCGCGGAGCCGCATCCCGAGTGGCGCCGAGCCGCGGCCCCGGTGAGGCTGTGTCGCGCGCCGGATGGCGGGGAGCCGCGGCCCCGGCGACGCCGCGTCGCGTGCCGGATGAAGCCGCGCCGCCGCCCTCGCACTCACGGAGACATCCGACGTGGAACGTCGCAGGCTCAAACTCGTTCTCGAGTACGACGGCACCGATTTCGCCGGTTGGCAGGTTCAGCCCGACCAGCGGACGGTGCAGGGCGTGCTCGAGGACGCGTTCTCCTCGCTCGCCGGCGGGCCGACGCCTGTGACGGGCGCGGGGAGGACCGACGCGGGGGTCCACGCCCTCGGCCAGGCGGCGCACGTCGAGACCGAGCTCGGCCTGCCGGCCGCGGAGATCCTGCGGGCCGTGAACGCCAGGCTCCCGGACGACGTCCTCGTCAGACGGGCCGAAGACGCCGATCCCTCGTTCCACGCCCGTTTCGACGCGGTCTCGCGGACGTACGTCTACCTGATGGGGCTCACCCAGAGCCCGATCTGGCGTCGGAACCGCTGGTGGGTCCGCGCTCCCGTCGACGCCGACAGGATGCGGGAGGCGCTCGGGGCCTTCGCGGGGATCAAGGACTTCTCGTCGTTCTGCCTGGCGGGGAGCGAGCCCGAGCATCACCGTTGCCTTCTCACGGAGATCTCGCTAGAATGTGAGCCACAGCACGACGACATGTTGATCCTGCGGGTTGAGGCGAACCGGTTCCTTCGGGGAATGGTCCGTTCGATCGCGGGCACGCTCGTCGAGGTGGGGAGAGGGAAGCTCGACCCCGGCGACGTTGCGGCCATCCTCGACGCGAAGGACCGCGCCGCCGCTGGTCCGACGGCGCCTCCACAGGGTCTCTACCTCGCTCGAGTCACGTACCGATAGGAGGCACGGAGTGAAGATCTTCCTGGACACGGCCAACATCGCGCAGATCCGCGAGGCAACGTCGCTGGGATGCGTCGACGGTGTGACGACGAACCCGACGCTGATCTCCCGCGAGGAAGGCAAGTTCGAGGACATCATCCGCGAGATCTGCGAGATTGTGGGCGGCCCGGTCAGTGCCGAGGTCGTGAGCACGGACGCCGACGGCATGGTGGAGGAGGCGAAGAGGCTCGCCGAGATCCACGAGTGCGTCGTCGTCAAGATCCCGATGATCAGGGAGGGCGTCAAGGCCCTTCGCATCCTGAAGGACCTCGGGATCCGCACGAACTGCACGCTCGTGTTCTCGCCGACCCAGGCGCTTCTCGCCGCGAAGGCCGGCGCCACGTTCGTGAGCCCGTTCATCGGCAGACTGGACGACGCGGGCCACATCGGGATGGACGTCGTCCGCGACATCCTGTCGATCTACGAGAACTACGGCTACGAGACCGAGGTGATCGTCGCGAGCGTTCGTCACCCCCTGCACGTCGTCGAGGCGGCGGTCGAGGGCGCGCACATCACGACGATGCCGATGGCGGTGTTCGAGAAGATGGTGAAGCATCCGTTCACCGACAAGGGGCTCGCGGCCTTCCTCGCGGATTGGGAGAAGGTCAAGAACCGCTAGCGGCGACGAGGACGGGCGCGTCGCGCGTCGCGTGAGTGGCTCGCGGCGCGAGGAAGGGACGCGCGTGCGCGGGCCTTGAGAACCGCGCAGGGAGGACGCAGCTGGACTCGAGATTCATGCGATACGCGATCATAGCGCTCGTGTGCATTCTCGCGGGCGTCTCCGTCGGGCTCTACGGTACGATCCGGGCGCTCAGGCAGCGGCCGGCGTACGTCGGGACGATGGACGGAGGCGCCACTCGCCGCACGCGCGAGGGCCACGATGGTCGCGCGGCCTCCTCACCGGACCTGGGCGCGTCGCGACGCTCGGCGGTCGTGCTCGCGGCCGAAGCGGTCGGGCCGGCGGCCGTGTCGATCAGCGCGACGAGAACGCGGACGGTCAACCAGAACATGCTTCCGCAGGACGACTTCTTCGAGCGGTTCTTCCGCGGGACGTTCCCCGACAGGACCTACGAGCAGCCGTACGAGTCGTTCGGTTCGGGCGTGATCATCGACGACGACGGGTACGTCCTCACGATCGACCACGTCGTCGGCGGGGCCTCGTCCGTCAAGGTGACGCTCAAGGACGGCCGCGAGTTCGACGGCCGCGTGCTGGGCGGCGATCCGCGGTACGATCTCGCGGTCGTCAAGATCGAGGGGGAGAACCTCCCCATCGCTCCCATCGGCGATTCCGACGACCTCGTCGTGGGGGAGTGGGCGATCGCCATCGGGAACCCGTTCGGCTACCTCCTGAACGACCCGCAGCCCTCGGTGACGGCCGGGGTGGTGAGCGCGCTCCACCGCGACGTGCCGGGCAACGACTCGCACGCGATCTACAAGGACATGATCCAGACCGACGCCGCCATCAACCCGGGGAACTCCGGGGGACCGCTGGTCAACAGCAGGGGCGAGGTCATCGGTATCAACGCGTTCATCTTCAGCTCGAGCGGCGGGTATCAGGGCATGGGCTTCGCGATCCCGATCAACATCGCGCGGCTCATCATCAACGAGCTGATCGAGTACGGGCGCGTCCGCGACGTCTGGCTCGGCGTGAAGGTCCAGGACATCACACCGGCGCTCGCGCAGCGCCTCGGACTCCGCGATGTGCGGGGGGCGGTCGCGTCGTACGTCGAGCCCGGAAGCCCGGCCGACCGCGCGGGCGTCCTTCCCGGCGACATCGTCGTGGCGGTCGACGGGAAGCTCGTCTACGAGGTGCGCGAGGCTCGGCGCGCCATCTTCGGTGCTCGGATCGGTGACGTCATCACGCTCACCGTCCTCAGGGGCACCGCGCGCATGGACTTCGACGTGAAGCTCGAGGAGGTTCCTCGGTGATCTCGTCCGCTCCGCCGTCGGCCCGCATCGTGAGGATCCGGAACACGACCGACGAGGAACTCACACTGGGGCTCGCCGGCGCGGGCCTCAGCTTCTCTCTGGACGAGGCGCGCAAGGTCGCGAAGATCCTCGGTCGGGATCCGACCGTCGTCGAGGCGCACATCTTCAACACGATGTGGAGCGAGCACTGCTCCTACAAGAGCAGCCGAACCGTTCTCGGGGAGCACCTGCCGACCGAGGCGTCGAACGTCGTGCTCGGTCCGGGCGAGGACGCCGGGATCGTCAGGCTCTGCGAGATCGACGGCGTGAGCTACTGCGTCGCGATCGCGCACGAGAGCCACAATCATCCGTCGCAGATCGTCCCGAACGAGGGGGCGGCGACCGGGATCGGCGGCATCGTCCGCGACGTCTACTGCATGGGGGCCGACGTCGTCGGCGTCATGGACCCGCTCCGCTTCGGCGACCCCGAGGGGCCGAACGCGGAGCGCACGCGTGAGATCGTCCACGGCGTCGTCGAGGGCATCTGGCAGTACGGCGACGCGCTCGGGGTGCCGAACCTCGGGGGCGACGTCTATTTCGACCGGTCGTTCGACGACAACTGTCTCGTCAACGTGGTCGCGCTGGGCCTCGTGAGGGAAGACGCGATCGTCCGAAGCAGGGTGCCCGCCGAGGCGAGGGACGCGAGCTACGACTTGGTCTTGGTCGGAAAGCCGACCGATCCGTCGGGCTTCGGCGGTGCGACGTTCGCGTCGAGGATCCTCGACGAGGAGAAGGCGCTCTCGGACAAGTACGCGGTCCAGGTACCGGACCCCTTCCTGAAGCGCATGCTGACGGTCGCGACCCAGGAGGTCTTGGCGCTCGTTCGGGAACGCGGCGCGGCCATCGGGTTCAAGGACCTGGGCGCCGGGGGCATCGCCTGCGCGACCTCCGAGGTCGGGGCCGCGGCAGGGTTAGGCGTCCGCATCGACCTCTCGAAGGTGCCCGTCGCCGAGCGCGACATGGCGCCCGAGGTGATCGCCTGCTCGGAGACGCAGGAGCGGTACTGCCTCGTCGTGCCCACCGGCCTCACGGCCGACGTCCTCAGGATCTTCAACGAGGACTTCGAGCTCCCGGAACTCTGTCACGGCGCGCGGGCGGAAGTGATAGGCGAGGTCATCCCCGAGCCGCGGTTCGTGCTCCTGCACGAGGGCGCGGTCGTCTGCGACGCCTCGACCGAGGAGATCACGACCGGCATCTGCTACGCGCGGCCCGCGGCCGAGCGCGCGCGGAACGCCGACGCCCCTGCCGTCCCCGCCGACGTCGACGTCACCGCAGCGATCCTTGCGGTCGCGGGATCTCCCAACGTCGCGTCGCGCGAGCACGTCTACCGCCACTACGACGGGGAGGTGAAGGGCAACACGGTCGTGCGTCCCGGCGAGGCCGACGCCGGCGTCATCGCGCCGATTCCGGGCGAGGTGGCAGGCGTCGCCGTCTCGGCCGACGGGAATCCGTTCCTCGGGGCGATCGATCCCTACACCGCGGGTGCTGCCGCCGTCGCCGAGTCCGTGCGGAACGTGGCCGCCGTCGGAGCGGTCCCGATCGCTCTCACCGACTGCCTGAACTTCGGGAATCCCGAGGAGCCCGAGGTCTTTCACGACTTCGTCGAGGCGGTGCGGGGAATCGGGGACGCGGCGCGCGGAATCGGCCAGAGGGACTCGGACGAGCCGATCCCCGTCGTCTCGGGGAACGTCAGCTTCTACAACCAGTCGTCGGCCGGGAGCGCGATCCTCCCGTCGCCGATCGTCTGCTGCGTGGGGTATCTCGCGGACGTAACGAAGCACCTCACGATGGGGTTCGAGGAGCCGGGGAACGCGATCTATCTCCTCGGTCGTAGGACGGGCGCGCTCGGCGGCTCCGAGTTCGCAAGAGGTCCGCTCGGCGCGACGGGCGGACAGCCGCCGGCCGTGGACTTCGAGGCGGAACGCGCGATGATGTCGTGCGTGACCGTTCTCGCCGAAGCACGGCTCGCGGCCGCGTGCCACGACATCTCGGACGGCGGGCTCGCGATCGCGGCGCTCGAGATGATGCTCACGGCCGCGCCCGATCGCTCGATCGGCGCGTGGGTCGATGTCTCCACTCTCGGAGGAGCGGAGCGGTCCGTGCTGGAGCCGAACGACCAAGGTCGCCCGGTCGCGGCGTCGGTCGCGGCGCGCCTGCTTCTCTGCGAGGACGGCGGATACCTCCTCGAGGTGGCGCCGAGGGACGAGGGCGACGTCGTCGCTCTCCTGGGAATGAAGGACGTCTGGTTCAGGCGGCTCGGCGAGACGACGGACGATCCGTCGCTCACGATCCGCTCGGTCGAGGGCGGCGACGTGACGATCGCGCGGGACGACCTCGCGCGCGCCTGGAACGGGGGCGCGACCAGGGTGATGCTCTAGGGCGAGGAGCGACCCTCCGGGGCGCGGAGCGATGCCCCAGGGCTCGGAGCGATGCTCCGGGGCGAGGAGCGACACTCGAGGGTGCGGAGCCACGCTCCAGGGCGCGCGACCCTGCACCGCGCAGTGCGCCGCATCGCGCGGCGCGAAGGCAGGACGTGATTCGATGACGAGACCCTACCCCAGAATCGCGGTCATCCGGTTTCCGGGGATGAACTGCGAGGAGGAGACCAGGCGCGCGGTCGCCGCCGCGGGGCTCGCGTGTGACGTCTTCATGTGGAACGGCCCGACCGATGAGCTCGCCCTCTACGACGGCTACGTGCTGCCGGGCGGCTTCTCGTATCAGGACCGCGTGCGCGCCGGGGCGATCGCGGCGAAGGACCGCGTCGTCGACTGCCTCTTCGAGGAGGCCGCCGCCGGGAAGCCGGTGATCGGAATCTGTAACGGCGCGCAGATTCTCCTCGAGGCGGGTCTGGTTCCTGGTTTCGAGCCCGGGCGCGTGGAGATGGGACTCGCGACGAACATCATGCCCGACCGCGACGGTTACTACACGCGCTGGACGCACCTCGAGGTCGTCGACACGGGATCGTCCGCGACGTGCTCGTTCGGCAGGGGGGACGTCGTTCCGATACCCGTCGCGCACGCCGAGGGACGGTTCGTGACGTCGACCGAGGGCCTCCTCGACAGGCTCGAGGAGAATGGGCAGGTCGTCCTTCGGTACGTCGGTCCCGACGGCGCGAGCGACCCCGGCTTCCCTTCGAACCCGAACGGGTCCTCGCGTGCCATCGCGGGGATACGGAACGTCGAGGGGAACGTCGTCGCGATGATGCCGCACCCCGAGCGAGCGGCGTGGCTCTTCCAGGTGCCCGAGCGTCTCGCCGGGCCCTGGGGCGCGAGCAGGCGCTCAGCCCGGGGGGAGCGCACGCTCCTCGAGCCCGGGCCCGGCGCCGCGGTCATGCGGTCGCTCCGCACGTTCGCGGAGCGGCGGAGCGAGGAGGCCTAGCCCATGGCGACGTTCAAGCTCTCGCTCGCGGTCGCCCTCAAGGTCGGGGACAACGAGGCGCGCTCGGCGCTCGAGGCGCTCCGGGCGAAGATGGACCTCGAGGACGAGGTGCGGGACCTCGCGTGCGAGGAGCTGTGGGAGCTCGAGGTCGAGGCGCCGTCCGCCGAACGGGCGCAGGCGATCGTCCGCGAACTCGTGGAGACGACCAACCTCTTCGCCAACCCGAACAAGCACCGATTCTCGCTGGCTCTCGACGACGGGAGCTCGGGCGGGGGAGACCTCGACGAGGACGAGATCGCGATCTTGGTCTCCGACAGGGAAAGCACCGAATCCGCTTCGATCTTGTCCGCCATACGCCGCCACGGAACCGCGGGAGTCGTGTGCGCGAGGAAGTGGGTCCGGTGGCGCGTTCGACTCACGCGCGCGCCGTCCCCCGAGCAACCCGGCCTTCTGCCACTCATCAGAAGAATAGGGGTGGCGACGAGCCGGCGCGACGGCCTCCTGTCGAATCCGCACTCGCAGATCGCGCGCGCGGCCTTCCCGTGGGGCGACGAAAAGCCCTTGGCCGGCTGACCGCAGCGTGGTACATTGTCTAAGGTTTAGCGCCTTTCAGCGCTGAAGCTCGCCGAGTTCTCTTCAGGAGGGACAGCAGTGCCGAAGATCGAGGTCGATACCGAGCGGTGCAAGGGCTGCGCCTACTGCATCGAGGCGTGCCCGCAGCAGATTCTGAGACTCGCCGAGGAGTTCAACAGCATGGGGTACCACCCGGTCGAGTGCTTCGATCCGGAGAAGTGCACGGGATGCACCTTCTGCGCGATCGTGTGCCCCGATCTGGCGATCGAGGTGTACAAGTAGCCGTCCGGGCGTGTCCAGAGGAGTCAAGGGATGAGTGAGAAGATTCCGATTGGCGAGAAGGTGTTGATGAAGGGGAACGAGGCGATCGGCGAGGCGGCCGTGCAGGCCTGCTGCGATTGCTACTACGGCTACCCCATCACGCCGCAGAACGAGCTCACGGCCTACATGTCGAGGCGGATGATCGAGGAGGGGCGGGTCTTCATCCAGACCGAGAGCGAGATCGCCGCGATCAACATGTGTTACGGGTCGGCGGCGGTGGGGGCGAGGTCGATGACGTCCTCGTCGAGCCCGGGCATCAGTCTCAAGCAGGAAGGCATCTCGTACATGGCGAGCGCCCAGCTCCCGGTCTTCTACGTGAACGTGAACCGCGGAGGTCCTGGGCTCGGCAACATCTCGCCCGCGCAGTCCGACTACTACCAGACGACCCGGGGCGGCGGCCACGGCGACTACCGCGTGATCGCGTTCGCTCCGAGCGACGTGCAGGAGCTTTACGACCTCACGATGCTCGGCTTCGATCTGGCCGACAAGTACAGAAACCCCGCGATGATCCAGGCCGACGGCATCCTCGGGCAGATGATGGAGCCGTTGGTGCTCCACGAGTACAAGCGGCCTCCCGATCTTCCGTCGAAGCAGCCGTGGCGGCTCGGCGACCCGTCGACGACCGATCCGCTTCTTGTCACGTCGCTCGTCCTGAACGTCACGGGCATGGAGGAGCGGAACCTCGAGCTTCAGAAGAAGTACGACACGATCACCGAGAACGAGACGCGGTTCGAGGAGGTCGGGCTCGATGGCGCGGACGTCGTGATGGTGGCGTACGGCACGGCGTCGAGGATCGCGAAGTCGGCCATGGAGGTGGCGCGCGCCAAGGGCATCAAGGTCGGTCTCTTCCGTCCGATCACCATCTGGCCGTTCCCGAGCGCGCGTCTGAACGGGCTGGCCGACCGCTTCGACAACTTCCTCGTTGTGGAGATGAGCCTCGGGCAGATGTGGGAGGACGTGAGGCTCGCCGTCGAGGGGAAGGCGCCGGTGCATGTGCACGGCAGGACGGCCGGCGGGATCCCGCAACAGGCGGACATCGTCGCGGATCTCAGGAAGGTCCTCGATGCGAAGCCGGGCGAGATCGTCAAGAACTTCTAGCACGCTTGAGGGTCGCGGCACGGTCTGTCGACACACGAACGTCAGTGCTTCGAGGAGGTGACTTCCGTGGAACGGGTCTTCACGAAACCGGTAGCGATGAAGGAGCCGAGGACGCTCTACTGCCCAGGATGCGGGCACGGCGTCGCGCATCGGCTCGTCGCGGAGTTGATCGACGAGTTCGGCCTCAGGGAGCGCGCGATCGGGATCGCGCCGGTCGGGTGCTCGGTGTTCGCTGACCTCTACTGGAACTTCGACGTGATCTCGACGGCACACGGTCGGGCGCCGGCGGCGGCGACGGGGATGACGAGGGCGAATCCCGACTGCTTCGTGGTGAGCTATCAGGGCGACGGCGACCTCGCTGCGATCGGCACGGCCGAGATCATCCACGCTGCGAACCGGGGCGAGAACTTCGTCACCGTGTTCGTCAACAACGCGATCTACGGCATGACGGGCGGCCAGATGGCGCCGACGACGCTCGTCGGGCAGAAGTCGACCACGTGCCAGCTCGGGAGGGACCCGGCGATCATGGGACATCCGATCCGGGTGTGCGAGCTCCTGCAGACGCTCGGGGGCGTGGCGTACATCGCGCGCGGGGCGCTCGAGTCGCCGAAGACCATCATGAAGACGAAGAGCTACCTCAGGAAGGCGTTCGAGTACGCGCTCGACAGGCGCGGCTTCACCCTCGTGGAGATGCTCTCTCCCTGTCCGACCAACTGGGGGATGACCCCGCCGCAGGCGATGACGTGGCTCAGGGAGAACATGCTCGACTACTATCCCCTCGGTGTCGTGCGGGACGTGGGTGCCGAGGAGAAGGCCCAGAAGCCGGTGGCGGCGTAGCGAGGAGTCGGCGGCGCCTCTCGTGCGGGGGCGGCACCAGGCGAGGCGCGAGGCCATCAGAGACACAGGGAGCATCCACATGACACAGAAGATCAGGTGCGCCGGCTTCGGTGGGCAGGGGATCGTCCTCATGGGCAAGCTCCTCGCCCAGGCCGGCATGATGGACGACAAGCACACGACCTTCTTTCCGCAGTACGGCGCCGCCATGCGCGGCGGTACCGCGAACTGCTCGGTCATCGTCTCGGACGACGCGATTGCGTCGCCGATGGTCGAGGAACCGGACGTGGTCCTGGTCATGAACGGTCCGTCCCTCGACAGGTTTGAGCCCACGGTGCAGCCGGGCGGCTGGATCTTCTACAACACGTCCCTCATCGACCGTGAGGTCGAGCGGAAGGACGTGAACGTCTTCAAGGTCGCCGCGAACAGCATCGCCGAGGAGGTGGGGAACGCCCGCACGGCCAACATGGTCATGCTCGGTGCCTTCGCGAAGAAGCTCGGGACCGTGAACCTCGAGACGCTCCTCGGGTCGCTCGACGTGCAGATGCACGGCAAGAGCGGCAAGATCATGGACATGAACCGCGAGGCGATGAAGCGCGGCGCCGCACTCATCAAGTAGCACCCCCACAGATCCCCCGGGCACGCGGGGCGAGAGCGAGGCAGGAAGAGGCATGAGCGAGCTCCGCGAGAGGCTCGAGCGTGAGGTCCTGCCGCTCGTCTCGAGGCCCAGCCGCTACATCGGCGGGGAACGAAACCTCCCGGCGAAGTCGCTCGGCGACGCCGAGCTCACCTTCCTCCTCGCATTCCCGGACGTCTACGAGATCGGGATGTCGCACCTCGGCATCCGTGTGCTCTACGACATCCTGAACCGCCGGCCCGAGGTCGCCGCGGAACGCGCGTTCACGCCGTGGGTCGACATGGAACGGCTCATGCGCGAGGGTGGGATTCCGCTCTTCTCGCTCGAGAGCCACGCTCCCGTCGCGGACTTCGACGTCGTCGGATTCACTCTCCAGTACGAGCTCCACTACTCGAACGTCCTCGCGATGCTCGATCTCGCCGGGATTCCGCTCCGGGCCGCCGACCGCGCGGAGGGGCGGCCCGATGCTGCGGGCGCCGGGAGCTCCGCGAGCGCTGGGGGCGCCGGGGGTGCCGGGAGTCCCGGGAGCGCTGCGGGCGCCGGGAGCCCCGTGGATGCTGCGGGCCCCCGTGGGCGCGGGCGCGACTGGCCCCTCATCGTGGGCGGGGGCCCCTGCGCATTCAACCCCGAGCCCGTGGCGGACTTCTTCGACATCCTCGTCATCGGTGACGGCGAGAGCGCCGTCCTCGATCTCGCCGACCTCGTGCTCGACGCGAGGCGCGAGGGTCTCCCGCGGGAGGAGCTCCTGGTGCGGGCGGCGGGGGTTCCTGGGTTTTACGTTCCGACGTTCTACCGGCCGGCGCCTGCCGCCGGGCGTCTGATCGCGGTCGAGCCCACGCGAGAGGACGTCCCCTCGCGGATAGCCCGCCGCGTCGAGCCCGTTCTCGACGCCGGAAGCCACCCCGCGTGCCCGATCGTCCCGATCACCGAGACGACGCACGACCGGCTCGCCATCGAGATCATGCGGGGCTGCACGCGCGGCTGCCGGTTCTGTCACGCGGGGATGGTGACACGGCCGGTGCGAACGCGCGGCGTCGAGGACGTGGTCGGGCTCGTCGATCGCGGCGTGGCCTGCTCGGGGTACGACGAGGTTTCGCTCGTCTCCCTCTCGGCGTCTGACTATCCCGATCTCAGCTCGCTCGTTTCGACCCTGAACGACCGGCTCTTCAGCCGGAAGGTCAGCGTCTCGCTGCCGTCGCTCCGCGCCGACCGGTTCAGCCTCGATCTCGCGGACGGGATCGGGCGCGTGCGGCGCGCCGGCCTGACGTTCGCTCCGGAGGCCGGGACACAGCGGCTTCGGGACGTGATCAACAAGAACGAGGTGGAGGAGCTCATCCTCGAGACTGTCGACGTCGCGTTCGCGTCCGGGTGGAGCAGGATCAAGCTCTACTTCATGATCGGACTTCCGACGGAGACCGACGACGATGTCGAGGGCATCGCCGACCTCGTGTCGAAGATCCGGCAGGTCGCCCGGACACGGAAGGGTGGCGCGCGTGTCAACGTCTCGGTGTCGCCGTTCGTCCCGAAGGCCCACACGCCGTTTCAGTGGGAGCGCCAGGACTCGGTGAAGGACACGGCGAGGAAGGAGGCGTTTCTGCGAGGCCGCCTCAGGATGAAGGGAGTCAAACTCTCCACGAGGGATCCCGAGGTCTCGTTCCTCGAGGGAACGATGGCGCGCGGCGATCGTGCGCTCGCGCCGGTCATCGAGGCCGCGTGGCGCGCTGGCGCCCGGTTCGACAGCTGGACCGAGACGTTCGATTTCGGGATCTGGAGGCGCGCGTTCGACGAGGCCGGGATCGAGCCCGAGCGCTATCTCGAGGCCATCGACGAGGACGCGCGGCTGCCGTGGGACCACATCGAGGGAGGCGCGTCGAAGACGTTCCTCCGCGCGGAGAGGGCGAAGGCGCTCGCGGGTGAGACGACGCCCGACTGCCGCGAGGTCGGCTGCTTCGAGTGCGGAGCGTGCGGCGGGGAGTCTGCCTCGCGGCCGATGCCGGATCCGGTGGTGGCGGGGGTGGCCGAGGATGCGCGGCCGGAGACGTTCGGGCGGCGAGAGAGGAAGATCCGGCACGGCACGAACAACGGTTCTGTCAGATGGCGCGTCCGCTACCGGAAGGGTGACGCGGTGCGGTTCATCTCGCACCTCGACGTCCTTCGTATCATCGTCCGCGCGCTCACGATGTCCGGGCTCCCGATCGCGTACACGCGGGGATTCAATCCGCATCCGAGGCTCTCGCTCGGCCCGCCGCTCCCGGTCGGGGCGACGGGGGACGCCGAGTTTCTCGACATCGAGCTCACGCGACCGATGGCCCAGGCGGAGATAGTCCAGCGGCTCTCCGAGCGAATGCCCGCTGGGATCGAGATCGCGTCGGTCGTTCCGCTCGAGTCGAGGACGTCGGTCTCCGCGCAGGCGGCGGCGGCTGAGTACACGATCGGCGACGTGCCCGGGTTCGCCGACCTTGCCGCCGCAGAGATCGAGGAGCGGATCGCGGCCGTCCGGGGGCTCGCAGAGGCGAGCGTGCTGCGCGGGGATCGGGAGAAGGTCATTCGCCCGTCGGAGCGCATCCTCGAGCTCGAGATGGCTGGAGAGAGGCCCCCGGTGCTGAGGGCGGTCCTGGCCCTGGGTGAGGAGGGGGCGCTGCGTCCGGTCGATCTCGTGCGGCTTCTGGCGGAGACCGGGGACGTCCCTGCAGGCGGGCCCGAACTGGCCCGAGTGCACAGAACTGCGCTCCTGAGGCGGTGCGCAGTGGGGCGTCCGGGGCTTGAACCGATACCGTAGGCTGATTATACTCCAGGACGTGGACTAGCCAGCATGGGAAGCACCGGCCGCATCGACGGCCGACACGTTGCGGGGCGCTGAACCACCGGCCCCGCCTTGCTTCAGGAGGATTGTGTACAAGGAAATCGTAGTCAACGTCACAGCAGGCGAGACGAGGATCGCGATCCTCGAGGATCATCATCTCGTCGAGCTCATGGTGGAGCACGGGGAGGGCGGCCGGATCGTCGGCGATATCTACAAGGGTGTCGTCGGGGCGGTCCTTCCCGGCATGCAGGCGTCCTTCATCGACATCGGCTTCGAGAAGAGCGCCTTCCTGCACGTCTCGGACATGCGGGACATCGGCGATAAGGCGGGCGCGGGCGGGGAGGGGCTGGAGATCGAGGAAGGCCAGCGGATGGTCGCGCCGAACGCCCCGATCCAGGACCTTCTCAAGAAGAACCAGGAGATCCTGGTCCAGGTCACGAAGGAACCGATCAGCACGAAGGGCCCGCGCGTCACGACGCAGATCTCGCTTCCGGGCCGCTTTCTCGTGCTGGTGCCTTTCTCCGGCTCGATCGGCGTCTCGCGCAAGATCGAGAAGTCCGAGGAGCGCGAGCGTCTGAAGGCGATCGCGCGCGAGATCCGGCCGCAGTGGGGCGGGCTCATCGTCCGCACGGCGGCGGACGGTGTGAGCAAGCGGCAGATCAAGCGCGATCTCAAGTTCCTCGTCAAGCTCTGGAAGAAGGCCAACAGCTCCGCGGAGAAGAAGCGGGCGCCGGCGCTCATCCAGAGCGAGGTGGGTCTGACGGCAGGGTTGGTCCGGGACATCTTCACGACCGACGTCGACCGGCTCGTGATCGACAACCGCCGGGGCTACCGGGAGATCGCGGCGTACCTCAGGCTGGTCGCGCCCGACCTGAAGTCGCGGCTGGAGCTCTACCGGGACAGCACGCCGATCTTCGACGCCTACGAGATCGAGGGCGAGATCGAGAAGAGCCTTCGGCGCAAGGTCTACTTCAAGAAGGGCGGCTACGTGGTCATCGACCACACGGAGGCGCTGACGGCCATCGACGTGAACACGGGGCGCTTCACGGGGAAACGCGATCAGGAGGAGACGATCCTGAGCGCAAACCTCGCGGCCGCGCGTGAGATCGGCCGGCAGCTGAGGCTGCGAGACATCGGCGGGATCATCGTCATCGACTTCATCGACATGGCGAGCGAGGGGAATCGGCAGAAGGTCGTGCAGGAGCTCAAGAAGGTCCTGTCCCGCGACCGAGCGCGCAGCAAGACGTTCCCGATTAGCGAGCTGGGGCTCGTCCAGATGACGCGCCAGCGCGTGCGACCGAGCCTCCTGCATCAGTACACCGACGAGTGCCCCTCCTGCGAGGGCACGGGGAAGGTGCTCTCCCTCGAGTCGATCATGCTCTTCGTCGAGCGGGCGGTGCGGCGTGTGGTTTCATCGACGAGGGAGCGAGCGCTCCGTGTGACCGTGTCGCCCGAGATGGCGGTCCACATTCTGACGGAGGAGAGCAGCCGCCTTCGGAGTCTCGAGAAGGAGACGCGACGCTCGCTCGAGGTGATCGACGACCGCGAGCTCGATCGTGAGGAGTTCAGGATCGTCGGGGCGCGGAGTGGGCGCGAGCTGGCGACGGAGAAGCAGTCGTAGGGGAGAGACGGCCGCGACGGCCTGGGCGCTGCGCGAGGCCGCGGGGCGCCCGGGGCGAGCGCGGGCAGGAGCCGGCGCCGATGCGCGGCGGCGTCGCGCGAAGGAGGATTCAATGAGTGAGATGCTCTCGCACTGCGGGCTCCTCTGCCACGAGTGCGGCGCCTACCAGGCGACGATGGCGAACGACGACGCGAAGCGGGCGGAGGTGGCCGAGGAGTGGTCGAAGATGTACGATGCGGAGATCAAGCCCTCCGACATCAACTGCACCGGTTGCCTCACCGATGGCCCGAACCTCTTCAGCCACACGAAGGCCTGTGAGATCCGGAAGTGCGCGCGGGAGCGGGG
>JALGVU010000478.1 GCA_025774545.1 bacterium | reverse complement strand
CGGTTGAGGACGGGCGATGACGGTTCTGGAGTGATGGTCATCGCACCGCTCGAAGATCGCAGGCCGACCGGTGGCCTCTACGATCTACTCCAATCGAGTTGGCGGACCCGGGATCCGCAAGAGAGGCAAGATCATCGCTCTCAGGTAGTCGCCCCACGTCGCGGAAGGCGAGCATGCTGTGACAGCGTGCCCCCGTCAGAAGCCGCTGCAATGATCCTCGACTGCAGCGGCTGACAGACTCAACTCCCCGGCGGCAGAGGCGGTCCTTCCGGCGCCGCCCACTCGGCCGACGCGGTGATGACCTCGATCGTGACGGGCAGCTGGATCTTCTCACCGACGTATCTGTCGAACTCCCTCGTCCCCAGCGCCACGGAACGCGAGGGAGAAAGCGCGATGTGCCCCTCGTACTCCCCGTCGGGGCAGACTTCAGGTGGTATCCGGAGGTACTCACGACCCCAGAAGGAACCCTGGTGGGCCCAGTAGAAGCACATCCGGTTCGACTCCCCCGGCCACGAGAAGGAACTCGAGGGCCATCCGTGAGGCACTCTGAGGTAAGGTGCGGCCAGGCGGCCGGCACCACAGGCGACGGGGAATCCCAGGACCTCCGTGCCATCCTCAAGCTGGAGTGAGGCCTCTGCCGCCAATGGTATGGGCGCCGGCTCACGTGCCAGGTCGAAGAAGCCACAGAGGGTGAGGTGGACAACGGTGCCACTCACGAGGTCGTCTCTGCCGCGCGTCGGGAACCTCCACGTCTCCTCTACATCAGGACGGTGATGTGAGGGGATGCGGATCTCGAGTCCCGATCCCTCTCCCGGCGGGAACACAAGGCGCACCAGCTGGATCCGCTCCAGCTGGAACCAAGACTCGAGCTCACGAGCAACCTCGGCCCCCGTGACAGCGGGCGGGAAGTCAGCCGGGTACTCGTCGAAGAGGTTGAGAGTCAGCGGATCCAGACGCCGAACCTCAGCCCCCTCCTCACCGACGGCCACGGTGGCACCGACGAGTCCCATGAGATACTCTGGGTGCCGTGCAGGGGCAGGCTATCAACGGGCACCGCTTCGGGTCTGTAGAACGAGACGGTGACCCGCAGATCCGCACGATGCGGACCGGAGCGAAGCTCGTCGGCTGTCAGGACATTGCCGAGGCGGAGGCTGGACGACATTCCACCGGGAGCGCCGTGGTAGGAGATCGTCGACGCGACGGGCTCCCACGGCCCCCCGTCCCATGCCCATTCCACGTCCGCAACGTAGAAGTACTCGAGTCCCGGGTCGAACCGCCTGTTCGGCACCGCGAGGGTAAGCTGTGGCAGGTCGGAGACGAGCCCGAAGGAAGCCGTGGTGATCGAGAGATCGGCCACCGCTCTCCTGGCCAGCACAGCTATCGGACCATCTGGCGCATCCGCCACCTCGTCGTGGAGCACCTGCTCGAGCCGCGTCCAGCGCGGGTCGATGTCCTCCGGACCCGCTTCCGATCCGATCATCTGCTCCAACGTCCAGCTCAGACGCTCGATATCTCGCCGATGCCGCAGCTGGTCGCCGACCAGTTTCGCCCCCACCAGGGCGAGGGCCACCGCCACGGCACCGGTCGCAAGCAGGATCCGCTGCCGCCGAGCGAACCGGGCGGTCCGCGTCAGCACACCCGGGCGACGTGCCATGACAGGCCGATCATCCAGGAATCGCTCAAGATCGTCCCTGAGCTCCGCGGCAGAGGCGTAGCGCCGGTCGGGGTCGCGCTCGAGGCACCTTATGAGGATCGTCTCCAGATCTCGAGGGACTGCACGATCCCGACGCCTCGCGGGTACAGGCTCCTTCCCGCTGACCGCGGTCAGGTACGCCTCCTCGCTTTCGGCCGAGAAGGGCAGATCGAGCGTCACTGCCTCGTAGAGCGAGACCCCGAGCGACCAGATGTCGCTTCGGTGATCGACCCTGGCCCGGTGAGCGAGCAGCTGCTCCGGGGACATATAGCGCAGGGTCCCGAGAAGGTCGCCGCCGCGCGTCATCCGCGAGGCCGTCTCATCGCGGGCGAGTCCGAAGTCCGTGAGCACGAGTCGACCGCCGTCCTCCGAGAGCAGCAGGTTCGATGGCTTGATGTCACGGTGGACAATCCCGTGGCTGTGAACGTGCCCGAGAGCGTCTGCCACCCCCACGAACAACCCGACGACACTCCGGATATGCTCGGCCCTCCATGCGGAGTCCGAAGACGCCTCCTTCCTGCTTTGCTGCGCGCGCGTGATCGCGTCCTGGAGCGACCCGCCAGGAAGGAGTTCCATCGCGATGTAGTGTGAACGCCCCTGCACTCCCTGAGCATAGACGGTCGTCACGTGGCGGTGGTTCAGGCGACCGCCGATCCAGGCCTCGCGCTCGAATCTCGCTTCCGCCTTGCGCGACGGAATCGCGCTCACGTCCAGGATCTTGAGCGCGACCCTCCGGTGCATGGAGCGCTGATACGCTTCGTACACGGTGGCCATGCCACCGCGCCCGATCTGGCGCTTGACCTCGAAGTCGTCGATGGGGGCAGGGGCGGATTCCGCGGGCGCCGTCTGCCCGGCTGCCGGGTGATCCGAACGGGCAGCGGTCGTGGCTGCCGCGCACTGCGGACACGGGGATTCGGGAGAGCGGAGTTCAGTGCCGCACGCAGGACAGCGGAAGGGCGGCTTGGTGGGTTCGCCCATGGACGAGGGACCTCGCGAGAAGGTGTCCGTATTCGGCTTCAGGATCATCCTAGCATGGCACGGATGTGCTGGGAAGAGGCGGACCGAGCAGGAACCCTCTCCGGGCTCTGCCCTGTCC
>JALGVU010000165.1 GCA_025774545.1 bacterium | reverse complement strand
CCGCGGGCGTCTACTTCTGCTCGCTCGAGGCGGCGGGCGCCGTCGTCACGCAGAAGGCGATCGTGCTCAGGTAGGCAGCGAGCAGGACACCGATGACACGAGCCCCGCCGGTTCGCCCGGCGGGGCTCTCTCTCGTTGGGAGGCCGGCCGCTCTCGGAACGGCCCCCGCTCCCGGCGCGACGTCCTCGCTCCCCGCGCCGCCAGAAGTCCCCTGGCACGAGCGCCGCGCGCGTGCTAGAGTCTCCCCCGTGACGCGCGGAGGGCCGGGATTCGCCGCGCTGCGGCCCCGGCCAACAGCCGACGCCACTCGAGCCGACAGACGAAGCTACTCGATCCAACAGCCGACGCCACTCGAGCCGATACACGAAGCTACTCGAGAGGAGGTCCGACCATCGACCGCATCGTTCTCTCGTTCTGTTTCCTCTCCGTCCTCCTCCTTCTGGGACAGCTCATTCGTTCGAAGGTCCGCTGGTCGCAGAGGCTCCTCCTCCCCGCCTCGGTGCTCGCCGGTCTCGTGGGCCTCATCGCGCTCCAGATCCTGAGGCGGCACGCGCCTGGAGCGGGTCCCTTCCTCGACGCCGCGACGGCCGGCTGGACGAAGCTCCCCGGCTTCCTCATCAACATCGTCTTCGCCACGCTCTTCCTCGGGACCGCGATCCCCTCGCTCCGGACCGTCTGGCGTCTGTCGGGCCCGCAGCTCGCCTACGGACAGATCGTGGCGTGGGGGCAGTACGCCGTCGGCCTCGGGATCACGCTCGCGATCCTCGTGAAGGTATTCGGCATCCCGCCGATGTTCGGCGCGCTCATCCCGGTCGGGTTCGAGGGCGGGCACGGCACGGCGGCGGGGCTCGCTCAGGTCTTCGCCGACAAGGGCTGGCCCGAGGGCGCGGACCTGGCCCTCGCCTCCGCGACGATCGGCGTGGTGGCGGGCGTTTCGATCGGGATGGCGCTCGTCAACTGGGCCGCGAGGCGAAACTACTCGAAGGGCGCCGCCGACGAGCTCAAGGAGACCGCCACGCGCGGCGACGGCATCGTGCCGAAGAGCGAGCGGAAGCGCGCCGGTCTTCTGACGTTCAGCATCGACTCTGTCGAGACGCTCTCGGTCCACGTCGGGGTGGTCGCCCTGGCGATCCTGATCGGCTACGGACTCAAGCTCGGACTGGCGGGGCTCGAGCGCCTGTGGCTCACCAATCCCGACCGCGCGATCCTCGGGAGCTTCCCGCTCTTCCCGCTCGCCATGGTCGGCGGCGTCATCGTCCAGAAGTTCTTCGACAGGTTCGACAGGAAGGAGATCCTCGATCACGACATCATGCAGAGGCTCCAGGGGCTCTCGCTCGACTTCCTCATCGTCGCCGCACTCGCGACGCTCAAGATCGAGGTCATCGTATCGAACCTGGCCCCGTTCCTGATCCTGATGCTCGCCGGTATCGCGTGGAACGTCTTCTGCGTGGTCTTCATCGCCCGGCGGATGCTCCCAGACTTCTGGTTCGAGCGGAGCGTGGCCGAGTTCGGGCAGTCGACCGGCGTCACGGCGACCGGGCTCCTTCTGCTCCGGGTCGCCGATCCCGATCTCGAGACGACCGCGGTCGACGCGTTCGGGTACAAGCAGCTCCTCCACGAGCCGTTCATGGGCGGCGGCCTGTGGACGAGCACGGTCGTTCCGCTCCTCTACATCTACAGCGACAACCCGTGGCCGATCTGGTGGATCACGATCGGCGCGATCGCCGTCTGGCTCTTCGTGAGGTTCGTGATCTTCAGGAAGGCGTGGGCGCCGGGGGCGGGAGCCGCAGCCTCTCCGTGAGGCGCGTCGCGACCGTCGGCCATCCGTGACGCGGGGGCGCCCCTCGAGGGGCGCCCCCGAATGGCGTTGGCGCGGCTCCTCACCGCGCCGGTCCCCCGCGACGGCCCGTCGTCGCGAGCCTACTCCCCCCCCGCCGCCTCGAATCCGTCACACGTGCCGTTCCACGGCACGGTCTCGCACCTGAGCTCGCACCACGACTCCCTCGCGGATCTCTCGCGGCCGTGCGCGCAGCGCGTGCAGCTCTCGGAGATCGAGGGTGCGAGCGCCACGGCGTCGCCCTCCGCGGGCTCCCTGCGCTCCTCGGTCGGCACGGGCATCACGTGCTGCTTCCGGACGCTCGCGTCGACGAGCGCCGTCATCTGCTCCTGCAGCTCGAACGCGTTCGGGAGAAGGAGCCACGCCTCGGGGCTCGTGTCCTCCTCGTCGTCTCCCGCCCGCACGAGCTTCCCGATGAGATCGAGGCGGTCGCGCATCGCGGGGTGGCTGTCGTACGGAGAGGTCGGCCGGGTCATCGCTTCCTCGACCGCGCGCTCGAACGCCTCCCGCTCGCTCTCGCCCTCGATCGGCGGAAGCGCGTACAGGTTGCGAAGCCGACGCCCCTTCGACGTCGCGGCCCTCGCCTCACGCTGGAACTGCGCGTCGAAGAAGACCGCCTGCCGCACGGTGTTCCTGAGCCCCGCCGAGAGGTCAGCAGGCCCGCACGCGAACGCCGCGTGGCGGTCGGCCAGGATCTCCTGAAGGCGCGAGGCGCCGAGCGTGATGCGAAGGAAGATCCGCTCGAACCCCTTCAGGAACCACCAGACGGGGTTGTACCACGTCGCCTGCCCACGGACCGCGAGGCCGTGGGCCATGCGATAGATGGAGCACGAGACGTGGTTCGCGAGGTCGCCGCCGGCCGTGTCGCGGTTCGAGAAGTGGCCGTACTCGTGAGCGAGGACCGCCGCGAGCTGGCGCTGCGTGAATCCGGCGAGGGATCCGAGGCCGAGAATGAGGAGCCGCCTGCCGGTTCCGCGGACCCTCGCGAGGAGCCCGCCGCGCTCCGTGACCCCGACCTCCGGACCGGGCGTGAGGCAGATGGCGTCGACGGGCCGCTCTCCGACCCGCTCGGCCACGGCCTCGGCGACCGACCACAGGCCCGGTGCCTCCTCGCGCGAGACGGGCCGCCCCGGCTCCTCCTCTCGGACCCTCGTCAAGATGCTCCGGAAGACGGCGACGAGCGTGTAGATCGCGGCGACGCCGACGATCAAGAGGAGCTGCAGCGGAACGTGCCCGATCGAGAGCAGGAGGTAGAGGATGCCGGCCGCGAGCACGGTCACGAGAACGATCAGAACGGGAATCGACACGTAGAAGTAGAGCGACACGAGCGCGATCACGGTGCGGTAGAGCGCGCGGACGCCGCGCTCCCCGGCGGAGGGCTCGAACGCCGCGAGATCGCTCGCACGCTGGACCGACCGGAGCGTCAGCCGGCTCAGGACGTCGCCGACGAAGAAGAGCGCGACGAGAACGGCGAGCCAGCCGACGAAGATCAGGACCCCGTTCCGTATCAGCCGGTCGATCCGCGCGTTTCGGGAGACGCCCATGCCGAGGGCTTCGCGTACGATCTCGGGCGACCCGCCGAGCTCCTCCGCGCGGAGGAAGCTCGCCTCGGCGTCGATCCCGCGAACATGTGCGTGCCGGGATACTCGGGCGCGATCCGAAGCAGGGCCGCGACGGCGGCAGCCAGGCGCTCCTCCCGGCCGTTCGCCAGGGCGACCTGCGCGAGCACGAGCTGCGTCCAGGAGCCCTCGGGATCCTCCCGGGCGGCCCGGTCGGCGTACCCCATCGCCTCGCTCAGACTCCGCCCATCGAAGGTCGACGCGAGCGCGAAGGCGAGCATGCTCAGGTTATCGGGCGACTCGTCGGGCGACTCGTCGACCGCCACGGCCTCCCGGGCGAGCCGGATTGACGCGTCGACGTTCTCGAACGACAGCTCGCAGAAGGAGAGCCTCCTCAGCGCAGCTGGGAAACCGGGCGCCAGTTCGAGCACGCGCTCGAATGCCGGCTTCGCGGATGCGAAGTCGGTCCGCCGGTACGCAGACGAGGCCTCCTCGAAGATAGGCACCGCCTCGGGCGCCACGGCCGCGAGCTCCTCGTGGATCCGCTGCTCGAATTCGAGGGCCTCACCCGTGAGCGCGACGTCGACCGGCTCCTGGCCCGAGGCCGGCGACAGAAGAAGGACGACCGCGGCGGCCGCGAACGCGGCCGGACAGACCGCCCGTCGACGGGCAGGGAGGAAAGGCCCCACGCGTGCCTCCTCTCGACGATCGCCCCAACCCGCGGGGCGCGGATACCGGAAACGGCCCGTTCGGGGATGGAATGAGGACCTTCATTCTACTCCCTCAGGATCCCGCGGGCAACGATCCTGGCGCCCACTGAGCCATCGTGGGCTCCGTGGTCGCAATCCGCGCGCCCCACTTCCCGCGGGCCGCCGCAGGATCCCCGAGGAAATCGTTTGCACAACCCGGAGGATCGTCGTACCATGCCTGCACCGTTCTCGGGCGCGGCCCGTCACTGCCCCCGGCGCGGGAGTGGAAAGCGGACCAATCTCGTCAGCGCGGGGCGGGAGCCGCCCTGTCGAACCTACGAAGGAGGTGCACCGATGAGGCTATGGACGAGCGCGATCGTCGTGATGCTCGCCGTGGGAATGCTCTTCGCGGTCGGCTGCCAGCAGCAGACCGAGCAGGCGGAGACCGCCGTGGAGGGCGCCGCCGAGCGGGCGGTCGAGGCAGCCAGCGACGCCGTTGAGGCGGCGGGAGAGGTGGTCGAAGAGGCCGCCGAGGCCGTCGAGAAGGTCGGCGAGGAGGCCAAGGAGCTGGTCGAGGGCGCCACCGAGAAGGTCTTGACCGATCCCGTCTGCGGGATGAAGGTCACCGAGGACGCCCAGCACTCCCTCGACTACGAGGGCAAGACGTACTACTTCTGCGCCGAGACGTGCCTCCAGAAGTTCGTCGCGGATCCTGAGAAGTACGTGTCGGCCGAATAGGCGGAATCCCACGAGCACGATTCGAACGCGGGCCGCTCCGAACGGAGCGGCCCGCTATCTTAACATGTCATCCGAGAACCCGCGCGTGGACCGATCCTCCGCCGGCCCGCTGTCGCGACTCGAGGACCTCGGCGCCCGCGAATCCAGCACGCTCCGCCGAGTCACAGCCGCGTGTCACGTTCCCGCCTCTGCCGCCGACCCGCCGATCCTCAGGTCCGCGAGACCCGCGTCCGCGGCAGGAGCGACCGTCAAGCCGACGTCGTCCGCTCCGCCGATCGTCCGGCAGACAACGGACGCCCGCGGCAGGAGTCTCGCCTTGCTGTACCTGGCCGTGACGGCGGCCGCCAATCTCAGCTCGCGCGCATCCGCGCGTCCCCTGACGAGCGTCAGCGGCCCCGCGATGTCCGCCAACTCGAGCACCGCGTCACCCTCGCGCGCGTGCGTCCTCAGATCCTCGTTCTCCGCCTCGTCCCTCCCGACGACGGCCTTCGCCTCCGAACTCAGCCGGAAGTGCCTGCCGATCTTGAGAAGCGTGACGTCCGGAAGCCTCAGGCACCCCTCGTGATCGAGGAGGTCCCGGACCCGGGCCGCGAAGACCCTGTCCGTGAGAAGACACCCGCCTGCCGGGCAGGGATAGTCCGTGAGATCGAGACTCTCTGCGAGCGCGATCTGCTCCCTCCGCGAGCGCCCGTCGATCGCGAGCAGCCTCTCGCGATCGATCCAACCTTCCCTCTCAGGGACGGTGGGCTCGAAGTGCTGCGCCGACAGCGGCCGCACGATGTACCCGCCGAGCCCGGACTCCTTCTCGATCAGCCTGATCGCGTCGCGACGCTGGGACATGGGGCGCTGACCGAGAACTTCACCCGTGACGAGGAACGACGCGCCGATCTCCTCCATGTAGTCGTGGGCCTTCCGGAACATGAGGATTCTGCAATCGAGGCAGGGGTTCATCCCGCTCCCGTGGCCGTGCTTCGGATCGGCCACGATCGGGAGGAACTCCTCGGTCGAGTTCACGACCTTGAGCTCGATCCCCAGTTGGCGAACCGCCGTCCTCGCCGCCGAGCAGGAGGCGTGCTTCGGCGTGCAGCAGCAGAAGACGGTCACAAGATTGAACGCGGCGACCTCGATGCCCTGCTCGAGCACCAGCTTGATCGCGAGCGTGCTGTCCAGTCCACCCGAGAGGAGCCCCACCGCTTTCACTGGCCGATACCCCCTTCTATCTGGCTGTCCGCGCACTCCCGGCGCCCGCTCCGGTTGGCCGCCGGACGCCGCGTGCCGCCGGCGGCCCCGCCCTCACTTCATCTTCACGATCTTCCGCGTCGCCGTCCTGCCGTCCGCCTCGAGCCGGCAGAGATAGACGCCGCTCGCGAGCGCTCCGGCATTCCACGCGACCTCGTGCTCGCCCGCGGGCCGAGCGCCCGACAGGACCGTGTCGACGAGCTCGCCCGCGACGTTGTAGATCGCGAGCGTCACGCGCGCGGGACGCGCGAGGAAGAACCTGAACGTCGTGCCTCCGGAGAGCGGATTCGGGCTCGGCGGCGAGAGCGACAGTCTCGTCTCGGCCTCCACGTCGACGCCTGTCAGAAGCCCCTCCACGACGCAGGCGCCCCATCCGACGTAGGCGGGCTCCCGCACCTGCCGGAGGACCGCCCCATCGTGATCGAAGGAGTAGATCCACCCCAGCGCCCCGTCGATCGACTCGGCCGACCAGAACGCCTCACCGTCGAACGAGAGCCCGCGGCACGCCGGCGTAGGCGGCGTGAAGTCGTTCTCGGCGACCCGGACGACCGCCGGCCAGCCGGAGACGTCCCAACACTTCACGACGTTCTCGTCCCCGAGGGTCCAGAGGTACGACCCGTCCCACGCGCTGCCGTAGACGGCCTCGGCGAAGCTCGCCGTCCCGTCCTTCGTGCCGTCGATCTCGTAGCGGTTCAGGTCCCACTCGTCGACGTAGAAGTACGTCCCGTCGAACGCCAGCCCGTAGAAGTAGTAGAGTGACCAGTCATCGACGATGACGTCGAGCTCACCGGTCTCGAGATCGACCTTGAGGACGCGCGGGGCGAAGGCCTCCGCGGCGTACAGCTCCCCGTTCACGACGACCATGTCGCAGAACCGGTAGAACTCGTAGTCGAAGTAGTGATGCACCGAGCCGTCCATCTCGAGGACGTAGATCCTCGAGAGGAACTCCTGGTTGGCGGTGAAGACGATCGCATCACGGGCTGCCGAGATCTCGACGCCGCCGAGGATCAGGACGAGAGGCAGTGCGAGAACCAGAACCGTGAAGGCGCGTCCCATAGTCGCCTCCCTCTTCGGGGACGTGGATTCTTGACTACTACTCCATTGTACACCAGACGCCCGTCGCCTCGGAAGGACGAAGCGCGGCGGAAGGCCGCGAGATCCTTCCGTCGCCTCTCCCTGGCTCCCCGCGGAAAGTCGCAAGGCCCTTCCGTCGCCCCTCCCTGACCTCCCCCTGAATCCCGTCCGTCTGAGGGCGTCGTATGAGATGAGAGACCGAGCGACGAGCGTACCGTTCCACGGTGACGCTCGTTGACAGGGGATGCGATCCGGTGGTAGACATGCGCCCGGATCGAAAGGCCCTCCGTCCCCGCCGATTCGCGGCGGAGCCCGGGGCCGCCCGAAAGGAGCAAGAGATGAAGACAGCGAAAGCGCTCGTCACAATCTGCGCTCTCCTCCTGACCCTAGCGCTCGCTGCGCCGTTCGCCCACGCGGACGGCGTCATGATCCCTCGCCCGATCCCGAACGTCCTCCCCTACCCGACGCCCTTCACGGTCAAGTACCACCGCGTCGACGTGTCCGTCGAGAACCAGGCGGCCACGACGGTGATCGACCAGGTGTTCGTCAACAACAACGACCACGAGATCGAGGGTACGTACATCTTCCCGATCCCGGAGACCGCCTCGATCACCGAGTTCTCGATGTGGATGAACGGCGCCAAGATCACGGGCGAGCTCCTCGACGCCGAGGAGGCTCGCCGCATCTACCAGGACATCGTGCGACAGATGAAGGACCCCGGGCTTCTCGAGTACGCGGGACGCGACATGTACCGCGCCCGCGTCTACCCGATCCCGGCGCGCGGCGAGGTCAAGATCGAGCTGGCGTATCAAGAGGTTCTGACCTACGACGCGGGTCTCGTGACCTACCGCTACCCGCTCGACACCGAGCGGTTCTCCGCGGAGCCGATCGAGGACGTGTCCATCACGGTCGAGATCGGATCGAACGTCCCGATCAAGAGCGTCTACAGCCCGAGCCACGAGGTCGACGTCAGCGTGGCGGGAACGACCGCGACTTGCGGCTTCGAGGCCGCCGACGTCAGGCCCGACCGCGACTTCTTCCTCTACTACACCGTGTCGGAGGACGACCTGGGCTTGAACCTCATCACGCATCGCGCGGGTCCCGACGACGGCTACTTCCTGCTGCTTCTCTCCCCCGGGCTCCTCGAGGACCCGGGCGTCGTCCTGCCGAAGGACATCGTGTTCGTCTTCGACCGCTCGGGGTCGATGGGCGGGAAGAAGATCGAACAGGCGAGGGCCGCGCTCAGGTACGCGCTCGAGAACCTGAACGGCCGCGACCGATTCAACGTCATCACGTTCGCGACGCAGGATCGATCGTTTGCGGACGAGCTCGTCCCGGCCACGGAAGAGAACGTGCTCGACGCGCTCGCCTTCGTTGAGAAGATCGAGGCGGGCGGCAGCACCAACATCGACGACGCGCTCGAGCTGGCTCTCGACCTGCCCTCGTCGGTGAATCCCCAGATGGTCGTGTTCATGACCGACGGCCTCCCGACCGCCGGAGAGACCGACGTCGCCACGATCCTCGAGCACGTCGAGGAGAGGAACGACGGCGTGCGCATCTTCACCTTCGGAGTCGGCTACGACGTCAACACGACGCTCCTCGACAGGCTCTCGCTCGACAGCCGCGGCACGGTCGACTACGTCAAACCGGGTGAGAACCTGGAGCACAAGGTGTCGAGCTTCTACTCGAAGGTCGCGAAGCCGATCCTCGCAGACATAACGATCGACTTCGACGACATCGAGACGTACGACGTCTACCCGATCGACCTGCCCGACGTGTTCAACGGCGCGCAGGTGACCATCTTCGGCCGGTACGAGGGAGCGGGCGCCACGGAGCTCCGTCTCAGGGGGACGGTCGGCACCCACGGCGAGGAGTTCGTCTACCGGGCGAGCTTCCCCCGGCGCGAGCGCGACCACGACTTCATCCCGCCGCTCTGGGCGTCGCGGAAGATCGCGTACCTCATGACCGAGATCCGGCTCCGCGGTGAGGAGAAGGAGCTCAGGGAAGAGGTCGTCAGGCTCGCGACCGAGTATGGGATCGTCACTCCCTACACGTCGTACCTCGTGCGCGAGGATCTCCTCGCGTCCGGCGAGGGCGGCGTGACGATCACCGTCGGTGGCCAGCGGGTGACGGGGGTGAACTCCATGCGGGACGCCGTTGCGTCGACCGGCGTGAGCGTGAAGTTCGGAGGACCCAGGCTCGATGCGGACCTGCCGATGCCGCCGCCCGCGATGACCTTCGAAGCCGAGTCGGGCAAGGACGCCGTGCAGTGGAGCGCAGGGCTCGCGAGCGATCGCGAGAGGAAGGTCGCGCCGACGGCGGAGAGCGGCATGATTCAGCGGGTCGGGACGAAGCTCTTCTTCTACGACACGGGCGTTGACGGTTGGATCGACTCCGCGTTCGAGGAGGGAGACGACGCCACCGAGATCGAGTACCTGAGCGACGACTACTTCGAACTCCTCGATCGGAGCCCCGAGATCGGCCGCTTCCTCTCGCTCGGCGAGCGCGTCACGTTCGTCTTCGAGGGGCGCGCCTACCGGGTCGTACGCGCGGGGGGCCTCGGTTCCCCGCGCGTTGCGTCAAGCCCTCCCGATTGCTGGGCTCCCGAGCGGCCGGTCGCGCCCTCCTGGGAGTCCCCCTCACCGGGCCTCCACGACGTGGAGCCGGCTCGCCGGCTGAACCACCCCTCAATCCGTGACACCACGGCATGATTCCTGCACGGACAAGCCCCCTGTTCACGGGAGTTCGCATCTGAAACACGGGCACGGAAGCCCGGAGTAGGACCATTCGAAGGAGGGTGGAATGCGGAGGATCCTCGTCCTCATACTGTCGCTCGCCGTCTGTGGCCTGATCGCGTCGTGTTCCCAGACGTCGACCGGCCCGGAGGGAGGCGGTCCCTCGAGCGATGCGTATCCGACGAAGACCGTGTCGGGAACGCTCGAGATTCCGATCGGTTCGACGGTGACGGCCGGCGACCTCAGGGTCGTGACGTTCGCGGGCCGGGCCGACCTCGACAGCGGCGGCGCGTTCGAGGTCGACGTCGTCGACTCCGACAGCTACCAGTGGCTCCTCTTCGTCTCGAAGACGACTGGGGACCCGGTCATGATCGGCCTCTACGAGCCGTCGGCCCGGGCGGTCACGGCCGACGCCACGTCGACGGCCCTGGCGCTCACCCTCGCGAATCCGCACCTCGCGTTCACGAGTCACGCCGACCGCGAGGAGTATCTCGAGGCCGTTGAGCTCTCTCAGTGGTTCGACGACATCCTGACGCACCTGAACGCCGCGTGGTTGAGCGACGCCGAGACCGCGCTCGACTACGCCTCGAACCCCGTCCTCTATCAGGCCGTCGTCGAGGCGTGCAAGTCGACGATGGAGTCGCTGGGGAGCGTGCGCGGCGGTTCCCTCGATCCGCCTTACATCGAGGATCTCGTGGGCGCCGACGTCGCCTTCGTCAACCCGCGCCACGTGTGGTACGCCGCGGGAATCCAGGACGAAGGCGGAACGCCGATCGACGTGGTCACCATTGCCCGCGACGAGTGGCCGACCTACGAGTGGGGATGGCCCGGCCTCGTGGCGCCGACGCCCGAGTACACGAGCTACCCGCTCGGCGACGGTGCGTTCGTCGTGTGCATGCAGCGTGGCGACGA
>JALGVU010000164.1 GCA_025774545.1 bacterium | reverse complement strand
GTCTGCGCGAGCGGGATGACGGGGCGCCCCTCGAGCGTCGCGTACCGCCGGCCGGCCGGGAAGCCGGCCCACCGCCTGACCCTCCCGGTGCACGCGCTGTTCACGGCTGATATCCGCCGGTCCCACGTGACGCGGAGCGGGCAGCCGGTCGTGCCCGACGTGGAGGTGGTCCTCGTGTGCCGCCTTCGGACCGCCGTCGAGACGAAGCGGCCTGGATCGGCCACGACCTCGTCCCTCGTGAGTACGGGGAGCTTCGGGAGGTCCCCGACACCCGCGATGTCCGAGGGCGCGAGGCCGCGCTCATCCATCACCATGCGGTAGTGGGGGACAGTGTCGTACGCGTGCGCGACGATCGCGCGGAGCCTCTCGTCCTGGTAGGCGGCGTGCCGCGCGGGGTCGAGCCGCTCCGACTCCTCGAGGAACGCGGAGAACTCCTCGAACTCCTCGCCGAAGCGGCGCCTGCGGAGTCGCCATCCGTAGGCGGTGACCAGGAGGTTCTGGAGGGAGGCCGGGAGTCGGTTGTAGAGGTGCTCTCTCATGGATCCGCCCGGAATCGGCTCGACGTAAGGGCCCCGACGGATCGCGCGGCCTCGGGCGAGATGCGCCTGCCCGCGACCCGGCGGCCCCGTCCGCAGGACGCCTGCGGGGGAGCCGTGGATCCGCCGGGGTCTACTGGTGCGAGGTCCGGAGCCATGCCGAGCGATCCCCCGGACGATATCGGGGTCCGGACGAGTCCGGACGCTGTGTCAGTCTAGCAGAGCGCCTGCGCCGCCGCTACGGTCCCGGGATGAGCATCACGGGATGCGAGTTGCCCTCGAGGAAGTTGGCCTGCTTCGGATCGTCGTCGTGGTAGTAGACGGAGTACCTGTACGTTCCGTCGGGGGCGGTCGAGAGCACGGTCATGCTTCCCGTGCCGCCGTCGATGTCGAGGACGACGTCGGCGAAGACCCCGGGATGTGGGAAGAAGATGGTGCAGTGCCTCGTTCGCGCATTCCACGTGACCGTCTCGTTCGGGTCGGCGCGGCACACCGCGACCTTCTGCGGGCTGCCCTGCTCGTCTACGAGATCGATGGTCGTTGGACTGATAGTCATGGCGACCTCCTTGGGTCATGGGTCCCCGTTTCCTAGCTTGGGGCCCGGCCTTCCATGTTCCTCACGAGACGCTGGAAACGCTCGTCCGTGCAAAGGCCGCGGAGGGCGGGGGTTCTCTCGGCCTGCTCGCACGAGTATCCGCGGTCCAGCGCCATTCCGATCCACTCGAGGGCCCTCTCGCGGTCCCCGAGCACCTCGTAGTTGTGCCCCGCCTGAAAGAGGACGTGGATGTTCTCGGGCGCGAGCGCGAGCGCGCGCTCGGTGAGGGAGAGCGCCTCCTCGCGATTCCCGAGTTCGGCGTAGTAGCCGCCCAGAAGACAGAGGAGGAAGCCGTCCCGGGGCTCCTTCTTCCTCTCTTCCTCCGCTCGCGTGGCGGCCTCGCCGTAGGCCTCGAGCGATTCCTCGCGCATGCCCGGAACCCACTGGTACGACGACCCGAGGTTGCCCCACACGCGGTAGTCCGAGTCGTCGAGGTCGAGCGCCCGTTCGTAGGTGGCTGCCGCGTCGGCGTACTGCGCCAAGTGGAAGTAGAGGGTCGCCAGGTTCGACAGGTCGAAGTAGTTGGGCGATATCTCGTTGGCTCGGACGAACATCTCCCGCGAGTCATCGTACTGCTCGAGATCGTAGTAGACGACTCCCAATCGGCTGTAGCCGACTGCGGCAGCGGGCGTGAGCTTGACGACCTTCTGGAACTGATCCTCTGCCTCCCCGTACCGTCCGCGCGAGCGATAGTAGAGCCCGAGGTCGTCGTAGGCGCGCCAGTAACGCGGGCGGAGTTCGATCGTGCGCCGGTAGGCGAGTTCGGCCTGCGCGGGGCGGCCCTGCGAGAGGTAGGTGGCCGCGAGCCCGCGCCGCGCCGCGACGTTCACAGGGTCCTTCCGAAGCGCGCGTTCGTACGCGCGCTCGGCGTATTCATGCTGGCCTTCCGCTCGGTAGATTCTCCCCAGTGCCACGTGAGTGACGGCGAGGCGGTCGTTCAGGTGGATCGCCTCCTCGAGGGCTTGGATCGCTCCGTCACGTCGCGCCTCGTCCCCCGAGATCCGGCAGATCTGCCAGTTCGCTTCTCCCAGCCCGACGAGCGCGAGCACGTAGCGAGGATCGGCTGCGACGGCCTCCTCCAGAAGGCCGACGGCGACGGCAACGCTCTCGGCTTCCGCGTCCTCACGCGCGAGAATGCCGCGCGCCCTGAGATACGCGTCGTACGCGCTCGGGACCGTCGTGTCACCGAGCAGCAACGCCTTGCGCATCCCGTCGTTGAGCTCGATCCCAAGCATCGTGATCACTTCGTTCACGATCCCCACCTGGAGCGCCGACACGTTCCCGAGGCCCTCGGTACCCTCCCACGTTCCGAGCGCCCGCCCCGATCTCGTGTCGATGAGGTCGAGGTCGAGGTGAACCCGGCCGCCCTCGCGCGCCACCTCTCCGCGGAGCGCGATCGTGGCGCCGGTTCGCGCACCCGCCTCCGCGGCCGTCGTTGCCCCGCTCCTCCTGACTTCATCGATCGGTACCACGCGGACGTCGTCGTCGAACCGCTCCAGCTGCCCCAGCCGGAACGAGAGATACTCCGCGAGGCCGTCCCGGAACGCCGCCGCGTCCTCCGGCCCCGTGAAGGGGAGGACGGCGACGTGCCGTTCGCTCGGGATCCTCGAGCCCGAGAAGAGCGCGTGGAGGAAGCCGCGTCCCGCGGGGTGAATCAGGAGCCCGGCCGCGAGGAGGAGCGCCGCGGCGGTCGCGGCCACACTCCAAACGAACCGGCGGGAGCGATGGAGGACGGTGGTCGGCGCGCTCAACGCGTGCGCCGTGCCGCTCTCGAGGGCGCGCTTGAGAAGTCTGAGTTCGGCGCCGGCTTCGGCAGCGCTCTGGTAGCGCTTCGCCGTGTCCTTCTCGAGGCACTTCCTGACGATCGCTTCCAGCAGAGGGGGAACGTCCTCGCGCTCGGTCGTCATCGGCGGCGGCGTCTCGTGCCGGATGTTGTAGAGAACCGCCTCGTGGCTGTCGCCCCGGAAGGGAAGCTGCCCGGTGATCATGTTGAAGATGACGACGCCGAGCGACCAGATGTCGGTCCGATGGTCGACACCCCGCCCCTTCGCCTGCTCGGGCGACATGTACGACACGGTCCCGACGGTGCTCCCGGCCTTGGTCACACCCGACTGCCCCGCGAGCTTCGCGAGCCCGAAGTCCAGGATCTTCACGTGTCCGTCGTGGGTGAGGAAGAGGTTCGCGGGCTTGATGTCGCGGTGGACGATTCCGCGGTCGTGTGCCTTCGAGAGTCCCTCGGTCACCTGGATCGCGATGTCGAGGGCCTCGTCGAAGGGAAGCTGCCCCCTTCTGATCCTGAGCTTCACCGTCTCACCGTCGTAGCACGCCATGCTGATGAAAAGGCGTCCGTCGTCGGTGCGGTCGATGTCGTGGACGTTGCAGATGTTCGGGTGGTCGAGCGCGGACGCGGCGCGCGCCTCCTGGGTGAAGCGCTCGTTCGCCTCCGGACTGCGGGTGAGATCCGGCGGCAGGAACTTGAGGGCGACGGTGCGTCCGAGCTTGGTGTCCTCGGCCCTGTAGACGACGCCCATGCCGCCCTCACCGAGCTTCTCCAAGATCCTGTAGTGGGAGACCGTGGTTCCTATCATGGGAAGCTCCCGGCGTGGTCCTCACACGCGCCGCGCGTTGCCGGCATGTGGCGTCGTTCCAGCGTCATACGGCGCTGGACAAGCGACACATCTAAGATGTTACACGATGCGGGGATGGGAGCCAAGGACTACGTGAGTGGAACTCAGGGGGCGTCCAAGGGGCAGTCCCCGGACAGCGAGCCCGGAAACGCCCGAGCCAGGGCGCGGCCGACGATGAGCGCGTGGAGCATCTCCCAGTCGGGATAGAGCGCGATCTCGATTCCTGAGGGAGTCACCGGTGGGCTCATGCACAGCGACTGCCCACGGTCGTCGCCCTCCGTCATGACCGCCACGCTCGCCGACACCCCTTCGATGAGGGACGGTTCGAGAGCCGAAGCGACGGCGATCGGGTCGTGCATGTATGCTCCGTGGAGTCCGGACTCCTCGCGCTGGAAGCGGACGTAGTGATCGAGCGCCCGAAAGACGATGTCGCCGAGGTCCTTCCCTGGTCGCGGCTTCGGTCGCGCGGGCTGGCCGGCGTGACCCGACTTCCTGGCGAGATCCACGATCTGCTTCCACGAGATCGAGAACTCGGTCGTCGCGTCGAGCGGTACGAGTGTGACGTTCAACCTCGCGTTCATCATGATCCCTGCTGCCTCCGGGTCCACGTAGAAGTTGAACTCGGCCACCGGGCCGGTGTTTCCGGGCACACCGAAGGCACCGCCCATGACGACGATCCTCTCGTAGAGAGCCATCGCTTCTGGATCGCGCTCGTGTGCGCGGGCGAGATTGGTCAGAGGGCCCGTAGCGACGAGCGTCACCTCGCCGGGGTGCCGACGGGCGATCTCGATCAGGAGCTCATGCGCCGGGGTCGCGATCGCCGATCGGTCGGGGGTCGGAAGCGAGCCGATGTCGCCTCCGAGTCCGTCCCAGCCGTGCACCTCGGGGGCCGTCACAAGCTCCTTCTCGAGCGGAGCAGCGGCTCCCTCGGCGACCGGCGGCGGGCACTCTGGAGCCAGGAGCTCGGTCAGCAAGAGGCAGTTGCGTGTGCACTCGCAGACCGGTGCGTTCCCTGCGACCGTGGTGATCGCGAGAGGCAGGACCTCCGGCGAGTTCATGGCCAGGATCAGGGCGACCGCGTCGTCGACGCCCGTGTCCACATCGAGGATGATCTTCCTCACTTCAGGAACTCCCTCCACGTCATGGCGGGGGCGAAACCGAGGAGCCCGCGGGCCCCTTCAGAAGAGATGAGACTGCCGAACTCGGGGAGGTCGGAGTGAAGGGGGACATCCGGGTGGAAGCGTTCGAGGAGCTCGCGCGTGGGGAGGGTCGTGCCGTTGTCGGGGGCCGCGACGTAGACGGGGTGGAAGCCGGGTCTGAGATCGCGCACGGCGGCGAGCCCGGCGGCCCTCGCGACGTCGTCGCCGTGGACGTACGCCCAGAGCCCGTCCCACCACTGGTCCGGGCTCGTCGTGAGCGCACGGTACTTCTCGTACTCCTCGGGGACCCACACCCACGGCGGACGCAGGGCAACGACCGTCCCGCCGCCTTCGGTCCAGCGGGTCAGGAGAATCTCCGCCACGAACTTACTGCGCCCGTAGGGTCCTCTCGGTGACAGGGTGTGTTCCTCGTCGATGGGGAAGTAGTGGGGCCGGATCCGGCCCTCGGAGAAGACGAACCCGAGGACCGCCTCGCTCGAGATGAAGACGATCCTGTCGACGCCGGCCTCGGTGGCGGCCTGGGCGACGACGCCTGTCCCCGCGACGTTCACGCGCTCGATCTCCTCGGCGGTCCCGAACGTCGGCCCCGGGAGACCGGCGGCGTGCACGACGACGTCGGCGCCCTCGAGGGTCTTGGCAACCGCCGGCGCGTCGAGGATGTCCACGCGGACGTGCGCGGCGTCGCCCTCGCCGTGGATCCGGAGGTCGAGGTTCACGACCTCGTGCTCGAGCGTGAGGGCGCTCACGATCCTCCGCCCGACGAGTCCGCTGCCTCCGGTGACGACGATCCGCATTCCGCCTACTCCCCGATGAGCTGCACGACGACCTCGCGACTGCGTGAGCTGTCGTCGAAGTCGACCAGGATGACCTGTTGCCACGTTCCGAGGGTGAGCCTGCCGTCGACGAACGGGACGGAGAGGCTCGGTCCCAAGAGGGCCGACCGGACGTGGCTGTGGCCGTTCGCGTCGCCCCAGCGCAGGTGGTGCCGCCAGTCGCGACCCTGAGGGGCGATCGTCTCGAGGACCTGCTTGAGATCCGCGACCGCGCCGGGCTCGAACTCGATGGTCGTGATGCCGGCAGTCGAGCCACCGATGAAGAGCGTCGCGACGCCGTCCGCGAGCCCGCTGCCGGCGATGTGGCTCGCCAGCTCCTCGGTGAGATCGATCGTGTCTCCGTCTCCTCGGGTGTGGCAGCGGATGGTCCTCGTCACGACACCCACGTCGGCTCCTCTCCGG
>JALGVU010000163.1 GCA_025774545.1 bacterium | reverse complement strand
TGGGGCCGAACGGCTTCTGGAGGTACGAGGCGGCGCCCTTCAGCATCTCGCGCGAGTCCTCGCCCTGGGGGTACCCGCTCATGACGATCACGGGCATGGTGTACCCCTCCTGTTCCAGGCACTCCCACATCTCGAGGCCGTTCATCTCAGGCATCACGATGTCCGTCATGATGAGGGAGACGTCGTCCGAGGTCTGCTCGAGTTCCTCGAGCGCCTCGCGTCCGTTGTTCACCGCGACGACGCTGTATCCCTGGGACTCGAGGACCTCGCAGATCATCGCCCGGACGCTCTCGTCGTCCTCGACGAGCAGGATCTTCTCGCCGGCCTGCGCGCGGACGGGCTCTTCGCTCGGGCGCTCCTCGTGCTTCTCCGTCGGCGCCGGATCGCGCACCGGGAGGTAGATGCTGAAGGTCGTGCCCTCGCCGGGTCGACTCGCCACGTCGATGAACCCGCCGTGTCGCCGCACGACGCTGAAGACGATCGAGAGCCCCAGACCGGTCCCCTGCCCTTCTCCCTTCGTGGTGAAGAAAGGCTCGAAGATCCTCTCCTTCGTCTGCTCGTCCATCCCGGTCCCGGTGTCTCTGACCTCGACGACCTGGCAGCGCTCGATTCCAGGGATGCTGAACCGGCCGGCGAGGGCGCCGGCCGCGGCGTAGTGTCGCGTGGAGATCGTGAGCTGTCCGCCATCGGGCATCGCGTCGCGGCCGTTGATCGCGAGGTTCATGATCATCTGGCTCAGCTGCTGCGAGTCGCCGACGAGCGGCGGCATGCTCTCGCCGAGGTCGAGATCGAGCGAGACCTTCTCGCCCATCATGCGGCTCAGGAGCTTCATCGTGTCGCTGATGATCGAGTTGAGCTCCACGGGACCGGTCTTCCCCTCGTCCCTTCGGCTGAACGCGAGAAGCTGACGCGTGAGTCCTGCGGCCCGCTCGCTCGCCATGACGATCTCCTTGAGGCCGGGCATGTCCCGGTACTCCTCGGGGAGCCGCGCGCTCATGAGCTGCGCGTAGCCCTGGATCGTCGTGAGGAGATTGTTGAAGTCGTGAGCGACGCCGCCGGCGAGCTGTCCCACCGCCTCCATCTTCTTGGAGTGGTGGTACTCGGCCTCGAGCTGGGAGCGCTCCTCGACCTCGCGCTCGCGGGCGATCGCTCGCGAGATCAGGCCGCCGAAGAGCTCGAGGAGCTGGACGTCGGTCGACGACCAACTCCTCGCGTCTGTGCACTGCTCGAAACTGACCCACGCGACGACCGCCCTCTGGACGGTGATGGGAACCAGGAGCAGCGAGCGGATTCCCATTGTCCGAAGGTGATCGCGCTCGTCGTCTCGCAGCACCTCGGCGTCGTCGATCAGGATCGTCTCGCCGCCGGCCAGCGCCTCGCGCCAGCGGGGCACCTTCCCGAGGGCGAAGCCCTGCGGCTCGTCGCGCCGCACCCCATCGGCGACCCACTCGTAGCTCACCTCCGTCGTGCTCGCTCCGGCCTCGCGCGTGAGAAGCCGCACGCGGTCGAACGACCACTCACGACCGATGCGAGTGAGCACCTCCTCGAAGTGCGTCGAGGGAGCGTCGAAATCGCGCATGAAGAGCGCGGACGCCTTGTGGAGCAGGGCCTGGTAGCGAACGTGGCGCTTGAGACGCTTCCTTGCCAGGAGGTTCATCCGCGCGACCGAGAGGATGGCTCCGACTGAGACCACCAGATCGAGATCGTGCTCCGAGAGCCGCGGCTGCTGCGCGGCGTCCTCGATGAGGTTCCCGGCCACGAGCACCGTGTCGATCCGGCCGTTCGCGACGCTCGGCACCCACACGAAGTGCGGGATCCCGAGTGCCTCTCGGGCGGCCGCGATCCACGCCGCGTCCTCGGTCTCGCCGTTGACCACCTGAGGCTTGGACCACACGGCCCTCTCCTCGGGTGGGAGCGAGAGCGGAAGCGGCGGCGACTCCGACGGGAAGCCGAGGAAGCTCGCCGGCGTCGGATCGCCGCCTCCCGCATCTCTCTCGAGGACGACCGCGCGCTTCATCCAGAGTTCGGAGACGATCGACTTCAGCGCGATGCCGTACAGGGCGTCCAGGGAGGACGCCCTGCTGATGCTGTTCTGGAACTGCGTGAGGAAGCTGAAGGCCTCCCGGGAGCGCCGGACCTCCTGCGTGAGGTGCAGCACACTGTAGTCGGCGCGCATGACCTCGCCCCCCAGCTTCTCGAGCCGCGAACGCAGGCCCTTGAGCTGGGCTTCGAGCTCCTCCGTGCGAGCCTCCTTGTCGTGCACCTCATCACCCAACAGATTACTCCTCCGACAGAATGATCAACACGCCCGTCCAGTCGAGCGCTCTCGAGCCGCCGAGGAACGGAGCGATCTCGACCCCGGAGTAGAACCCGAGGAGCGGGATATGCGAGCCGACCGTCTCCTGGATGATCGCGCCCTCCTCCGCACCGGCGCCCGAGAAGCCGCTCGTGCGCCCGGCGCAGTCGATGTAGAGCGCGAGGAACGGGTTGGATCCCGACGTCTTCTCCATGATGTCCGAGGACATCGCCTTCGCCGAAGCGAGCATGTGCTCGTTGCTGCGCCGCATGATCTGGACCTTCTCACCCGGGCCGAAGTCGGACTCGAAGAGGACGACCGATCCGTCGTCCGGATTCGCCGCGGCGATCAGCCGGTTGACGTACTCGTTCTCGTCGAAGTCGCCGTACGGGTCGGTCCCGTAGTTGGCGCCGAGTGTCACGAGAAGCGAATACTGCTGCCAGTCCTTCGCCGCGCCGACCCCGATGATGTCCTCGATCACATCGAGCGCGGGACGTCCGTCGAGCTCCCTGACGATCGGGCCGTCGATCTTCGTGATTGTGTGGTAGTCGCTCGCCGGCTCGCAGCCGTGGCTGATGGCGTGGTGCACCGAGCAGTTGCCCGAGATGACGACGCCCACGGCGTGCTGCGTCATGGCGCGGTCGTTCGCGAAGACGTGCGAGCCGCTCCACTGGTAGTCCTTGATCATCCCGCCGCCCAGGACGGGCGCGTGGGACGCGGAGAGACCCCGCTCGACCCCGCGAATGAGCTGGCTCGCCAGGTTGACGGAGAGGGGGTTCGCGTTCTTGACCGAGTCGTAGAAGAGCAGGATCGCCTGGGCGTCTTCGGGGCTCGCCTTCGCGAGCATCGAACCCAGCTCCTCGCCCGCCTGCTCCTCGTTCTCCTTGAGGCCGCCGACAGAGACGGCGTTGAAGGAGATCGAGTTCGACGAGACGACGGCGACGCCCGCCTCGTACCCGCCGTAGCTGGCCTTCTCGTTGGTGATGACGCCGACGGCCGTGCCGCCGATCAGCACGCGGTCACCGACGACCTCGCGGACCGACTTGAGGAAGTTGATGGGATCGTGGTTTCCGCCACAGAAGGCGACCGTGAAGTCGCTCTCGGTGACGGAGCCGTCCGCCATCGCCTTCTCCGCGGCGATTCTCCCCGCCTGCAACGAATCCGTCGTGTCGCTGTAGCCCACACCGGACTTCACCGTCTTCATCGCCCTTCTCCTTGCTCGCGAAGCGCGGCGGTCGGTCGGAGCCTCCTTCCACGGACGGCGCGGACTGCTCCGGCACCCCGTGCGGAAGCACGGCCAACCCTCGCTTCAGCCCAAGAAACGCCGGGAAGCGCCCCGGCGTGGCCTCATGACGTCACTCCGGTGGTGTACAACAGCAAGAGCCGTACCAGCGGAGAGGGCGGAAGAGCCTAGTTCTTGGGCGGTTTGGGCGTTCGTGGAGGGCAGGTGTCCCGGTGAGGCGAGCGAGCCTCCCGTGGCTTCGCAGGATGCAACTGGGGCGGGAGGGCCCACGACGCGGGCTGTTCAGTCGTTGAGCAGCGGCAGAGATGACTGCTGGGCACGCGCGAAGCGCCCCGCTGGCCGGTCAGGCGACGTGGCTGGTGGGCCGTCGTGTCTAGCTGTGGTGGGTCTCCGACCTGCGGTCGTACGTCGCAGGCACGGCTGGGGCCCCCCGCTCGACGGTCTCGAGGTGGAGGCTCTCCTTCTCGGGAGACCACCCCATCATGCGGACCTTGTCACCCCTGGCGATCGTGATGAGGTGGGGCACGCAGAAGCCGGAGGTCTTGTTCTCGAGGGCGCCCACGAGCTCGCTCGCCGTCTGTCCGTCGACGAGGAAGTGCTCGGCGCCGGGCGTTCGGATCCCCCAGATGGCGTAGTACGGCAGCACACGAAGCGCGGCGAGTCTCTGGTAGAGCTCCATCAGGACTGATGAGTCGTCGTTGACGCCTCTCAGAATCGGCCCCTGCTGAAGGAGAACGATCCCGGCGTCCGACATCGCCTTGAGCGCGCGCTCGACCTCGGGCGTGATCTCGCGCGGGTGCACGAACGAGATCGTGACGAAGAGCGGATTGTGCTCCGCGAGCATGCGGACGAGCGAATCCGTGAACCGCGACGGCAGGTAGATCGGCGTTCTGGTGGTGATCCGGATGAGCTCGACGTGCGGAATCGCGCGGATCGATGAGAGCCAGTAGTGGAGTTCCTCGTCGGTCAGAATCATGGGCTCGCCGCCCGTGATGATGACGTCGCGGATCCCGTGGTTCTCACGAATGTAGTCGAGAGCCCGCTCGCCCTCGTCGTGGCTCAGGTGCTTGACCTTGTGTCCCTTCCGGAAGCAGAAACGGCAGTGGGCCGGACAGGCCAGGGTCGGGACCAGGAGCAGCTTCCCGGGGTAACGATGGATGATGCCGGGGCACGGCTGGAAGCGTGCCTCGTCCTCGTGCACGTCGTCGTCGCGCTCGCCTGGGCGGTGCGCCAATTCCTCCCCGGAGGGCACGACGATCTTCCGAAGTGGGTCGTAGGGATTGGCTGGATCGATGAGACTCAGGTAGTGCCGCGTGATCTTCAGTGGGTACGACTGCCTGAGCGCCGTGATCGACTTCTTTTCATCGTCGGTCAGCCCGAGGATCCGTTCGAGTTCGGATCGCCGTGTGATGACGCGCTCGAGTTCGAGTTGCCAGGGTTCCTTCCCAGCCATCGTTCCTCCGGTCTGTGTACGGGCGACGCCGTCGGCCGGCGAAATGGAGAGCGTCGCGCCAGAAAAAAACGCGCCGCGACGCGTGGTCGCTCTTCTCAGGAGACCACACGACGCGGTAGCCGACGGTGTGAACACACAGTCAGAATACGACCGAGGCCGGCACCGGTCCAATCCTATCTTCATGTTTGTGGCAAGCGTCAACGTCAGAGGCTTCAAGCGACGAGACGCACACTCAGGGGCGTCGACGAGACGTGCGATCAGCGGCAGTCGACGAGACGTGCGGTCAGCGGCAGTCGCACCAGTCGACACTCCCGCCGTTCGTGATGGCGATGTCGCACTCCGGAAGCTCCTCGAAGCAAACGGCGGGCGTCGGAGCGTCCCACGTGTTGAATTTCGCGTAGATGAGCGCCGGCGTTCGGTTCACGAGGTCGACGATGTCGTTGCCCGCGATCGTGTTTCCTCCCTCGCTGTTCCGTGCGCCGCCGCCGAGGTCGGGCAGCGTCAGGTGCTCGGTCGTCTCCCACGTGTCGAGCCCGCGGGTGTTGCCCGTGATCTCGCAGTGCTCGATCAGGGGATCGGAGTTGAAGTTGAGCCAGACTCCGGTGTGCCAGCCGCTGATCACACAGTTGCGGACGGTGCTGTGCGTATTCCAGATGAGCTCGAGGCCCCTGCCGTCGCCGCGGGAATCGGTGTTTACGATCTCGCAGTCCTCGATGACGACGTCGCTCTCCTCGCCCTGGGCTCGGATGGCGGCGAAGCGGAACCAGTCGTTCACGAGGATGTCTCGGATCGTCCCCGGGAGGCTCGCGGTGATCGCGGTGGTCGCGCTGTCGGGGTTGGTGACGGTGAAGCCCACGATCGAGGCATCGCGGCCGAGGATGACGGCATCCCCGATAGCGGGGCCCTCGATGACGCAGTCGTCCCGGCTCTCCCCCGTCAGAGTGACCGAGTCCGGCACGCTGTGCGGGGGCGCCTCCCCGTGGGCGGCGCCGTAGACCCCGGCGGTGACGAAGACGGTGTCGCCCGCCGCGGCCTCCGTGAGCGCCTTCGAGATCGTCTTGAGCGGTCTCGCGAGGGTGCCGTCACCCGTCGTGTCGTCCCCCGTCGCGCCGTCGACGTGGCGCACCGTGAAGAGCACGGCGAGCGTGTCCTCTCCCGCGTACGAGCTGTCGG
>JALGVU010000162.1 GCA_025774545.1 bacterium | reverse complement strand
GGGCCGCCACTGCCCGGACTCGTTCGCGATCTCGATCCGAGCCAAGGCCGTGCGTGTCTCCTCGTCGATGATCGGCGAGACGAAGCTCACCACGCCCGTCACGTCGGGGACGCCGATGCCCGATGCCGAGATGGTGACCCTCTGACCCTCGCAGATCGCGGACAGGTCTGCCTGGGGGACGTCGAGATCGACCCAGGCGGTGCGAAGATCGGCGATCGCCACCACGTCGGAGTCCTCCCCCACGACCTCGCCAATCACCATGTGCATCTCGATGATCGTACCGCCGATGGGCGCGCACAGCTCCAGGCGCGTCAGCGCGCCCGTCTCGTGCGTCATCGTCAGCCCCCCGAGCTCCGTGTCCCCCACGCCGAGCGCGTGGAGCGTCTGCTCGGCCGTCTGGAGCTCTATGTCCGCCTCCGACAGCGCCTGCTTGGCGTCGAGGTAGTCCTGTTGGGCCATGATCTTCCGCTCCCACAGCTCCTCCTGTCGCTCGTACTCGATGAGCGCCAGTTCGCGCCGTCCCCGCGCGTTCATGTACAGCGCGCGTGCTTCGGCCAGCTCACGGCTGGCGATCACGGCGATGAGATCTCCGGCCGAGAGCTCGTCGCCGATCCGCGCGTGAACCTCGCGCACTACCCCCGAGACGGGCGGCACGACGTGGGCGAGGCGCTCCTCGTTGATGCAGACCTCGCCCAGGAGGCGCTTCGTGAGCGCCAGACGTCCGGGTCCAGCCACCGCCAGCCGAATGCCGGCATCCTCGCGGTTACGCTCCGAGAGCACGATGCCTCCACCCTCGTCGTGGTCGGAGTGGTCATCCTCGTCGGCGGCGTCGCTGGCGTGATCGTGCCCCTCGTGATCGTCGGCCTCGGACGGAGCGTCGTCGTGCCCCTCGTGCTCGTCGGCCTCGGGCGCGTCGTGGTCGTGCCCCTCGTGCTCGTCAGCCTCGGATGCGTCGTGGTCGTGCCCCTCGTGATCGTCGGCCTCGGACGGAGCGTCGTCGTGCCCCTCGTGCTCGTCAGCCTCGGACGCGTCGTGGTCGTGCCCCTCGTGATCGTCAGCCTCGGACGCGTCGTGGTCGTGCCCCTCGTGATCGTCGGCCTCGGACGCAGCGTCGTCGTGGACCGCCCCATCTGATCCGTGATCGTGATCGCACGTCGCCGCGGGGTCCTCGTTGGAGTGCGGCGCGTGATCGACGGTCTGATTACGCCCCCTCGCACCCATGACGATCAGCACCACGATCACGGCGACGGCCAGAAGTCCTATCGTGACTGCCTTCTTCATCGGATCACCTGCCTCTCCTGCATCTCGTCGGTTGTCGTGCGGTCCGCCGGCGGCATTGCCGGCAGGACGAACCCAGGGAACCACGCCTCGGCGGTGCGACGCGCGCCGGAAGGCGGGTTCGCAGACGCACCCATCCGGCAAGGCGCCACCCCGGATGACTGAATGTGGATGTCGCGTGGATCAGAGTCGGAGAACGACCGCGTTCAGGAAGGGAGGGAATGGCGTGCCACGGTTTGAGCGTGTGCCTCTCGCCTCGGCGGTCCGCTGCTCGATGGGGCCACCCACGGGATCCGCGATGAGGCCGACGTCCGAGCCAGGCCGAGAAGGCCGGCGCTTCGACGAAAACGCCTTGAGTGGAGGCGCCGCATCACGGCCCAGAAGCGCGTCGTAGCAGCCCCCGTGCTGGTCGAGAGCCTCGATATCGATACCCTGCCCACGTGATGCGGACTCCTCCCCGCACGACATCCTGCAGCAGGACCGAGATCGGGATCCCGCGCACGCGCCATCGACGGCGTGCTCGAGCGCGACGCTCCCGTCGCAGCCGATGCAGAGCGCCATCCCGTTGGCACCCGGGAGTGCCAATCCAAGACACGTCAGAAGGACAATCGCGATTCTCATGGTTGCCCGGGCCCTCGATGACGAAACGCGGAATAACTGGCGCGAGTTCCTCATATTATAGCGCGTCGGGGCTCGTTTGTCCAGAAGATCACCGGGGGCCCGATCGATCCCTGCGGACAGCGGCCCGGGAGGCCCCGAACACTGGGGACTTCGACGGTCGAGAACGCGTGGCCAGGAGCCCCAGAACCCCGGAACACATGGGCTGGGAGCCTCAGGTCTCCGGACCCCCCCCGCCGCCCCCCCCCCAGAGAGATCGGGGCCGGGTCCGCACGGGCCCCGGCTTCGGTCGTCTGATCGGCGAATCGCCAGAGCCGATGCTGTGTACGGCGCATCTAATGGTCCTGGAAGAGACTCCGTCCGATCGAGGAACGGCTCTCCTCTCGGACGGTCGATGGCGGTTGTGGCCTGGGCCTCAGGGACCCGTTCGGAACGGGCTCTGCGGCCCGCTCCAAGAGGAGGAAACAGGTGAAGACGCTCAGATTCGGAGTCGCGATCGCGTTGATCGCCGCGTTCGCTCTCGTGAGCGGAACGCTCTCCCCGGCAGTCGCGGGAGCAGGATGCTGTGCCCGAGCGAAGACCGAGAAGGCGAGCTGCGGAAGCGCCGAGAAGGTCGGTGCCCACGTTGGGGCGACGGCCGAGTCGAACGCGAAGAAGGCCGTCGCGGTGCTCGAGGCGCTGGAATCCGGCGACGCCTCGGTGATCGAGACGCACGTCAGTGCCGACACGTACACCCAGCACAACCTCGCCTTCCCCGACGGACGGCAGGCGCTCGTCGACGCCATCAACGCCGGAATGCTCGAGGGCACGAAGGTCGACGTGAAGCGCGTCTTCGAGGATGGCGACTACGTCGTCACCCACAGCGAGTACACGCTGTTCGGCGCTCACCAGGTTGGGTTCGACATCTTCCGCTTCGAGGATGGGTTGATCGTGGAGCACTGGGACAATCTCCAGGCGTTCGCGCCGCCCAATCCCAGCGAGCGCACGATGCTCGACGGTGCGACCGAAGCGACCACACTCGAGCTGACCGACAAGCACAGGAAGTTCGTGGGGAGCTTCATCGAGGACGTGCTGATCGGGGGCGACTTCGACGGGCTCTCCTGGTACTTCGACCATGACGCATACATTCAGCACAGCCCCGCAATCGGCGACGGCTTCTCGACGCTGCTCGCGGCCGTCGGAAGCGGTGAGCTCACGATGGTCTACGAGAAGCTCCACGGCGTTCATGCCCAGGGTGACTTCGTTCTCACGATCGCAGAGGGTGAGCTCGACGGCGCGCCGGTAGCCTTCTACGATCTCTTCCGAATGGACGAGGGCTTCATCGCCGAGCACTGGGACGTCGTGCAGGCCATTCCAGCTGAGAGCGAGTGGGCGAACGAGAACGGGAAGTTCTAGACGACGGACGCCGCCGAAGCGCGCGGCGCCCGGGCGTGCGGCTCTGGTCGGCGGACGCCGACGAGCGCTGTCGGAGGCCGCGCCACAGGGTCCCTTCAATGGCCGAGGCCGCTGGTTCAACCCGGCGGCCTCGTTCATTCTGCGTTCGCTGTCGAGCGGCGAGTCTACTCGCACCCCCAGATGGCTCCCCAGACCCAGGCCAGCGCCCCGACGAGGATCAGAAGCGCTCCGAGCGGGAGACACACCAACACCAGGAGAGGCATCTTGGTGAAGAGCAGGGCGGCCATGAGGAGCACACCCGCGATCTGGGCGGTGACGCCGCACCGAATGACGCGCGCGTAGGGCATCGTCGTCAGGAGATTCCCCAGGCTCGCCATGTCAGTCCTCCAGTTCGTGCGCCACGTCGTGGCAGTCCAGGCAGGAGGTCTCCCCCGTCAGGATCTCGTCCATCATCGCCTGGTGCATCGTCCCCGCCTGGAAACTCGCGGCCTCGCGGTGGCACTTGAGGCAGATGCTCGTGGGGTACTCACCGTGGATCGTGAGTGTGTCCGGGGCTTCGCCGAAGTAGTGCACCTTCACGTCGTGGAGCCCCTTGAGCTTGGCCTCGATGATCCCGCCGAGGCCGGGCCGCGTGTGGCACGCGTAGCACGCCTTCTTGCGATCGACGAGGCCGTCCCGGTAGTGCACCGCGGGGAGCGACTCGTCATCGTCGACGAGGAGGCTCTCTCCGTAGGACTGCATCTCGTGGCACCGGACGCAGAACGACGCCTTCTTCATGGCGTGGTCGGTGTAGCCCAGCATCCCGAGAAGCCACAGACAGGGCACGACGCCCATCGCGAGGAACGCCAGGGCCCGCTCGCTTCGCGTCGCAAGCGATCGTATCCGAAGCCTGAGGATCACCAGGAGCGCGACGGCGACCGCCGCGCCGATAACCAGAGCCCAGAACACCATGATCGGCTACTTGCCCTCTTCCTTCGTGGACTCCCCGGCAGGCTCCTCGCCCACCGGCTTCGCCTTCGCAGCCGGCGTCACGTTCTCCGCCGGCGTCACGTTCTCCGCCGGCTTCACCTTCTCCACCGGCTTCACCTTCTCCACCGGCTTCACCTTCTCCGCCGGCTCCGCCTTCGCAGCCTCCTCCGCCGCCTCCTCGGGCGCGCCGAGACCGAGCAGCCAGTCGGCGAGAAGCGTCCACTCCTCGTCGCTTCCCTTGAACTTGCTCATGTGCTTGGTGCCGTCCATGCTCTTCTTCTTGACCAGGAACAGGTGGAGCCACTCGGCCGTGCGCGTCGCCCCGACGGTCGACAGGTCTGGAGGACCGGACTTCTCCTCGGCCTCCTCGCCTTCCTCGCTCGCCTCAGGCTCCTCGCCGACTCCCTCGGCGAAGACCGTGTGGCACTTCGCACACTTGTGCTTGAGGAAGACCGTCATCCCAGCAGGCTCGACCTTCTCCTCCGTAGCCGCCGCGTTCTCTTCCTTGGCCGCCGGCTTCCCCTCATCGGCAACCTGCTTCTCCCCCGCGAGCACCGAGGCAGAGAAGACGAAACCGACACAGAGCACCAACAACACCGCAATCAGCTTCCTCACGCTGTCCTCCTTGAAGATCGCCCAGCCATCGTGTGACACACAACTAAGCCCCGTCAGCTCCCCCTGTCAAGCGAGAACCGCAGGATGGGGCTGTCGGCGCCCCGCCGACGATCGAGGACGCACTCTAGCCGCCGCTCGTGGTGTGCGTCGCCCGCATCGTGGCGGCGAGCTCCTGGATCTCGCCCAGGTCCTTCACCATCTGAGCCCAGCCATACCAGTAGGCGTAGTCGGGACTCGCGTGGAACGACGCCTGGAACGTGCGCATCCGGTGCTTCAGGTACATCTCGAGGAGAACCTGCTCGACGTACGAGAGGTCGTCCGTGTCGTTGCCGCCCGTCTGATTGAAGAAGAGGAAGTTCGGGTAGGCGTACGGGTATCCGTCGTGCTGTTGGATGAGGCCTACGCTGTAGAGGTCCGCGACGATGTCGATGGCCTGGGCCATCAGCCGGTCGGCGTCCTTGATGAGCTCGTCGCCCATCTCGAGCTGGGTCCGCGCGTAGCTCTCCGAATGGCAGCCGGTGCACGTCGCGATCATCTTGTCGCGCTCGGTCTGCCACGCCTCTTCGGTCAGGCGCGCGAGGTCGGCCGCCTGGATGACAGCGACCAGATCGGTCGGCTCACCGGTCTCCGGATGCAGGACCCCGAGGGCCTTCAGGATGGTGGCTCGGTCTGCCGCCCACTGCGGGTCCTCCGGCATCGGCAGGCGGACGCCGAGGAAGCCCCACGCGGTGCGGTTGTTGTGGTCCCCGTCGGGCATGTGGCAGTGCTGACACGTCGGGGCCGCCGCGGTCTCCGGGAGATCGCCGGCGAGCTTGGCGTGGTACCTCGCCCCGTGCTTCGAGCTGTTCCACATCTCCCACTGCGGATGGTCGAAGCCCATGTGGCACTGCTGGCAGGCGTGCGGGTTCTGCGCCTCGGCCTTCGAGAAGGCGTGGCGCGTGTGGCACTCGTCGCACGAGTTCGTCTGGTAGCGATAGCCCTTCGCGAGCTGCTCCTGCCTCTGCTCCTCGCTCTTGATGCCCATGTTGTGGCATCCACCGCAGCCCTTGCCACCCTCGATGAGCACGTCGGGCTCGAGGTGCGTGACCGGCAGAGCGTTCATGGCCGTCCAGCCCATGTTGTGCTTGCCCTGGGAGAACTGCTCGAACTGCTCCTCGTGGCACCCCGCGCACGTGTTCTCGTCGGGGAAGCTCGCGAGGCGCGCATCCTCGGCGCTCATGTGGTCCGAACCGTGGCAGAACGAGCACGTGATCTTCATCGTCGCGTGCCGGCTGGACTCCCAATCGGCGA
>JALGVU010000161.1 GCA_025774545.1 bacterium | reverse complement strand
CTTGTCCATGACCGGCTGGACGTGATCCGCCTGGAGGTAGTAGAGCGGGAACCCGAAGTAGCAGACGTTCCCGTGGTTCTCTCCTGACAGGTAGAGGACCCCGCACGTCCGACCCTCGTAGTTCATGTTCAGGTACGACTTCATGGTCATGATCTCGAGGGCGCCTCCCTGGAACACTTCCAGCTTCTCCACGATGGGCAGCCCGCTGCGGGTGAACGCGGGGCGGGAGTCCGTATACATCGGCCACTTGCCCGGGTCGGGGAAACCGGCCGGCCCGACGCTGTCGACGTACATCGGCGTGAAGAGCTCCTCGTCCGTAGGTTCGGCTCCGTAGAAGCAGTAGCCGTAGGCCCAGGGCGAGCTCTTGTTGGATGAGCTGCCGCTGTTCTCGGCGTATCCGATGTGCAGGAAGTCGCGCACGAAGATCTGCTCCGGCATCGTGTCGGTCTCCGCGAGCTGAATGGGATACGGCTCGCTCAGGATCTGCTCGAGGACCTTGTAGCCGCAGAGAACGAGGTTGCCGCCGACGCGGAGGTAGCCCGCGAGGGCGTTGTAGTCCGCGTGACGCCCGAAGAGCATGGCCAACCTCGACTGCTCCTGGTCACAGTACCAGATGACCGTCGACGCGCCTCGGAGGGCATCGACGTGCGGCGGCTGAGGCAGAACTCCGTCCGCGCGTCGTCGGTGCCCCAGCTCTCCTGGTGCTCCCACTTGTCGTAGTCGTCGACGACGAGGATGTACTGGTCGAGGTTCGCCTCGACGACGTCGAAGTAGATCCGCGCGCGTGTCACGACGTTCGCGTTGTCGATCGCGCTCACGTAGAGCGAGTGCTGCCCCAGCTCCGGGACGACGTCGAAGCGCTCATCGAAGATCGACCAGGCCGGCCAGACCGACGTGTCGTCGTACGCGTGACGGAACCCGAGCACCTCGCCGCCGTAGTCCTCGGCGGTCGCGATCCACCTGAAGGAGAGGCGCTCTCCCGCGAAGATCGGAATCGGCGTGTTGGAGTCGCTGCTCCAGACGGGACCGCGGAAGGCGAACACTCCGAAGACGTTCGTCCCAATGTAGAGCTTCGGTCCCGCGAGCTCTGGATTGCACGTGAAGATGCTCGTCGCCGGCGTCATGTCGTGGGCCCCGGCGTCGTCGATCGACCAGACCTCGAACTTGTGCTGTCCCGCGATGGGGCCGAAGAGGACAGACGTCTCGTCGGGGTCCGTGGCGGCGCTCGCCACCGGCGACCACTCGCCGGCCGAGCGCTCGTACAGCGTTCGGTGTCGGGAACCACGGTGAACGCGGTGAACGCGATCGTCTCGGGGGAGAGGTCGCGCGCGCCCTCGTTGTCGACGGCTCTCACGGCGAAGGTGTGCGCCTCGTACCCCCTGCTCTCGTCGATCGAGTCGGCGGACGCCGAGACGAGGAACACGCTGTCGGTGCTGACCACGGGGCGCCACTCGACCTCGTCCCAGGCGGGCTCTCCATCGTGGATGATGGAGGCCGGCCAGTCCCACACCGTCTCGTAGTACGCGTCCCACACCGTCTCGTAGTACGCGATCTCGCCGTCGGGATCCCAGCCGAACCAGTTCATCCTCACGCGGTAGTTCGCCGTGTCCCCGCCGTCGGGCGAGAAGGAGAGCGTGGTCTCGGGGAAGATGTTCTCCCGTCTGTCCCCGGCGTCGAACTTGCTGCATCCGGCAAGCATGGTTGCCGTGATGGCGCAGGCGAGGACGGCCAGCACCAGGAGTCTCTTGAGCCAAGTCATCGTGTTCGGTACCTCCTCCGTCCGTCGTGACGCTCCATCGGATACCCGTCTCGTCTACTCCACAGTGAAGGTGATCCGCTGGTATCCGGTCTCCCAGCAGTCGGCGTTGTCCCTGGCCCGGACGCGGAACTCGTGCTCGCCGGGCTCGACGGCCTCGTACGACACGCTCGTCGTGTCGGTCTGGCGCCAGCTCGAGACCCTGGGATCGAGCACGTACTGGTACGCAACCACGCTCCCGTCGATGTCCGTTCCGTCCCACGTCACGGTGAAGTCGGTCGGGACAGTTCCACCGTCTTCTGGGAAGGTGACGACGGTCGTCGGCGGGTGGTTGTACCAGAAGATGAAACGCTCGCGGTCGTCGGGAGCGCTGCTCGGGTTCTCGAATCTGTTTCGATCGTCCTTCGCGTATACCCGGAACTCGTGAGGCTTGTTTCCACCTGTCGGCAGATTGTCGCTCGAGACGTGGTGCTCGTTGCCCTGTCCCACCGACGAAGTGAAGTAGAACTCCTCGGCGTAGTTGACCGTATCTTCGAGCGAGAAGCGCTTCTGGAACCCGGTGTCGAGCTCGATCCAGACCTCCTGAATGCCGCCGCCGATCGGTCCCTCCTCCTCGTCCCTGTCGCGGGCGCGCCACGTGAACCAGATCGTGTCGCCGTCCGCGATCGTCAGGGTCCCGGAGGGCTCCTCTGGCGTGAGGATCTCGCTGTCTGGGTCGAAGTTCATGACGAACTTGTAGTTCGACGGGAAGTTCTCCGCTCCCGTCTCGTCCTTGCCCTTGACGTAGAAGAAGTGCGTGCCGCTCAGGATGGTGTCGATCGTGACGTCCGTCACGCCGATCTCGAAGTCCGAGAAGGGGTTCGAGTCGACCCGATAGCTGAAGCTCACGGGCGCGCCCATGCCGTCCGGGTCGCGTCCGCCCCACACGAACTGACACGGTGTCCCCATGAGCACGGTGTCCTTCTTGTCGGGGTCGAAGCCCGCGCCGGGCTCCAGAGGACCGCCGACGCGATAGAGCGAGTCGATGACCGGCAGCTCAGTCCAGGCGTCGAACCTGATCCGCGCGGGGGAGGGGTCGAGCTTTCCCTCGTTGTCGACCGCCCTGACGTAGAATGTGTGCCTCCTGGTCTCGCCGGCCGTGTCGATCACGGCCTTGAAGAGGCTGTCCGTCTGCGGGGTGAACACCCATGATGAGGCGATCGTGTCGTCCCAGGCGAAGTAGTACCCCACCACGAACCCGTCGGGATCCGTCCCGTCCCAGTAGAGGTGTATGCGGTAGTTCGCCTGGTCGAACGGCGCGGGGGCGCTCGTCAGGCGCGTGTTCGGGGCGAGGTTGGTGTCGATGAAGACCTCCTCCTCCTTGCGGCATCCGCTCAGGAAGAGCATCGACGAGACCGCGACGCCCACAAGAGCGACTGCCAGCGCGCCTGCCACCAATCTCCTCAACGCTGTCATGGTGCTGATCCTCCGGGAATGGGTTGGGAAAACCTCGATCCAAGGGGCGGAGCAAGACTCCCGGCGCCGGACCACGGAACCGGATGCTCGTGCCCCCCCCTCAAGGGTCTCCCTTGGATTAGGGGGGGTTCTATGGATCATTATACCGCGGGGCCCGCTGGTGTCAATACAAAAAGGGGGTTCGGAATCCCCACTTGCGTCGCCGCAACGCATGTGCTAGCGTGGAGTTGGGACAAAACCGGTTGACAGTGATACCCCCCGCTAGTAGAATCCCGTCAACACCCGAGTCGGCAGGTGCGCCGCGTACCGTGCCGTTCCCACAATCGATCGACCGGAGGTCGGGTTCCTCTCGGGGCCCCCGGCCGTGAGTGCATGCAGGTGCGTGAGGAGGGGCGCGACCGAGCGAATTGCAGACGTCCGTAGGTGAGTGTTCTGTCTGGATAGCGTTTGTGCAGTCGACACGCTTCCGGCCGGTGAGCCGGTCGGGGCGAGGAACACGGGAGGAGAAGCAAGGTAATGAGAAGAGCCCTCTTTATCATCCCGATGGCGCTTGTGGCGCTCATGCTGGCTGGATCGATCAGCCCGCTCGCGGCTCAGGTCGAAGAGGAAGCGGCCGCGGTGGTGGAGGAGACCGCAGACGCGCTCCTCGACAGCGCCGCCGTCGATTCGACCGCGGCCGACTCGCTCGCGGCCGACTCGCTCGCGGCCCAGGCGGAGGAGGAGGTTCCCGTCGAGCCCGAGGTGGTCGAGCCCGAGCCCTCCGCATTCGCAAGAAGCGGCCTGGTCGAGTTCTTCCACAAGGGCGGCAAGTTCATGTGGGGCCTTCTGTTTCTGTCGGTGGTCGGCCTCGCCTCCATCATCGAGAGGGCCATCACTCTGCAGAAGGCCAAGGCGGACGTGCGGAAGCTGATGGAGAGGGTCGTCGGGGCCTTGAAGCAGGGTCGGCTCGATCAGGCGCTCGACGTCTGCGCGAGCACGCGCGGACCGGTTCCGCAGATCCTCCACGCGGGCCTCAGGCAGGCCAAGAAGGGCACCGTCGCGATCGAGAAGGCGATTGAGACCGCCGGCATCATCGAGATGTCGTTCCTCGAGAGAGGACTCGTCATCCTCGCGACGATCGCGAACGTCGCGCCTCTCCTCGGCTTCCTCGGCACTGTCTCCGGCATGATCTCGGCCTTCGAGGCGATCGCGGAGGCCGAGCAGGTCAGCGCGAAGCTGGTAGCGTCCGGTATCTCCGAGGCGCTCATCACCACGATGTCCGGCCTCGCGATCGCGATCCCGGTCCAGATCGCCCACAACCTGTACGTGCAGCGCATCGACCGCTTCGTCGTCGAGATGGAGGACAGCGCGGCCGAGCTCGTCGACACGCTCGCGTCGATGGACGCGTAGCGCTCGACCCAGACGTTCATGAAGGCGGCGAACGGCGGCGACGCCGGCGCCGCGAGGAAGGCACTCAAGGATGGCAAGATTCAGACGAAGGTCAGGCACCTCGGCCGAGCTGGTCGGCGAATCGGCGATGTCCGACGTCGCCTTCCTGCTCCTGGTCTTCTTCATCGTGAGCACGACGTTCCCGGAGATCGGCCTGCCACTGATCCTCCCGAGCAAGTCCGGCGAGGTGAAGCAGGTTGCCCGGACGAACGTCATGCAGGTCGTGACGGCCAGGACCGGCCTCTACTACATCGACATCGCGACCGAGCCCACTCCACTGTCGCAGCTCCGGGGTCTCGTCAAGGAGCGGCTCGCGGACAACGACAAGCTCATCCTCTCCCTCGAGACGCACCCCGAGGCGCCGTACGGCAACATGATCGAGGCGCTCGACGAGGTGATGCTCGCCTACGAGGAGCTCGACACGGCGGGGGTCAAACGGGACAAGAGGATCTCCCTCAAGATGCTCGACGTGGAGTAGGTGGACGGGAGGTACTGAATTGGAACTCAGGAGAAAGGCGGGGTCGGGTGCAAGGATCCCTACCTCGTCGATGGCCGACATCGCGTTCCTTCTGATCGTCTTCTTCATGGTCACGACGATCTTCAAGCTGGAGCAGGGACTTCCCATCACGCTCCCGCGGTCGGTGGCCGGCGAGAAGATCCCGAGGGAGAGGATAGCCCACATCTGGATCGACAAACTGGGCACGATCTCGGTCGATGACCTGGTCGTCAGCGTTTACGACATCGAACCCCTGATGGCCAGGAAGATGAGGGAGAACCCCGCGCTCATCATCTCCTTCAACACCGATGCGCAGGCCGCGTATCAGGTCGTCAATGAGTCGATGGAGCGCCTGAAGATGGCCAACGCCCTCCGGGTATCGTTCACGACGATGCCCGAGGAAGGCTAGCGCATCGAACACCCCGGTGCCGGCGCTCGTCTCATTGAGCGGTGGGCGGGGAAGAGATGAGAGGCAAACGAGATGAGTCCCTATCTGGCCGTACACATTACCGAGGAGCAGAAGCTCAAGGACGCGTATCCGAAGCTGTTCCGGATCGGCGCGATCGCTGCGATCGCGCTTCACGCGCTTGCGTTTCTGTTCGTACCGGCGTGGGACCCGGAGCCGTATCGTCTGCGCGAGAGGCAGGTCATCGAGGCGATCGAGATCCCGGACCAGTTCAAGGTCCCGCCTCCTCCCAAGGAGGAGGTGAAGAAGCAGGTCGTGACCGAGATCGAGCCGTCGGCCGACGCCAGTGAGGAGGAGACGATCGACGCCACCGTCTTCGACGTCGATGCGCCTCCGGAGCTGCCGCCGGCGCCGTCGCGACCCGACTTCTTCGACGCGTACGACGAGCCCCCGCAGCTCATCACGATGGTCGAGCCGATCTACCCGGAGATGGCCATCCAGTCTGAGCTCGAGGGCGTCGTCGGAGTGCGCATCGGGGTCGACGAGTTCGGGAACGTCGTCGAGGCGCGGATCGTGCAGTCGGTGCCCGGGCTGGACCAGGCCGCGATCGACGCGGTCTACCAGTGGAAATTCAGGCCGGCGAAGCAGCGGGACGTTGCCGTCCCGGTGCGGATTTTCGTTCCGGTTCGCTTCACCCTCAGGGGTTAGAGCTTGGAGGGGAGCGACGCGCAGACACGAGACAGTGCCGCTCGCGGGCGGTTGGTGCCGACCGCGAGCGATCGCGCTAAACATGTTGGCACAGTGAGGTGTCTCAAGAGGGCAGCGCTGGCCTAGTCGCTGCCCTTTGTTGTGGGCGGGCGAATAGGCCCGACGATCGAGTGTACCTGTCACAGGAGAGAGGCGCACTCCAAAGCCAAGGAGGCTTGACGATGGCCGAGCACAGAGAGCCGGAGAACGCCGGTGGTGTGGGTCAGGTCGAGGCGGCGCCCGGCGGCGTCGGGAGCTGGATCATGGGGATCTTCCTCGATCCGAAACCGACGTTCGAGGGGATCGCGGCCAGGGCCAACGTCCCGCATCCGACCGATCACACGAGGACGACGGACAAGACGAAGTGGTGGCTTCCCATGGTCATCTTCGCGGTGATCCTGGCCGGCATGGGGACCTACATGATGTTCTCCCCGGCGGGCGTCGAGTTGATCGAGCAGAGCATGCGCGACCGCGGCGTGCCGGAGGAGGGAATGGACCAGGCCCTCGCGATGGCTCGCGGCATCGGTCTCCCGATCCAGATCATCGTGATCGCGATCATCGTCCTCCTCATCGTCTTCCTGTCGGCAGGCATCTCGCACGGGGTCGCGCGCGCGGTCGGAGGGAAGGGGCTCTTCCGCCACGCCCGGGCCGTCGTGTGCTGGACGCTTCTCATCGGGGGGCTGGGCGCCGTCGTCAAGCTCCTGATCTCGATGATCACGGGGAAGGTGACCGTCGAGATGTCCCCCTCGATCTTCTTCCCCGGCCTCGAGCCGTCGAGCCTCGCGTATCGATTCCTGAACACGGGATTCGACATCTTCACCATCTGGCAGGTCGTCGCCATGACCATCGGGCTCGCGGTGGCCTACCGCCTGACCCGCGGCAAGGCGGTCATCCCCGCCGTCGTTTCGTGGGTGGCGAGCACGGCGATCGGCACGCTCCTGTCGCAAGGAGGGTCCTTCGGTGGCATGTAACAAGAGACGAATCGTTCCGCGCGCCGGTGTCCTCCTCGTGGCGGCGGCGGCCGTCCTCGTGGCCCTCCCCGCCGCCGCCCGCGTCTACACGCTCGAGGAGTGCATCGAGGTCGCGGTCCACGAGAACGTGTCCCTGGCGCAGGCGAGGGAGAACCTCACGGGCGCCAACGCCGACGTGCTCTCGAGCTGGTCCGGCGTGCTCCCGCGGGTCTCGGCGCGGCTCTCGACGGGCAGCACGAGAGTGGTCACGGGCGGCGCCGGCGTGAGCAGCGACGGTTCGGGTGGCAGCGTCGCGCTCTCCCAGACGATCTTCGACGGCAGCACGTTCGCCGGGATCGCCGGAAGCCATCGCAGCAAGACCGCCGTCGAGCACTCGCTCGAGTCGACGAGGCGTCAGATCGTCTTCTCCGTGAAGCAGGGGTACTACGGGCT
>JALGVU010000160.1 GCA_025774545.1 bacterium | reverse complement strand
ATCGTATCCGGTGAGTCCGAGAACCTCCTCGTTGATCATCACATCGACCGTACAGTCGATCGGCGGGTCGTAGATCACCGTGAACGGCGGATCGATGAAGATCGTCGGCCCGGGCGGATCGGCCGTGGCCATCGTCGCGAGAAACGGGAGAATCAGAATCGCGACGACGACTCCATGCACACGGGTCAGCAATGTGACCACCTCCATTCTCTGCGGCGCCTTTCGGCGTCTCTCGGTATCTCAGTGACTCCTGGTCCTTAGATTCCTCTGCCTGTCGACCGCCGTGGTCCCTGCGGCTCCGGAGCGGGCGGACATCGGCCCGGCTCCCGTCTCCCCCTTCTGCGGGGTGGGCCCGGACGGCGTAGTGGGCCGGGGGATGGAACAACAGGCGCCGTCCGAGCCTCCCGCGGGCCCCCCCGGAGAGCGGTTCGGGAGTGACCCAAGCGTCATGCCGCAACCGCATCGTCGTCGTGCCCCGTCGTCAAGGCGGGACGGGCCCAGAGCGCTCTCACCAGGAAGCAGCGGGGCAGTTGGCTCCCCGGCGGGACCCGCCCGCCTGTGGATCACACCATCGTCTGCCGGGACGCAGCGCGTCCCGTCGGTCATCGCATCTTCACGAGCTTCACGCGAGCCTCGCTTCCCGCGCCCGTGACCCGCAGGAAGTAGACTGAGGATGGCGCCTCGCTGCCGTCGTCCGCGCGGCCGTCCCAGCGGAGCTCGCACCTTCCCTCACGGCGCGGCACATCGATCGAGCGCACGAGCCGCCCGGCGAGATCGTAGATCTCCGCGCGAACGGGACCCAGGTCGGCCGCGAGGTTCATCCCGATCACGGTCTCCGTGACGAACGGATTCGGTCGGGGCCGCTCCAGCGCGAGTGCGTCGGCCGCGGCCTCGCCGTCGGGTACTCCCGTTCCGGCCACGAGGATCTCGCCGTGCTCGAAGCTCTCAACCTCGAGCGCGTTCCGTCTGACGTCGGTCATCCGGATCGTGTCGATGTGCGCCTGGGTGTATCCGCCCGCGAGCGCTCGAAGCTCGAGGTGCAAGAGCTCCCCAGGTGGCTCGACGTACGTGCCGGCCCCGAAGGGGGTGTTGAAGAAGTGCCAAAACCCTGGTTCGATCTCGTCGTCGATGAACCACGTCATCGTCCCGCACTCGGCGTACAACGTTCCTTCCGTCGCCTCGACCAGCTCGACGATCTCGGGGTCGAACGACATGTAGAGCTGAAAACTGGCGATCGAATCCTCGCACGCCCCGACGCGGAAGCTCATCTCGAACACCTCGTCGGGCTGCACCATGACCTGTCCGGGCTCGAAGAAGACGCCGGGTTGCGCCCGTGCACACAGCGCAAGCGCGAGGATCGCGACTGACACCATCGCCAGAGACACCCGCTCTCGCGCCAGGGATCCCCCGGCGCGCATGGCTCTGCGTGGTCGTCGTCTCACGTGTTCCTCCTCACAACGCAACACACACCCGGGCTCGGGGCGGGAACGGACGATCCGCCCGCCCCGGGCCCAGTTCCATCTACTTCAGAAGCAGCATCTTGCGGCTCTTCTGGTATTCGGTCGTCTCCATCGTGCAGAAGTAGACACCGCTGCCGACGGGCGCACCGTCGTCGCTCAGTCCCTCCCACGCGATGCTGTGGCGGCCGGGTTCGACCACGCCGTCGACGAGCGTCCGCACGAGCCGCCCGGTCACGTCGTAGACCCGGATCGCGACCTGGGCCTCTCGCGGCACGTCGAAAGCAATCGCGGTCTTCGGATTGAACGGGTTCGGCGAGTTCTGAACGAGCCGGAACGCCGCCGGGACCTCGGGACGCGACTCGAACCCCGAAAGCTCGACCGTGAGGTTCTCGTTCGAGGCTCCCCGGAGCCTCGCGCTCTCGAGGTCGAGACCGTACACATCGGCGAGCGCGCGGAACGTCAGCACCGCCACGTCGCCGGAACCGCCGATCGTCACGCCCGTGCCGAGCACGGCGAGATCGATCTGGACCTCGTCCTCGCCCGTGCCGTGCCAGAAGAAGAGCCGGCCCACGGGCATCGACATGTGCTCGGAGAGGCGGGCGCCGACGCACTCGAGCTCCGTCCCCTCGTACGCGATCGCGGCGGAGAGACCCTTCACCTCGTCCGCGTTCCCGCTGAGCCTCACGGCCACCTCGAGTTCGCCCGTCTCGGTGAACCCGAGTTCCACCAGCTCGAGCCCCAGCGTGCTGCTCGCGGCAAGGTCCGGCAGGTACGGGATCACTCGCGGCGCCACCACGCCGTGGTTCATCGCGAAGACCATCAGATCCTCGAACTCGACCCACCCGTCGGGAAGCGGGAGACCCAGGCGATGGTCATCCGGATGCACCGTCGGACCGACGTCGCACTGGTTGTCGGGCCACCCCGCGCCCTCCACATAGTACGTGCCGGCCAGCTTGTCGATGTCATTGACGTTCACGAGGCCGTTGTAGTCGTGACCGGGATCCGATCCCCAAGAACCAAGCTGCTCGGCGACGTCGCCCAGCCAGTAGTTCGTCGCGAGGTCACGCGCGGTCACCGCAGCGGCGCCGTAGTTCCGTGCCTCGTCGTAGCAGAACGCCTGGTAGTAGTAGATGTTCCGCGGGATCACGTTGTCCGTCGCCGAGGCCAAGCCACCCGTGTACGCGTTCGTCCCCGTGAGGTGATCGCCCGGGTAGAACGCATCCACGACCGGCCACGCGCCCACGAAGAGCGAATACACCGGGTACTCGCCGAGGTTGTCGCTCCGCTGAACCACCGTGCCCGCGAGCACGTAGTTGTCCGTGCCGACCGTCCAGCTCAGGTCGCACTTCTTGTGCCCCGGCGCCGCGTCGAAGTTCAGGACCGCCGTCGGGGGCTCGTTGTCCGCGATGATCGTGTCGGTCCCGTTCGCGGTGTTGCCGTTGGCGTCGCTCGCGTTCACCGTCACCGTCACGACCCCGTTCGTCGGCGTCGTCGTGACGCTCGTGATCGTGAGCGTCCAGACCGCCTCGCCCGTCAGGTCGTTCCACGAGTCGGGCGCGTCAGTGGCCCCGCCTCCGAGTGCCTCCAGGTTGGCGCTGATGTTTCCGATCCCAAATGCGGGATCGTCGTCGGTCACCGTCGCCGTCACCCTCGCCGCGTCGAAGTTCTTGATGTACTCGTTGGTGTGTAGGAGCGTCAGGTTCTCGATCTCGACGTCGACCACGAGCGGTGGACTCACGTCGACGATGAGGAGACCGTCGTCCGCCGTGAACCCGGTGAGCGCCTGGTTGTCTTTGTCTCTGACCTCCAGGAGCGTGATGTCGATGCCGCTCGTCCCGACGGCGACACCTGTGAAGTCGATCGTGAAGAGGGTGCCCGGGCCGGGCGTGCCATCGAGATCGCCCAAGAGCGCGCCGTCGACCTGGATCTCGTTCCCACTTATGTCGACCGGGAAGAAGAACGTGGTGCCTAAGGCCTCGAGGAGCGGCCCCTCGTCCACCAGACCGTCGGACGTGCTCGCAACGCCAGCGTCCCACGTGAACCTGAGCGAGTAACCGTAGAGGAGACCGCCACCGCCACCCAGGTAATCGACCGAGATGGTCTTCGTGGGATCGGCCACCGTGAGGTACTCGGGATCGGGAACGCAGACGATGTTGCCAGTGAGATACGGGTCGAAGTCGACGTAGTCCGTGACGTTGTCACCAAGACCGCCGGGGTTGAGGCTCCCGTGGAACGGTCCGGTGCTGTCGCCCCACCAGTTGCCCGTCGCGTCGACCGTCGAGGCAAGGTAGTTGTAGACACCGTGCCCGACGTTCCCGGAGAAAGCGTTGCCGTTGATGTTGATCCCCGACGGCGTCCCGTCGTAGATGGCGACTCCCTTGCCCGTGTTGTTGGTGAATGTGTTGCCGACGATCGAGATGTCCATGGGGTCGTAGGGCGTGCCGGGCGTTCCCTCGTAGTATCCGTCGCCGTAGTTGCTCGTGAAGACGCCGTTCGAGTTGTAGTCGAAGACGTTACCCTCGACGACAAGACCCTGGGCGGCATCGATCCACAAGCCGCTGTACGTGGAGTGGTGAAGGTAGTTGTCGGACACGTCGAGCGGGGCGCCCCCCGTCGTCATCGACTGGAGCACCACACTCGCCTGCGCCGTGTCGTAGATCTCGTTGCCGCTGATCTCGAGCCCGGTGAAGTCGAGGAGCGACGTCAGGAACGGATCGTAGATTCCGAGAGGATCCGCGGGATCGTACCGCTCGCTCTCGGTGCCGAGGTAGATGCCGAAGCCACGGGATCCGTTCGTGTCGTAGATGATATTCCCCAGGAGCCGGATGTTCGAGTAGCCGTAGTTCGCCGTGTAGTCCGGCGTGTCGAGCCATCCGAGTATGCCGTGGGAACAGTCGTGGATCGTGAAGCCCTGGATCGTGATGTCGTCGGCCGAGAGGTCGAAGCCGGGACTGCCCGCGCCTGGCACGACCTCGGGTGACGACGCGGCCGCGATGGTCAGCGCCTTGTAGACCGACACCGACTCGTAGTACACGCCGTCTTCCACGTAGATCGTGTCCCCCGGGTCGGCCGCGTCGACCGCCGCCTGGATCGAGTCGTCGACGTAGTACGTCATCGGACTCGTACCGGGCGCGGCGGCGTACCACGGCGAGTAGTCGGCTGCATCGCTGATCCCGTCTCCCAGCCCGTCGGGGTTGGCCGTCGGGTGATGGGGTCCGGACGCGTGGCCCCACCAGTTGGCCTCCGCGTCCTGCACCGCGCGGAGCGCCGTGGCGTTCGTGAAGTAGCCATAGGTGATGTTGTCCACGAGGCTGTTGTCGTTCACCACCGAGGTGACCGCCCCGCCTGCCTCGTAGGCGACGACGCCCCAGTCCCAGTGGCTCACGTCGCAGCCGGTCACGGTGAGGCTCACGTCTCCTACCGCGTACGCGCTCGGGCCCCAGCTATCGACGACGTCGGCACCGGTCACGGTGCTATTCGTCATCGTGAACGAGAGCGTCGCGCGGTTTCCGCCGATTGCCAGATCCGCGTCGAACGGCTGCGCCGCCGGAATGTCGACCGGCGCCCGGAGCATCGCCCCGGTGTTGTAGGCGTACATCGCGTCGCCCTTTGGGTTCACGATGGTCCCGCCGTCGAAGCTCCCGCTGTTGTCCAGGAAGTAGAGGCTCGTCTGGTTCCCGTCGAGGTCGGTCCCGCTGATGGAAAGCGGAGTGCCGGCAGACGGCAGGATACCGGAGGCCGTCCACGTGCCGCCGGTGTAGGAGTTCCCGATGACGTCACAGTCGGTCACGGTGCCGCCCGAGCCGTATCCGGTCTGGATGCCGTTCTGGGCCGTGACGCTGGTGTCACCCTCGCCGATCGTCGTGACCCTCGTGAGGGCGACCGTGAGCCCCTCGCCGAGAAGCGCGACCGCGGTCTTCTGGTAGCCGTCGACGACCACGTCGGTCATCGCGATGGAGTACAGGCCCCCCGTGTCGTTGTATGAGTAGACACCGACGCCGTGCTGCGCGCCGCTGAACGTGCTGTCCATCACATTCAGGACCTTGGCATCGGTGATCGACCCGTCTCCGTTCCAGAAGCCCACGCCGGTGAAACGGAAGTTCGTGTCGCCCTGGTTGTCACCGTCGATGGTGAGATCCGACAGTGCGACGCCCGTCGCTCCATCGATGAAGACGACCGGGTAGTTGTAGTTCGTTCCGGTCATGAAGTAGGCCGTGAGCGTGACGGGCGACGCGATGACCGTCGCGTCGACCCCCGCGCCCACGATGCTGATGTCGTTCGTCGTGATGTGCACCTGCTCGGTGTACGTATCGGCGTCCACGTGGATCACGTCGAAGGGGACCGCCGCATTCACCGCCTCCTGGATCGTGCCGTGGTCGCCGGGCACGTAGATGTCGCCGGCCCATGCCAGACTCGCCCCGAGCATCAGGGTCAGAAGACAGAGACCCGAAAGGAAGACCGTCTTTCGCTGCATCGCCTCATCCTCCGCTACAGGTTCACTCCCGCCAGAAACCGATGGTCACGAAGGTGGAATCCCCGCCGCATGGCATCGCCTCCCCGGCTGTCGCCTCGCCACTCGCGCGGGAGGCGGCTGGCCGGTCAGTTGTCAGTTGCAGGCCCTGGGTTCGCTCAGCACCAAGTCTCCTATTTCAAGAGCAGCATCTTCCTGCTCTCGCGAAACTCCTCCGCCTCCATCGTGCAGAAGTAGACGCCGCTGCCCACATCGTCGCCGCGGTCGCTCCGGCCGTCCCACACAACCTCGTGACGGCCAGGCTCGACCACTCCATCAACGAGCGTACGCACCACGCGTCCGCTCACGTCGTACACCACGATCGTGACCGCCGCCTCGTGAGGCACGTGGTACGCGATCGCAGTCTTCGGATTGAACGGATTCGGGAGGTTCCCAGCCAGACGGAACGCCAGCGGTACCTCGGGACGAGACGCGTAGCCCTCGAGATCGACATCGAGCGACTGGTTGTCAGCGCCACGAAGCGTCGCATCAGCGAACTCGAGCGTGTAACCGTCACTGAGAGCCC
>JALGVU010000477.1 GCA_025774545.1 bacterium | reverse complement strand
ACCTGGCCGGCCTCTCGCGAACGGCACCGGACCACCACCTGGAGAAACCGTGGACCTTCTCGAGCTCCTCGATGAGATTCGGATCCTGGCATCCAACGGCCTCAAGTACGCGGATAACGATTACGATCGCGAACGGTACACACGTCTCCTGACGCTCGTCTCTGAGCACTACGGACACGCGCTCGACGTCCCTGCTGCGGTGGTCCTGGAGCGCTTCCGCGTCGAGCTGGGTCACATCACCCCGAAGATCGGCGGCGACGGCGCGATCTTCAATGACGCGGGCTCCATCCTCCTGATGCGGCGCGCGGACGACGGCACCTGGTGCCTGCCGTGCGGGTGGACGGAGCCGGGGGAGACCCCGTCGCAGACGGTCGTGCGCGAGGTGAAGGAGGAGACAGGGCTCGACGTCCGCCCGACCAAGCTCGTGGGTCTGTTCCGGAGGCCGGCGGGCGGCGCCTTTGGCCCGCACGCCGTGATCTCGGTGCTCTATCTCTGCGAGGTCGACGGCGGAGCGTTGACGTGTTCGTCCGAGGGGTTGGAGCTCAGGTACTGGGACGTCGACGACGTGCCGGCCTGGTTCGCCCACCACGAGAGGATGGCACGCGCGGCGAAGGACGCGATCGGCGACAGGCTCCACGAAGACTGAACGAGGGAATACGGAGGGTGGCCATGCCCGGCAAGGCGAAGGTGGGGATCATCATCTGCAACCGCTATCGCCGCTGTGCGGGCGGCAAGTGCTTCCGAGCGCTCAGGAGCAGAGAGGGAGCCTTCAGCATCTATCATGACACCGACGTCGAGCTGGTCGGCTACACGACCTGCGACGGGTGTCCCGGCGGGAACGTCGAGTACGCTGGGGACGAGATGGTGCAGAACGGCGCACAGGTGATCCACCTGGCGACCGGTCTCGTTGTGGGCTATCCGCCGTGTCCGAACATCCGGACCTTCAAGGCCCTTCTCGAGGCTCGCCACGGCGTGGATGTTGTCGTGGGAACGCACCCGATTCCCACGAAGTACTTCGAAATGCATCGTACGTTGGGGACGTGGGACGCGGAGTGGTGGAAGTCGATCATCGAGCCAGCGATCACAGACGAGGAGACGCGCAGGGCGTACGACTAGACGGCCTTGTACGAAGGAGGAAAGGAATGGGCGCTCCGAGGAAGAAGCTGCACATGGGCTCCGGTGGATCCTGTGTTTGCCCGAAGTGCGGCAAGAAGGTGCCCCACCAAGCTGGAACGCCGTGCATCGAGACGGCCTGCCCGGCGTGTGGCGCCAAGATGCTCCGCGAGGGATCGGATCATCACAAGGCCCTCGAGGGCAAGAAGGAGTCGTGATGCCCGGGTCCCGTCGCGCCTCCGGAGGAGCGACGGGGCCGATCTCTGCGTCGGCGGGCGTCTCGATCTCGGGGGGAAGGACAGCACGATGCCACCTGCCCCCGCGCCTGAGACGCGGCTCGTTGCAGCCGCGCGAGTGCGCATCAGCACGGCAGTCTGGAGGAACTCGGGACCGTGAAATACACAAGGGTGTACGCTGACGCAAACGGGGAGTCCCACTTCGAAGACGTCGAAGTCGGGATGGACCTTGTCGACTTCGCGCCGCCGGCTCCGCCGGTGAGCCTCTCCGAGTTCCTGGCGGCCTCGCGGTTCACCTTCGCGAGCGCCCCGGCCGGATGGGCGGGTGAATGGCATCCGGCGCCCAAGCGCCAGTTCATGCTGAGGCGGAGACGAGCGACGGGGAGGTGCGGCGATTCTCGGCCGGGAGCGTCACGCTGCTCGAGGACACGACCGGCAAGGGGCATCGCAGCCGGGTCGTGAGCGACGAGGACGTCGTCCTGGCGATCGTCCAGCTGGAGTAGACGGCCGCGGGACGATCAGCGCCCTCAGGTGGGGCCCGAGGATCCGGCGAGGCGCGCGGAGCCAGATGGTCCGTGCGGCCCGCGTCAACCGCGCCGCCCTTGACGGCCGCCACTGATTCGTGCTTCGCTTGGAGCATCCTGAGCAAAGGAGCACGCCCATGCTGACCGTGATTCGCGGAGCGTTCGATGTAAACCGAGTCGCAGTATCGATCACACGCATCGCGGCACTGGCTCTTGTTCTCGCTGCTCTCCTCTGCGGCTGCACTTCCGAGTCGGAGCCCGCTGGGCGAGGAGAGTCCGCTGAGGAATCCTCCTCCGCGCCTGCCGCCGAGAGTGGGGACTCCCAGGACCAGGTCTCCAGCACCTACGAGGACCCCAAGGGCTTCTTCACCATCGACCCTCCGGCCGACTGGGGAGTCACCGAGTACCCCGACGACCCGCGGGGCAAGGTCGCGTTCGGCACGGAGCGGAGTCGGGTGGAGCTCCGCGTGCTCGTCAAGACGATCGCCACCACGGACCTAGGGGATCTTGCAGAGCAGCTCAAGGACACAGAGAGGCGTGTCGGTGTCGATACGAACATCGAGGCGATCGTTTTCAACGGTCAGCCGGCCTTCAAACGGACGGCGACCGTCACCATGCAGGGGATGACGAACAAGATGCTCTGGGTCGATCTTCTCATCGACGGCGTCTCCCACAACGTGCAGTACTCGGCGCCGCCCTCGCTGTTTGATCAGTACCACGAGATCGCCTGGGAGAGCATCCAGACCTACCGACCGCTCGCGCACGAGGTGACGGAGGGCGAGGAGACGGCACACGACGTGGCCAAGTGGCGGCGCCTGGCGACGATCGCGATCGAATGGGGCAACACCGACGCCGCCAAGGAGGCCGTCGCAGCGGGGCTCGAGGCCGATCCCACCGACGAGGAACTGCTCGAACTCGACCGGCGGCTCAAGGGCGAGTGATGGAGCCGATCCAGTGCACGGGGCTCGCAGTG
>JALGVU010000026.1 GCA_025774545.1 bacterium | reverse complement strand
TCCGGGGGCAGGCGACTACCACCGTGCAGTCGGAAGGCCTGGTGTCTGTCTTCCCCACCTTCTCGGCGGAGAACGGTGGCATCGTCACGGCGACGCTCCCACGCAACCACGGCTTCGAGTTCGACTCCGGCACCCTGATGACAGACGGACTGATCACGCATCTCACGCCGGGCTTCGGGTACGTAACAGTCACGATCAACGGAGAGGACATCGATCTCGATCCCGGCGAGTCCGCGCCCGTGCCGCCGCCGTCGAGTCATGTTCTGATTGTGCCGACTCCGGAGTATCCGACCATTCAGGCCGCCGTCGACTCCGCGGAGGCCGGCTACGTTGTTGCGATCGATCCCGCATTCAATCCCTACAGAGGCGATGGGAACTGGGACATCCTGCTGGACAAGGACATCGTCGTCAGGTCTCTGTCCGACTCCGTGAACGTTCGGATCAACGCGTTCGAGGATGGCGTGGATCACCGTGGAATCACAGTGGACGGTTGGACGACCGTCCACATCGTGGGCGTTGACATCACGAACGGTCACTGGGTGCAGGACACGCAGGCTGGTGGCTGCATGCTGGTCAACTGGCATTCTGAGCTGATCATGGAGGACTGCAAGCTCAGCAACGGAACCACAGGGGGCAGCGGTGGTCTCCTGGCGGTCGCCCTTTATGCGAGCGTGACACTCATAGACTGCGAGCTGACTGGGGGTTCGGCTGCCGAGAACGGTGGAGGCATCTACTTCACTGGCTCGGACGTCACGATCGACGGCTGTGAAGTCAGCTCGTGCCAGGCTCTCTTGCAGGGCGGAGGTCTGTACGTCAACGAGTGCACAGTGGACATCGACCGCAGCACCTTCGACTCCAATGCCGCCGACCATCTAGGCGGGGGGATCTTCCTCCGGGACTCGGAATCCCTCGACAACGACATCAGTGATTGCGATTTCCGGAACAACACGGCCGGCCCTGGAGGAGACCACATCTCGATTGCCTCGAACTTCGCCCCCACGAGTCCCCGAATCGACGACTGCCGCTTCTATTCCGATACGCCTGCTGATGCGATCCGCGCCTACTCCGGCGTGTCGTTGTGGGTCCACGGCTCGACTCTCTACAACTCCGGCTGCGTACTCGAGTTCGGAAGTGAAGGTCTATTCGAGGACTCCATCCTGTGGAATCCCGACGGAGATTGGCTCGTCAACGACGGCACGGCGTCGCTGAGCTGTTGCGATTACAGGGGCGGAGTCTCCGGGGTAGGTACCACTGACTACGACGTCGGCAGTTTCTCCCGCAACCCGCTCTTCTGCCGTACCGGTGACGAGCTGTCCGAGTGGCTTGCGCTCGACGCCGCGTCCGTCTGTCGGCAGGAGAACAGCCCATCGGGGTGCGGGCAGATCGGCGCCGAGGGTGTCAGGTGTGTGGGTGGGCCCGACACCGATTACATCGATTCGGACGTTGATCTGCTCCCAGATGATCCCTCAGACACGTTCTCGGACGTCGCGAACGGCGGCTTCACCGAAGGGACCGTGTCGTTCACAGGCGACCAGACACTCCTCGTCAGCGACCTCGACGGGCCGCCTCCGGCCGGCGTACGGGTGTTCGCGTACTACACGGGCGGCGCCAACCCCGACATCATCACCGACTGCGGAGGTTCCTCAGAGTACGAGATGTATCCCGGCTGCGGGGTCCACGTCTACTGCCTCCCCCCTTCCAGGGATCCTGCGCGCACATCGTCGCCCACTGGCGTGGAAGTGACCGACGGCACCGTCTCCTCGACCTTCAACGCGGACAACGGCGGGATCGTCACGGTCTCCCTCGACACAGGCTTCGGACTCGAGTTCGACCCCGGCGCGGGGAGCGCCATCACCGCGCTTCCTGGGAATCCTGGGCCGGTCACGGTCTACGTCAACGGCGAGGAGGTCGTTCTCGATCCTGGTGGATCGACGCCGGTTCCGCCGCCGCCCGACCCTGATATCGACGTGGATCCGATGTCGCTCGCGTTCACTGTGCCGGAGGGCGGAGGTGACTGCGACAGTCTCACCGTGTACAACCTGGGCCAGAACGAACTGACCTGGTCGATCACCGAAATCGAAGGGACGCTCGCTCTCCCGAAGCGCGGACTCGAGGGGATCGTCAGGTCGACCGATGGCGTTCGTGGCGCTGCGGCGCACCGCGAGGACGTCTGCCCCTGGCTCAGTGCGGTCCCCGACACCGGCGTGATCGCTCCTGCCGACTCCCAGGTCGTGGCGGTCTGTGTCGACGCTGCCGCCCTGACGGCGGGTGATTACTCCTGCGACCTCGTCTTCGAAAGCAACGACCCGGACGAACCGCAGGTGACGGTGCCCGTCTCCCTGACCGTCGAGAGTGAGACCGCCGCCATCATCGACACGAACCCGGACCACATCGACGGGGGTTGGCAGATGACCGGCCCCGGTGGCTACGACGTGACGGCGAGCGGCGACACGACGCTGACCGGCCTCGTGCCTGGCGAGTACACCTGTACCTGGTTCCACGATACGACCGGCGGCGGATACATGCCTCCTGACCCGGTGACCCAGATGATCCCGCAGGGGGAGACCGTGACCTTCACGGGTAACCACTGGCGTCCACCGGACATCGCGATCGTGCCGATGTCGCTCGAGTTCGAGGTGCCGGAGGGCGACACGGACTGCGCCAACCTCGAGATCTCGAACTGGGGGAGCGAGCAGTGTATCGATCTCCTCTGGGAGGTGAGTCACGGCGAGTGCACGTGGCTCTCCGCAGTTCCCGACACGGGCGCCATCCCGCAGGCCGAGACGCACATCGTCGAGATCTGCGTCGACGCGAGCGCGCTCACGCAGGGGGACTACGACTGCGACCTCGTGTTCGACACCAATGACGGCGATGAGCTTCAGGTGATCGTGCCGGTGGCGATGACGGTGACGCCTGCGACCGGGATCGACGACGATCCGTCGTTCGTGCCGACCGAGTTCAGGCTCTGGGCGGCGATGCCGAACCCGTTCAATCCCCGGACCACGATCCGCTACGACCTGCCCGAGCCCGCGACGGCGCGCCTCGTCGTCTACGACGTCACTGGGCGGCTCGTGCGGGTTCTCGAGGACGGTGTCACGCGGCAGGCCGGGCGCCACGCCGTCGAGTGGGACGGCCGGGACGAGCACGGCACCGACGTCGCCTCGGGCGTCTACGTGTACACGTTGAAGGCCGGGCCGTACGAGGGATCGGGGAGGATGACGCTCTTGCGGTAGGCGATGGTTCAGCGGTCTGCCGTCACGTACACGATGCGACCCGCGCGGTGGACTCTGCCTTCGAAGGCAGGGGACACCTGCAGCAGAAGAACTCGAATGTCCTAGTGGTACCAACCAGGGGGACTGAGGGGAGAGGCCCTGCCTTCCGGCGGGGCCTCCCTATCGTCGGGTCCGACGGTCGGGCGTGTCCGCCGGATCCGGTCGCCCCCCAACCGATGCCGCGCAGTCCTGAGGGAGGAGGATCGAGATGAAGCAGCTGCTAGCGATTGCGGCTCTTCTCGTGCTGGTGTCGTCGCCAAGCCTGGCGGCGATCCCGGAGACGATGAGCTACGAGGGGGTGCTCCTCGACGCCGAGGGCGTCCCCGTCGAGGACGGCGACTACGACATCACCTTCCGCGTCTACGACGTCGACGTAGGCGGAAGCGCACTCTGGACCGAGACTCAGTCCGTGCCCGTCGCCGGTGGCGTCTTCGACGTCATCCTGGGAACCGTGGCTCCGCTGAGCCTGCCGTTCGACGAGGCGTACTGGCTCGGCGTGGCGATCGGGGCGGACGCGGAGTTGACCCCCCGGCACGAGCTTGCCGCCGCGCCGTACGCCCATCGGGCGAAGTACGCAGAGGAGGGCGGTGCGGACGCCGACTGGGAGATCTCGGGGAGCGACATCTACCGCCTCACCGGCAGCGTCGGGATCGGTACAACCACCCCGTCCGAGATGCTCGATGTCGCCGGGACCGCGAGGGTCGAGGGCCTCGAGATGCCGACCGGCGCGTCTGACGGCTACGTGCTGACCTCGGACGCAGCCGGAACTGCCAGCTGGCAGCCCGGAGCGACCGGTGATATCACGTCCGTCGGCGCCGGCGAAGGTCTCGGCGGCGGCGGAGACGCGGGCCAAGTGAGTCTGGCCGTGAACACGGGTCCAGGTCTCGAGCTCAGTGGGGACGCCGTGCAGCTCACGGACCCGTACCAGGACGGAACCGCCTACTCGGGCGTGTTCGCGGATCCCGCCCACGAGCACGACGCGGCCTACGTGAACGAAGGACAGGCGGACGCCGTGACTGACGAGATGGTGGTACCGGACATCGTCAGCGGCCTCGATGGCGTCTCGAACGACGCCGGGAACATCGATCTCGTCGCGGGCGCGAACGTCACGATCACCCCGGACGACACGGCCAACACGATCACCATCGCAGCCGCGGGCGGTGGTGGCACACTCGACGATGCCTACGACTTCGGTGGACCGGGAGCGGGTCGCACGATCGAGGTGGACGCCGGCGGCGTCGTTCTTGACGCGACTGCGAACGGAGAGGGGAATCCTGCGCTCATCATCGAAGGGGATGACACCTACGAACCCGCCATTGAGATCGCCAACACGGCGTCGGGGTACGAAGCGTGGCAGCTGCACGTCCAGGGCACTGGCCAGTTCGGAATCACCAAGGGTCAGGCGTTCACCCCGTTCCGAATCGACAACACCTCCTTCAACAACGAACTCGTCCTTGCCAACGGCGGTGTCGGCATCGGCTGGCCCTGGCCAACGGAGATGCTGCACGTCGAGGGAGCGATCAGGCTCGGAACAACCACCAACAGCAACACGGGGACCATCCGCTGGTCCGGCTCGGACTTCGAGGGGTACGGCGTGGCAGGCTGGCAGTCGCTGACGGTGTCCGCTCACGACCACGACGCGGAGTACATGAACGACGAGGCGGGAGAGATCGACAGCGCCTCGGACTTCGCGCTCCCCCCCATACCGATCATGCCGCACATCACGAATCTGAATGCGGATTTCCTGGACGGCCTCGACTCGACTCAGATCGCGCACGCGAGTCACAATCACGATGCCGCGTATGTGAACGAGGGACAGGCCGACGCGGTCACGGTGGGCATGGTGGTGCCCGGGATCGTCAGCAGCATCGATGGTGTGTCGAACGACGGCGGTGATGTCGATCTCGTGGCCGGCGAGAACATCACAATCACCCCTGACGACGGGGCGAACACGGTCACCATTGCGGCGACCGGGGTCGGGGACATAACGCAGGTGGCCGCCGGGGTGGGTCTCGGCGGCGGCGGCACTTCGGGCAGCGTCATACTCCACGTGAACACGGGCGTCGGCATTCAGGTGGGCGGCGACGCCGTCGGCCTGACGACAGTCTACGAGACCGGCAGCGCGTACGATGACGTGTTCGTCAATGAGGGGCAGGCCGGCTCCGTGACGGCGGACATGGTCGTCCCGAACGTCCTGTCGAGCGTCGACGGTGTGACGAACGACGCGGGCGATGTCGACCTCGTCGCCGGCACGAACATCACGATCACACCAGATGACGGTGCGAACACCATCACGATCGCCGCGACCGGGGGCGGAGATGGTGACTGGGAGATCGCTGGCGACGATTTGTACAGCTCCGTCTCAGGCAATGTGAGGATAGGGTACCCGAGCCCACGAGCGAGGTTGCCCCATGGAGAAAGCGGCTCGGCATCACCTGCAAGCCCGCTCATGGACAGGTTCTTCGCGAAGTTGAATGTGACGACGGAGAGTCAGAGCGGCATTCACTCGAACCTAGAGGTCCGGAACGCGCTCTCGGATGGCAGGGCGAGCATCGAGGGCCTACGCACCGGGTACGTCGCGAATCCCGGCACCGGATACGGCTCGGGTGAAACCAACAACGCGATCAAGGGAAGGAACGCCCCGTCCGGGTCAGGAGACTACACCTTCGGAGTAGCGGGCTACACCTCTCTCTACGGCCGCAGCAGGACAGGCGGTGTGCTCGGCGCGCAAACCGACGGCACGTACTGGGGGGCGCTGGGCTACATAGACGAAGATGCGAACATGTGGGGCGTCTATACCCCGAGCGATACCTATCTCGGCGGCAATGTGAGCGTGACCGGAGACACGTCGTACGCGGCCACTGTCCATGTGCACGGGGACTTGGTGGTTCAGAGCAGATATATCGGAGGCCAGTTCACCTCGGAACATGCTTCGCCGCCACACAACCCGCTCTGCGTCGGCGTCTACGCCCAAGCCACCGGTGTCGGGCAGAACATCGGCATCTATGCCGTTGCCCACGACGGGCTGACCAACAGGGCCGGGGCGTTCTTTGGAAACGTGACCGTCGACGGCACGCTCACCAAGACCGCCGGTTCTTTCAAGATCGATCACCCGCTCGATCCCTCGAACATGTACCTCTCACACTCCTTCGTCGAGAGCCCTGACATGATGAACGTCTACAACGGGAACGCGGTGCTCGACGGAACCGGAGAGGCGGTGGTCGTGCTCCCAGACTGGCTCGAGGTTCTGAACCGCGACTTCCGTTACCAGCTCACGGCGATCGGAGCGCCCGGGCCGAACCTCTATGTCGCAGAAAAGGTCTCGGGCAACCAGTTCAGGATCGCTGGCGGAGAGTCTGGAATGGAGGTTTCGTGGCAGGTGACGGGCATCCGGCAGGACAGGTATGCCGAGGAGCACCGGATTCAGGTGGAGGAACTGAAGTCGCCTCAGGACGCTGGGAAATACCTGCACCCGGAGCTGTACGGAGCGCCCTGGACAGAGGCGATCGGGTATATGGCGGAGCTGGAGCGCGACGATCATACCGCCGGCCCCGTCAAGAGCCCGTAGCCAGAGGGAGGAGGACAGAACAGATCCGGAGCAGCGCGAGGAGGATGGATCATGATCCGGCACCTCAGGCGGCCCCGGTGCATATGAGGATGACGCTCCTGCGGTGATGCGGATCGGCAGGTGGCTCGGATGTGAAAGCGGGGCTGGGCCCATCGCGGGCTCAGCCCCTGTCTGTCTGCGGACGTCGAGTGGTGTTCCCGGCGACGTACGATGGTCTGCCGCGCTCACGCCCTGTCCCTACTTCAGGAACATGACCTTCCTCGTGGCGCTCATCGCACCCGCCTGACACTTCACGAAATAGACGCCGCTCGCCACGCGGCCGCCCGCGCGGTCGGTGCCGTTCCACGAGAGCGCGTGCCTCCCGGCGTCCATGGGCGCGTTGACGAGCGTCCGGACCAGGCGTCCTGCCGCGCTGTAGATTCGCACCGTCACGCGCTCGCGCTCGGGCAGTGCCAAGACCATTCTCGTGCCGCCGGCGAACGGGTTCGGATACGCGGGGCGGAGCCCAAACGCCAAAGGCATCTCCGTCTCCTCAACACCTGTCCCCGTCGAGTTGATGTGGAGGTCGATCCGTCCCGAGCCCGAGTAGTCGCCGCCGTTCGCCGTCACGTTCGCCCAGAGCGTCGCGACGGAGTCGGTCACGGCCTCGGCCACGGTGATCGTGAGCGGGTCGCCCGCGTTCTGTGACGAGCCTCCCGGCGGAACGTCGGGGAATGCCGCCGTGCTGTCGTTGAGTGTGATCGCGCTCTCGCTCGAGGAGAGCACGAGCGACAAGGACGTCGCCGCGACCGCGCCCTCGTTCGTCAGGGTCAGGACGAGCGAGACCGTCTCGCCAGGCTGCGGCAACCCGTCGCCGTTCCCGCCGAACGCGTCGTCCACCTCGACGTCGCTCACGACGAGCCACGGCACGCTGGGATCCGCCGGCGCGATCGTAGTGAAGAGGATCGCCGTGCCGTCGGCGAGCGGGACCGTGTTCGAACCGTACGCTCCGTCGTAGAGCCACTCGAGCCCGTCGGTCTGATCCGCGTTCTCGATTCCGACGGTGCAGAAGCCAGGACTCGTCACGTTCTCGTACTGAAACAGGATCATCCCGTCGCCCGTCGGCGTCGGGTGGTGCGTCGGGTTCAGCAACACGACCTGGAACGTTTCCGCGTTCTGGCTGTTCCAGTGCCGCACCTCGTCGAACTGGATGATGAGACGCTGATTCGCGATGTCGAGCCAGTGGTAGATGTCGCCGCCCGCCGAGGGATCGAGATCGGTCCAGAAGGGCGAGATCATGTTGGCCGGCCCGTGCGGGTTCGGGATCGACGAGTTGTCGCCGAAGCGGTAGTCGCTGAAGCCCATCGCGACGAAGCCGTTCGAGCAGATCGAGATCTGGTCGTAGGTCGTGCCGTAGTAGGGGAAATCGAACCAGAGCCCCACGGTCGTGGTCGCTGCGTCCTGGTTGGTGATCTCGCTCACGATGACGCCGGGGCCGGGCGGAGCGATGTCGACCCAGTCGTAGACGGGGGCCGGGCCGTACGCTGAGTCTCCCTGATCGTACGCGTAGTACCCGTACGCGTCCGGGCCCGTCGGGAGCGCCGTCGACTGTCCCGAAAGCGCGATCTCGAGGTCGATCACCTCCGAGTACTGGTACGAGTGCCCGGCAGCGGTGAGGGAGAGCGAGAGCGAAGCCACGTGCTCGTCCGGGGCGACCGGCGAGACGGACAGGATGAACGGCACGTCGCCGTTGTCACACGTCTCGGACGCGGCGGCGTCGGTGAACGCCGCGTGGGCGGTCGTCACTGCAAGATACTCGTCGCTCGTCGAGAGCGTGCCCTCGATCGTCTCGAGCGCGCACTCGCCGTCGTTCGCAAGCGTCAGCGTGAGCGCGACGGTCTCTCCGGCTCCCGCGATCCCGTCGCCGTCGCCGCCCGGCGGATCGTCGAGCGCCTCGTGCGCAGCGAACGCGAGGCGTCCGGTGGCGATTGCGATCGGCGGCGGGTGTGCAACGCCTGTCGTCCCTGAGTAGGTGAGCGCGAGTGAGAAGACGACGGCGCCGTCCCCCGAGGCGTCCGGCGCGACCGAGATTCGGAACGGCTCGCGTCCCCACGCCGTCGAGTCGGGCGCGACCTCGCCGTACGCCGAGACGCTGTCTATCACGGTCGCGTGCGCGTCGCCCGTTCTGAACGTCGCCGCGAGCGCCGTGGCGGCCTCACTCCCGTCGTTCGAGAGCGCAACGTCGATCAGAACCGTCTCCCCGGGGCTCAGGAGGCCGTCGCCGTTCCCGCCCGCCGCGTCGTCGATCGCGGTCGCAGCGTGCGCGACGAAGGGACCCTCCGGAAGCACGAGCACCGTTCCCTCGTACGGGAACGAGTTCCGCGCGGTGACGGTCACCGCGAGGGTACCCGGCGTCGATGGAGAGATCGGAATGACCGCGGATCCGAGTCCGTCGGTGTACCCCCACGCGTAGACCTCGCTTCCCTTCACGCACGCGACGAGCGCGTCCTGCACGAGTTCGCCCTCACGCAGGACCGTCACACCGAAGCTCGATGGCGCGGCCTGCACCGCCTCGTCGTGCAGGACCGTGAGGTCGCTGGGCTGTCCGGTCCACAGGTTGAGCTCGGGATCCCCCAAGAGGTTCCAGGCCTCGTACTCCTGCCAGTTCTCATCGTTCTCGTGCATGTTGAGCTTGCCCGCGAGGCAAGCCTCGCCGAGTGTCAGTCCGTCGGGGCCGAAGGCGTTCGCCATGAACCCCTCGTCGACATACCCGCGCCTCAGGGCGAGCTCGAGGCTCCCCATGATGATCGTGTTCGAGCCGAAGAACGCGACGGCGCCCTTCGGGCTCCCCGCTGTGCCCGCCCGCACCCAGTCCTCGCAGATGTAGCCATCGACGTTGTAGACGCCGGTCCCGCACGTTGCCGAGACGACGACCGGCAGACGCCAGCCGTTCGCGGTGAGGTGGGGGTTGATGTCGAACGGGGGCATCCAGTTGAAGAGCGCCTGCCCCCGGAAGTTGAGGAACCCCTTGCCCGCGTTCACGGAGTCGTAGACGTCCTGCATGTCGATCGGATTGCGCCGGAAGAGCGTGTCGACTGGTGCGAACCCCGCCGAGTCCATCAGGTCGTAGACGAACCACGTGTTCATGTAGTAGACCCAGTCGCCGCTGTCGAAGTCGTCGGCGATCATGAGGGTCGCGGACGCCGGCCAGTTCGGATCGTCGGGAAGCGGCGTGCGCTCGTACCCGAGGATCTTGGCGATCTGCGTGCTGCACTGACTCGGAGTGTCGGCCGTGATGCGCCCGACCATCACATCGGCCAGATAGTCCGCCCCATCGACCGTGGCGTAGTAGTTGTCGGTGTGCGTGAGGCCGTTGTGGACGGGCACCTGCTCGGTGTCTCCGACAAGGAGCACGTACTCCGGGGGAACCTCCCACGTGTCGTACGCGAGCTGGATGTAGTCCCTGATGTCGTCCGGCGTCGAGCCCACCTCGGCGAGCGTGACGACCTTGGTCTGCATTCCCTTCGTGTGTTTCCACGTCGCGAGCGGCTCGACCAGCTCCTCGAACGAGCTCCACGTGATGATGAGGTAGCGGGCGCCGTAGGGGAGGGGATCGCGGCCGGGCTGGGGCGCCGCGATGTGGCCTGGGGCGTCCTCTCTGTCGTAGTTGACCACGGTGCTCTTGTAGAGGCGATGGAAGGCGGGGGAGACGCTGGAGTGGTGACGACGCTTCTCGTTCGGACCGGGGTTCCCCGTCGCGCGGAGCGTCACCTCGACCGGCCGTGTCATCGGGCTTCCCGGGGGCGGTGCGTACGTGACGCGGACGACCCTCAAGTCCCGCATGATCGCCGGCTCAGAAACCCACACGTCACCGCGCGCGTTCGGGGGGTCGATCACGGCCTCGATTGCGCCGGTGTCGGGGATGCGGACGAGCACCGATTGGGGACGGCCGTCACCCGCGCCGACGTCGAACGCGAGCGTTGTGCGCTCCGCCGTGTCCTCGGTGACGAGCACGGTCGTGCCCGTGTCGGTGAGCCCATCGTGCGCCAAGCTGAGCGGCGGGAAGGCCGCCGCCATCGTGGCAGCGACCGCTGCCACGCCGACGGCGATCGCTAGAACCACAGCGTCTCGGACCGCACGCCGGTGCATAGGACTGCAGGGGAGACCCAAGCTCTCTTCCTCTCTGGTCGAGCCGCAGCTCGATGACATTTCACTACGTAACCCTTCCACTATATCACAATCGCGGGCATTCGTCAATGCCTTCGACGTGCCCGCGAGTCGGATGGGCCTCCGGTTCCCGGAACTCGCCGACAGACGCGGGTCATGTGTAAGAAGTGGGCGTGTCTAGTCCTAACGCTTGACATAGAGCACAGCTTGTGCTACGCTGGGTATGGGTCAAACCGAGGGAGATTCGGCCACACCGGCACGAGGCGCGGGGCACCCCATGCCGGCCGTGGCCCGGGACATGGGTGCAACGGAGCGACGCGGGTGTCCTTGTTGGGGGATCGGTGTAGAGCGAGCCCTCCCCGCCGTCGCCGGAGTCCTGCCGACGGAGGCAGGAGAGGAGGAGCCGATGAAGGCGCTGATACTGAGTGTTGTCGTGTGCGCGGCGCTCGCCCTCTGCATGGGCGATGTCGCGGTGGCCACGATGAGCCACCAGGCGTACTGCGACGACGCGGTGGTGTACGATGAGACCAACCTGGTGTTTTTCTACCCGGACATGAACAACGACGGTCTCTTGTACAAGACGAAGGCCGAGCAGCAGCTGTACATCGACCAGCTGAACGCCGAGGCGTTCGCGAACATCACGGACTGGCGGTTCGCGACGTTCGATGAGCTCTTCAGCATGATGTGGTCGTTCACGGAGCATTGCAGCAACCCGCCGGATCCGACCGCCAATCCGCCCTACCCGTCGGGCGGGTATCCGCCGGGCTTGACACCGATGGACTTCTTCCCGTCCCAGAACACGTGGGTCGGCGACGACGGTGTGACGAACTGCACGCCGTGCGGGCGGCCGGCGGATGAGGTCGGCATCAGGATCGAGGTCCCGATGGCGGTCCCCTCGTTCCCGGAGATCTACCCGAGGGACTTCAACTACCTGTTCATCGACGGCTTCGAGGAGTTCCCACAGATCCCGCGTCCCTTCGCGGCAGATGATCCGGAGAGCGACAGTCCGTTGCAGTTCCTGACGGGCCTCCCGATGGACGGCGAGTACCACTTCGCGTGGAAGCAGGAAGGCCACCCGACGCAGGGCTGGCAGTTGATGTTCGACGACGATCACAACTGGGGTCTCGACAACGAGCCCGTGGTGGACGCGGTCTACGGCAGCATCTACAAGGCCGACATCATGGGCGGGTTCATGTACGGGCCCCTGGACCACTGGGTCTGCTCGGCATGGATCGCGTCGAACACGGGGCCGCTCGAGATCGACGTCTGCCCGGGGCAGGATGTCAACTACGTCAGCAACGACGGCTGCGGCGTCATCAAGGTCGTGATCATGGGCGGCAGCGACTGCTACGACATCTACGACATCGATCCCGAGACGCTCCGGTTCGAGGGCCTGCCGGTCCACCTCTGCTCCTGTCACGGAGAGCCCGAGATCCAGTACATCTACGTGAACTGCGACGGCTACCGCGACATGTACGTGAAGTTCACGGACATCGCGGGCGCGATCCCCGAGGGGACGACCGTCGGCAAGCTCACCTGCAACCTCTATGACGGCACCACGTTCCAGGGCGGCGACGCAATCGAACTCCTGCCAGGGAAGCACGAGGTGCTTCTGAAGGCTCGGGGACGCGTCGTCGTTGGGCCGAACTACCCGAACCCGTTCAACCCGAAGACATCGATCTTCTTCGCGGTGCACGACGAGTCGCCCGTCAAGGTCGACGTGTTCGACGTGTCCGGACGGAGGGTCACGACACTTGCTGACGACGTGTTCGGCGAGGGTGAGCACTCGGTCGAGTGGGACGCCTCGGGTCTCTCGAGCGGCGTCTACTTCTACCGGGTCGAGACCCCGGAGTTCACCGAGACGAGGCGCATGGTCCTTCTGAAGTAGTGTCCCAAGCGGTACGGGGCGCATCGCGTCCCGAGCGGTGTAGCACGACAGAGGCGGACGCAGTTGGGTTTCCCGGGTTCCAACAGGCGTCCGCCTCGCTCTATGTAAGGCCGGAGTCGCGGGTCGGTCGCCGCCCCGCGCGAGGCACCGCTGTCACTCCGATCCGGAGCCGTGGCTCCGGAACGCCCCCTTGATCGCGCTCCAGCTCGAGGGCTCGCCGGAGGACGGAACGACCGTCGACGGTGGGCACCCGACGCCCCGCGCGCCCACGAGTCCGCACGCCGGGTTGTTCGGCTGGGCGCAGGGCGAGTTCCACTGAAGCGTGTACGGCTCGTCCCCATCCACGGGCCCGCAGAAGAGCGGGTCGGCCTCGATGTTCCCGTTCACGCCGAGCTGGTCGGCGATGCATCCCACCCAGTCGCCACCCTCGTTTCCGTACACGTCGCAGCAAGTGAGCGACGCGCTCGCCTCTCCCGCGCAGGCGACGGCCGATCCCTGAGCGCTGAATGAGAGGATGCTGTTCTCCAAGGTCGCGGATGCGGAGCTGTCGACGAGCAGGCAACCCCCGACGAGCGCTGAGTTGTCGGACAGGGTCGAGGCCGTCACGCTCACGCTCGATGCGTCGATCGCGTCGATCGCCCCACCGCGGACGCCGGCCGAGTTGCCCGTGACGGTGCAGGCCGCAAGCTCGATGACGGCGTCGCCGCCGCACGCGATCCCGCCGCCCAAGATCCCGGCCGCGTTGTCGGCGATGACGCAGTGTGCGGCGGAGAACTGTCCGCTCCAGATCCTCGCACCCGCGCCCACGTCGGACGTGCTTCCGATGAGCTTGCTCCCAGTGACTGAGAGGTTCACATCCTCACTGCCGATGGCTCCTCCGCCCTCGCTGGCGTCGTTGCCTGAGAAGGTGCAGTCCTTGATCGACGGCGTCCACGCAAACCTCCGCATCGCTCCACCAGGGCGCTCCTCTCTTCCCATGAAGTCGAGGCAGTAGATGCCGCCGCCTCGCTCGGCGTCGTTGTTCACGAAGACGCAGCCGCAGAACGTGGGCGACGCGCCGTCGACGCAGGCGCCGCCGCCCCAGAGCCCCGCGTGGTTGCCTTCGAAGTAGCAGTCGACGATCATGGGCTCGCTCCCGAACATGACATGCAGTCCCGCCCCGGTTCCGATGGCGGATTCGTTCGATTCGAAGCGGCACCTCTCAACGACGGCGGAGGAGCTGGCGATGTAGAGCCCGCCTGCGGCGAGGTCGCCCCTGTTGTTCTTGAACACAAGATCGGACAGGAGAAGACTCGACCGGTTGCAGAGAATACCGCCGCCCCATGCCGGCAGGTGACCGTCGCCCCGGACGATCGTGAATCCCTGGATCGTCCCGGGCCAGACGCTCTCGCACTCGAAGACCCGGCCCAGAAACTCCGCGTCGATCGTGACGCAGGATGGATTGCCCGTCGCGCTCCTGAGGGTGACGCCGGACTTCATGATGATGTTGTGCTCGTAGTACGTGTCGCAGGCGACGAGCACGGTGTCGCCGAAGGCCGCGTGATCGATGCCGGCCTGGATCGTCGGCTGCTCGCTCGGGACGTGGATCGTGACCGCGCACGCGGGCGACGCGGCGAGAACGACCGCGAGGCCGATGGCGAGGGTCGTGCGGAGAGAGCGGTTCATGGTAGGCCTCCCTTCTGGGGGGCAATCCGATGTGAGCAGAGAAGGGGTCGGGGAGGTGATGTGCCGTCATTGTACCACGAGGCGCAGCGCCCTTGCGATCGTTCTTTGACATATCAGGCGAGATTTTCAGGTGTTCCAAGCGTTTTGCCTTGTGAGATAAGAAAAAATGGTGTACACTCCAAGGTCGCATGCGTCGAGGGGACTACCACGTGGTTCCGATCGAAGGGAGGCCTGTCGTGCGGCGAACGATGGTAGCAGTTTCGCTTCTCGCGCTCGCGGGCATGCCGAGCGCGCATGGAACGGTCATCCGGGTGGACTGGGAGGGCGCGGGGGACCACACCACGATTCAGGAGGGTCTCGATGCTGCGAGCGAGGGCGACACCGTTCTCGTCTCGCCCGGGACATACATCGGTCCGCTCAATCGAGCTCTCGACTTCGGAGGGACGAACCTGAAGCTCGTCTCTCTCGCCGGTCCGGAGTACACGACGATCGACTGCCAGAGCTCCGGCAGGGGTTTCCGGTTCCACACCGGCGAGGACACGACGTCGGTCGTTGACGGCTTCACCGTGAGAAACGGATCCGCAAACCAGGGAGGCGGCGCGCGGTGCGACGGCTCGTCGCCCACGATCCGGAACTGCGTGTTCCGAGGCAACTACGCCGGTGGTGCGGGCGCCGGTGTCCATCTGATGAACGCTGCGCCCCACATCGACAACTGTCTCTTCGTTGGGAACTGGGGCGGGGTCGGCGCCGGGCTCCGCTGTGAGGTCGCCGCCCCTGCGACGATCACGAACTCGACCTTCTACGGCAACAACTCGGGTAGTAATGGCGGCGGGATCCACTGCGGGTTCGGCGGGAGCGATCCGACGATCCGGAACTGCACCGTGGTGGCGAATCACGCTGACGGACGCGGCAGCGGGATCCATTGCGGGAGCGGGTCACCGACGGTCACGAACACGATCGTCGCCCATTCGACCGGCAACTACACGGCCATCGAGTGCGGCAGTGGGAACCCGAGCTTCACGTACTGCTGCGTCTACGGGAACCAGAACGGGGATGCTCTCTGCGGGACGTATCAGTACATCGTCTACGAGGACCCCACCTTCTGCGCGTTGGCCGACACCGTGCTCACGCTTCGCGTCGACTCGCCCTGTCTGCCGGAGGGCAACGACTGGGGCGAGCTCATCGGGGCCGCGGGCGCCGGTTGCGGCTGGGAGACTCGGCTCTACGTCGACTGCGAGAACGCCTCGGGGATCGAGGATGGCTCCGAGGCGCACCCCTACGATACGATCCAGGAGGGGATCGACGCCTGCACTCCGGGAGACACCCTCACCGTTGCGCCCTGTATCTACACAGGTTCCGGGAACAAGAACCTCGACTTCCACGGGGTCAATCTCGTTCTGAGGTCGTCGGCCGGGCGGGACTCGACCATCATCGACTGTGAGGGTGTCGGCCGCGGGCTCCATTTCCACACGGGCGAGGACTCGACGTCGGTCGTTGACGGCTTCACCGTGAGAAACGGATCGGCCGGCGAGGGCGGCGGAGTTGTGTGCGACGGCTCATCGCCTACGATCCGGAACTGCGTGTTCCGAGACAACTATGCCGGCGGGGCGGGCGCTGGAGCCTATCTGATCGACGCGGCGCCCCGAATCGACGGCTGCCTCTTCATCGGGAACTGGGGCGGGGTCGGAGCGGGGCTTCGGTGTCAGGCCGCCGCCCCCGCGACGATCACGAACTCGACCTTCTACGGCAACTCGGGTAGTAGTGGTGGCGGGATCCACTGCGGGTTTGGCGGGAGCGATCCGACGATCCGGAACTGCACCGTGGTGGCGAATCACGCTGACGGACGCGGCAGCGGTATCAACTGTGGGAACGGATCGCCAACCGTCACGAACACGATCGTTGCCTTCTCGACGGGAACCGACTCCGCCGTCGAGTGCGGCATTGGGAACCCGAGCTTCGCCTACTGCTGCGTCTTCGGGAACGAGGCCGGGGACGTCCTCTGCGGAACCTATCACGACATCATCTACGCCGACCCCACCTTCTGCGACACGGAGGGCGACGTCTTCTGGATTCAGGACGGCTCGCCGTGCGAGGGAGCAGGGGAGGGGGGAGAGGACATCGGAGCCTGGGCCGTCAACTGCCCGTGGGGTGACCCCAGCTGGGTCGACGCGGGCAGTCAGGAGGAGCCCGGGGCGCTCGCTCTCCATCCCGCGCGGCCGAATCCGCTCGCCGGCTCCACGAGCATCGCGTTCGAGGCGCCGAGCGACGGCACCCGCGTCTCGCTCCGCGTCTACGATCCCGCCGGGCGGCTCGTGCGAACGATCGTCGATGAGGTGTCGGGGGCGCGCCGCCGCTCCGTCGTCTGGGACGGGAACGACACCGCCGGGAGGCGAGCGGCCCCCGGCATCTACTTCGTCCGGCTCGAGGCCGGCGGCGAGGTGCGGACGGGCAAGGTCTGCCTTCTGCGCTAGACTTGGCGCGCGACGCACTCGATACGCGCGAATGGTGGTGGTATCGTCAATGATGTCCCCCGAATGTTACGGGGGTCTCGATGCGGCGCCTGGGAGGGCGCACCACGGGGAGGTTCGGTGTGAACCGGCTGCTCTTGGCATTCCTGATAGCGCTCTTGCTGATCGCCGCGACCGCACATGCGGAGTGGTCGTCAAACCCGGCCGTGAATCTGACCGTCGCGGATGCGTCGGGCGATCAGGTTCAGCCGAAGGTGGCCCCGACGGACGACGGGGGCTGCTACATCAGCTGGCTCGACAGCATCGGGAACGGCTTCGACGTTCGCGTGCAGAAGCTCGACTCCGCGGGCAACGAGGTGTTCCCGCACAACGGGGTCCTCGTCGCCGACCGCGGATTCACGTGGACGACCGACTACGGCCTGGACGTCGACGCCTCCGGGAACGCGCTCCTGGCGTACCGGGACGATAGAGGCGGCGGCATCGAGATCGCGGCGTCCAAGGTGTCGCCCACGGGCACGTTGCTCTGGGGCGCGGGCGTCCAGCTCACGTCCGGCGCGGGCTTCGTCGCGAGCCCGAAGATCGCCGGCACGAGCGACGGGGAAGCGGTCGTCGCCTGGACGGAGGACTCGAGCGCGCGCGTGCAGAAGCTCGCCGCCGACGGCGCCCCGGTCTGGGTGGCTCCCGTCACGCTCACGCCCGCCGCCGGCACGTACACCGCGAGCGACCTGCACGATGCGGGAACCGACGTGATTCTCTCCATCGTGCACCAGACGGGGCCTGAGTTCTGGGCGCCGAAGCAGCTCCGGGGCCAGAAGCTCGACGCGACCGGCGCGTCCCTGTGGGGCGGCGGCGATCCCGTCGTGGTCTTCGACGCAGGCTCGCTCCAGTTCGGGAACTACCCTCCCTTCGTGCCGGACGGCCTGGGCGGCGCGGTCTTCAGCTGGTACGACACGAGCACGCAGCTTCAGTGCTACGCCCAGCGGATCCTCGCGAACGGCACCGAGGCGTTCCCGCACAACGGCTCCGCGGCGTCGACGAACGCGACGCGCGTGCGCGTCTCGCCCTCGGCCTCGTTCAACGCCGTGACGGGCGAGACCTTCCTCTTCTGGGAGGAGCAGAACTCGTCGCAGTCGCAGGCAGGGCTCTACGGGCAGAAGTTCGACGCGAGCGGCGTCCGGCAGTGGAGCGACGACGGCGTCACCGTCGTGCCGGTCGGAGCGGACGAGATCACGCAGGTGCGCTGCCTGACCGAGGGCACGGGCGCCTTCGTCTTCTGGTGTCGGTCGCCCGCCTTCGGGCAGGACCGGCTCTACGGCGCGCGCCTGGACGGCGCCGGGTCGGTCGACATCCCGACGTTCGACGTCGCGTCGACGACGAGCGGCAAGTCGCGCCTCGACGTGGCGAGGGATTCGGGCGCCAGAGCGATTCTGGCCTGGCAGGACGACCGGTCGGACGCGGGCGACATCCTCGCGCAGAACGTGAACTCGGACGGGTCGCTCGGCAACAGCTGGGTGGGCGTTCCCGACGAAGACCACGTGGCGACGCTGTTCCTCGGGGCGCCTCGTCCGAACCCGACCGGCGGCGGCGCGCGCTTCGAGTGCGCGGTCGCTACCCCTGGCGACGTCCTCTTCGAGGTCTGCGACGTCCGCGGCAGGCTCCTGCGGTCGTGGACCGCGACCGCGG
>JALGVU010000476.1 GCA_025774545.1 bacterium | reverse complement strand
TCCTCCTCGGTCTCCCACATGACGGAGATCCCGTCGGTCTTCACGTTCTGGAGGAAGGGCGCCGTCACGAGGTGCCCGAGTCCGCCGAGCCCGCCGAGCGCGACGACATCGGCCTCCGTGAGCGCCTCATCGTAGAGCGCGATCCGGGAGACGTCGACCTCCCCGTCCTCGCCGTTCTCATCCGCGAAGAAGAGGACGATGGGATCGAGTGAGAAGCGCCCGTCGATCGACTGTGGGGTCCCGTCGAGGATGCGAATCCCGTCCGCGTAGATCTCGTATCGGGCGCCGTTGTCGACGACGATCGCGACGCGGTACCACGTCTGCGCGTCGAGCATCCTGGGGTTCGAGTACCCGGTCGCCGACACGCCGACACGTCCGGGCTTGTCGATGAAGGCGTCCCCGTCGTTCGCGTTCGACTGGTTTGTCTGGAAGAAGCAGTGCCAGAGTCCTCGGCCGAAGGTCCGCACGTCCATGACGAGCGTGTACTTTCCCGGGAATCCCGTGCGTGCAGGCGTAGTGGCTGCCGACGCCGATCCGCGCGGCGCCGTCCCCGGACTCCGCCCCGTCGACGGCCTCGTGCGTCCCGACGAGCGCGAGGTCGCTCCCGACGTCGGCCCGCGTGAGGTCCGCCGGATCATCGAAGCTCCAAAGCCCCACCGGCGTGCTGCGCGCGGCAGCCGAGCCGCCCACAAGGAGTAGCGTTGCGACGATGCCAGCCCAGAGGATCACCCTGCGCACGAGACCCTCCCGTCTCGGAAGTCCGTTTCAGGCACTTCCCACAATTATACCATATTGTCATGGAGTTCTGCAACGACTAGAGTGATCGGGGGCATCGCGTTGAGCCACGGAGCTTGCGACGACCTGAGGCAGGAGAACAGGCCTACTCAGACTGCGCTATCCAGTCGGTCGGGAAGTCGGGCGGGAGCCTCAGCATCTCGAACACCGACGCGATGAACTCGTTGTTCTCGCCCGTGTGCTCGGGGTTGATGTACTCCCAGACGATCTCCTTCTTGGGCGTCACCTCGAAGGCCCGCCCGCCGTCGGATTCCGAGATGAGGGTGTTCCCGTTCGGGAGGCGCACGTTCGAGCCGCATTCGTGCGAGGCGAAGTCGGAGGGTTTCTCTCCAGCGTAGAGCCACGCGATGTCGCCGTTGTCGGGTTCGAATTCGATCACGCGGGACGCGCCGCTGTGACCCCGGTTGTCGAAGATCATGATGCGCCCGTTCGGGAGAACGGTCGGCTGGTGGGGCTTCTTCCACGGCGCCGTGAGAGCCCACACGACCTCCTCGCGCTCAAGGTCGACGGTCGCGATGATGTCGAGCTCACGCACGCAGACGAGCACGTTGCCCGCCTCGAATCCCTCCAGCCTGCCGGCGAGCCTCCCGTCGAGAAGCTCGATCGTGTTCGTATGGAAGATGTCGCCGTGCTCCTTCATCCCGTCGAGGAGGTGCGGTATCGTCGATCGCTCGAACGCCTCGAGGAGCGACACGCGCCTCAGCTCCTTCCCGTCCGGGTCGACGATCGCGACGAAGTCCTCGAGGATCGGATGCTCCTCGCTGATCCTCGGCACCATGTGGGCCTCGCGGATCAGCACGTAGATCGTCCCGTCGTCGGCGACCTCGAGGTCGTGATGCGCGCCCTCGAGATACGCCCAGATGAGCTTCGAGTCCTTGTCGACCTTGACGAGCGCCATCCCGTCGTAGATCGCGAGCACGTCGCCGTTCTCGAACAGGTGCGCCCGCCGCCAGAAGCCCGCCCCCTTCGTGGAGCGGGGAAGCTCCTCCATGGAACCGGTGCGCCACGCGTCGATGAAGTCGTAGTGCCACTCGTGGAGGACGTTGCCCTCCATGTCCATGAGGATCGCACCGGGGGAATGGCCCGAGGTGTAGAAGTTGAGTCCGGGAAGCGCCCTCGCGCGGTCGTAGACGGTCACGCCCGTCACCTCGGGCGGCTCCTCGGATCCCCCGACGTAACCGATCGCGCGGAGCTTCTGGATCTCCTCCCGCTGCTCGTCGGTGGTCGGGCCCTCGATGAGCATGTGCCAGCGTCCGCCCGGATCGTTCCACTCCTCTCCCGGGACGACGGCGGGGCGCGCGGCCTCGTCCTCGGACGTGTCACACCCCGCGAACGCGAGCGCGACCAGAAGCACGAGGGTCGCGGTCCAGACGAGGCGGCGGCTCGGTGTGATCGATCTGTGCGTGGTCGAGCGTGGGAGCACGAGAGTCTCCGTGTGTCGCTCGGAGTCTCCGTGTGTCGCTCGGCTCGTGCCGAGACAATGGACCCCTGCGACGTGGCGGGGCCGCTTAACGGACGCGCCGGCGCCGGCCAACGGCTCGGCCGGCGTCGAGCATCGATTTCAAGATAGCACCGAAGAGAGGGATTTCCAAGGCTGTGTCGGAGGCTGACGGCAGGGCGATCTCAGAAGGAGGCCGCGCCCGTCTGGGCGCGGCCCCCGCCTTCGAGACCGAAGCGACGGCCCTACTCCGCTGCACTGGAGGAGGCGGATGCCTCAGAGTCCAGACTCTGCAGCCAGTCGTACCGAACGCCCATCGTCTCGGGCTGGCCGTAGGCCTCCGGGTGACGGTACGTCCCACGCTCGTCGCCGGTCTTCTCAAGCTCGACAGGAGTGCGGTTCTCCTCGGCGTAGGCATCCTGTCGGACGCCCGTGACCTGCCACGGGGACGCACTACTGGGAAACCGCCGACGAGTTCTCGGTCACCTTCAGCGAGCCGATCGCGGCTTTCGGCTTCCACGGTGTCGACGTCGGCGACTTCAACGGCAGCGTGACGCACACGCTCGTCGACGGACGCACGACCGATCTGACCATCCCCCACACCGTCGGGAGCCCGGGCGGAACGGTGATCTACTTCGGGTTCTTCGACAATCAGAACCGCTTCACGCGGATCGTGTTCGGCAACAGCGCTCCCGGATACGACTACTTCGGCTTCGACGACATGACCGTCGGGAGCGTGGAGCAGGTGATTCCGCACGGAGCCTGCTGCGTGGGCGTCGAGTGCCACCTCGTCACGGAAGCCGAGTGCGAGGACCTGGCCGGCATCTACGTCGGCGCCGGCACGGAGTGCGACCCGAATCCGTGCGGATCGCCCGTCGATGTCGCGAGCTGGGGTGTCATCAAGGGAATC
>JALGVU010000159.1 GCA_025774545.1 bacterium | reverse complement strand
TCGCTGAAGTTCGAGATCGGAGACCTCGCGGCCGGGACCGGCGTCGCGATCCGCTACGTCGCGCTCGTAAGCGCGGCGGCGCGGCCCGGTGACGCCGTGAACTACGCGAGGGCGGCGAGCGGGGCTGGCACGGCGTCGAACGTGGCGGAGGCGACGGTCCGCGTGCGCGAGGATCTCTTCCGGGGCGCGTGCGTCATTGTGGGCCGCGTCGTTCTGGGAGCGTGCGGCGAGCGGGACGCCCTCAGCGAGACCGGTGGGCCCGCGGACGGCGGCGACGGACGAGGCCTGGGTGGAGCGAGGATCTACCTCGAGGACGGGATCTACGCCGTCACCGACGAGCGTGGCGCGTACCACTTCGAGGGTGTGAGGCCAGGCGTGCACGTCGTCCGCCTCGATGAGGCGAGCCTGCCCGTTGGATACGAGCCCGTCCTCTGCGAGCCCGACAGCCGGGCCGCCGGGCGCGCGTCGTCGCGGTTCGTTGATCTGGCGCCCGGTACGACGTGGCGCGCCGACTTCGAGGTCGACCCGGGCCCCGCCCCGATGGGCGAGGCGAGGATCGAGCTCTCGAGCGAGGGCGACGGCAACCTGGTCCGGTACGCCGTCCGTCTCGACGGTGACGCCGTTCCGCTTTCGGACGTCAAGCTCACGATCATGCTGCCTGCGGGAGCGGTGTACGCGCCTCGCACCACCCTCGTCGACGGCAACGCGGGCGCCGACCCGGAGGCCGTGTTCGAAGCCCTGACGTACCGCCTCGGCGACGTCGAGGCCGGCTGGACGCGCGAGCTCAAGTTCGCCGTGACGCTGGACCCCGCGGGCGAGGGGCTCGGGCACGTTACCAGGGCGATTCTCCAGTTCGACACGCCCACGCAGGCCGACGTCCGGACGCCGGTGGTCGAGAACGCGGCCGTCCTGCTCGCCGGGGCGGCGTCGGTGACGGTCGCGACAGGCGCGGGCGCCGTCGCCGTCACGGGCGCCTGCGGACCGCGGCCCGCCCGAGACGTGCCTCGCGCACGTGACGCCGCGCGAGCTCGGCAGCGTGCGGTGTGGTCGGTGACCGCGGGCGATCTCCTGGACGAGGACTCCGGGCTCACGTGGCTGTGGCCGGCGGAGGACTTCTGCCCGGCCGTCCCCGGCATCAAGGTTGCGGTCAAGCACGATCCTCGGTTTGCGATCTCGCTCCTCGTGAACGGCCGCGAGGTGAGCCACAGGAACTTCGAGGACACGATCGTGAGCGACGACGGGACGGTGGCAGCCAGCCGCTGGACCGGCGTTGATCTCGAGGAGGGCGACAATCTACTCGAGGCCGTGATGCTGGATGCTCACCGCCTCGAGGCCCCGGCGCTCGATCTGCGCGGGAGCGAGTCGGACGACTCCAAGACGAGCGGCCTCGAGGCCGGCAGGATCGAGCGCGTGATTCACTACTCCGGCCCGCCCGTCCACGCGGAGCTGGATACGCGCGGGTCGTTCCTCGTTGCGAACGGCACCGATGCGCCGGCCGTCGCGATCCGCCTCACCGACGCCGACGGACACCCCGCGCGCGCGGGCGTCGTGGGGAGCGTCACGATCGAGCCGCCGTACGCCTCGCTCGAGACGCTCGAAGCGCTGCGCCGCCGCCCGCTCTCGGGCGTCGGGAGCCGCGGTCCGTCGTTCACCGTCGGTGAGGACGGCGTCGCCCTCGTCGAGCTTCGGCCCACGACGCGCTCGGGGGAAGTCACGCTCACGGTGCATCTCCTGAACGGGGAGCACGAGGTGCGGGCGTGGCTCGAGCCGGAGGAGCGCGAGTGGATCCTCGTCGGACTCGTCGAGGGGACGATGGTCTACCGGACCGTCGAGCGCAACATCGAGCCGCTCGATGGTGACGAGGACGGGTTCTACGACGAGGGACGGCTCGCCTTCTTCGCGAAGGGGACGATCGAGGGCGAATGGCTCGTCACGCTCGCGTACGACACCGAGGGAAGGGGGGCGACCGTCGCGAGGGGGCTCTTCGATGCGATCGATCCGGACGAGCACTACCTCGTCTACGGGGACGCGACGTGGCAGGACCACGAGGCGCCGACGGCGGGGAAGCTCTACGTCAAGATCGAGCGTCGCGAGCTCAACGTGCTCTGGGGCGACTACAGGACTGGGCTCACGGTCACGGAACTCGCGCGCTACAGCCGTGGCCTGACGGGCGCGAAGGCGGAGGTGAGCACCGAGTACGCCGCCGCCACGGTCTTCGGGAGCGAGACGAGCCACGGGTTCGTGAAGGACGAGATCCGCGGCGACGGCACGTCCGGGCTCTACGGGCTCTCTCGGCGCGGCCTGGTGCCGAACTCCGAGCGGATCGCGATCGAGACGCGAGATCGCTATCACAGCGAGGTGATCGTCTCGACGAGGAGCCTCGCACGCCATCTCGATTACGACATCGACTACGACCGCGGCACGCTCTTCTTCAAGGAGCCCGTGCCGGTCAACGACGCCGGCCTGAACCCCGTCTTCATCGTCGTCGGCTACGAGTCGGACGACGCCGCAGATCTTTCGTGGACCTACGGCGGCCGCGCGGCCGTTCGGGCGTGGGAGCGCGCGTTCGAGCTCGGCGCGACATACGTCCACGAGGGGACGAAGGGGCGGGAGGGTGATCTCTACGGCGGCGACGCGACGATCCTGATCGGCCGCGCGACGCGCTTCGAGGCGGAGTACGCCACGACCACGGCCGAGCGAGAGACGGGAACCGTCGAGGACGAGGCCTACCGGGCCGAGCTCTCGTACCGGTCCGGGCGGCTCGACGGGCGGCTCCACTTCCGGGAGGTCGGTGAGGGTTTCGGCCTCGGTCAGCAGAACGCGGGCGAGATCGGCACGCGGAAGTTCGGGATCGACGGCACCGGCCGGCTGAACGAGCGCTTCACGGTCGAGGCCCTAGGCTACCGGCAGGAGAGCCTCACGACCGGGGCCGAGCGCGACGTGGGGGAGGCGCGCGTGAGCTACACGGGCGACCCGTACACCTTCCGGACCGGGTACCGCCTGGCGATCGACCGGCTCGACGAGGGCACCGAGCGCCGATCCGACCAGATCACGACCGGCGCGAGCGCGCGGCTCGCGGATCGCCGCGTCCTCGTCCGCGCCGATCACGAGCAGTCGCTTCCCGGGAGGAACAAGAACCCCGCGTTCCCGACGCGGACCGTCGTCGGAGCCGACGTTACGGTCGCCCGCCCTGTCGACCTTTTCGCGGAGCACGAGTTCGTCCAGGCCGAGACTGGGGACTCGGAGGTATCGCGCGCGGGCATCCGGGCACGACCGTGGAGCGGGAGCAATCTTCTGACGTCGTTCCAGCGGACGACCGGTGAGAACGCCGCGCGGACCTTCGCGAACCTCGGGATCAGACAGACGTGGAGGATCGGTTCGCACTGGAGCGTCGACGCCGGCGTCGACCACGGCCGGACGATCACCGGATCGACGGCGGGCGGGGGCAGCGGGGAGAGCGTGGGTCTCGTCCCGTCCTCGCTCGCGTCCCCCGACTTCACCGCGGTGACGGCGGGACTCGCGTACAGGCGCGACGCCTGGTCGTGGACCTCGCGGGTCGAGTACCGGGACTCCGAGACCGAGGAGAAGCTCGGAGGCTCCGCCGGGATGCTCGTCGAGCCGTGCGAGGGGCTCGCGATCGCGGCCGACGCGCGGGGATTCAGGACCGACGCCGCAGGCGGAACCCGGACGACCACCGGGCGCGTACGTCTCGGCTTCGCCCGTCGTCCGGCCGGATCCGTGTGGACGATTCTTGATCGGCTCGACATCGTCCGCGAGGCGGAGTACGGCGGCGAACCCGAGCGGAACGGCTGGCGGGTCGTGAACAACTTCTCCTCGAACGCGAAGCTCGACCGTACGCAGCTCTCGCTCCAGTACGGAGCCAAGTACGTTCAGGAGGACGTCGGGGTAGATCGATTCGACGGGTACACCGACCTCGCCGGCCTCGAGGCGCGGTACGATCTGACCGACCGGTGGGACGTCGGCGTGCACGCGAGCGTCCTTCACGCGTGGGATCCCCATCGGTACGACTACCGGGCGGGGGCCTCGGTTGGGGTGAACACCTTCGAGAACGCCTGGATTTCGATCGGGTACAACGTCGTCGGGTTCGAGGACGAGGACTTCGATGCTGCGAACTTCACGTCCCAGGGCCCGTACGTCAAGTTCCGGTTCCGGTTCGATGAGACGACTCTTCGCGACGTCCTCGGTCGCGTCATGCCGTCAGGATCGTCCATGAGCCGCACTCCCTGAAACGCCAGCTTCGCTTCCTCGCATGAGCCTCGCGCCGCCCGCCCGCACTCCCTGAAGCGTCCGCGTCGCTGCCTTGCGTGAGCCCCACGCCGCCCGCCCGCTCTCTCGTCCTTGATCGTCCCGCTCTGTTCGGGTAGCATCGTGTCAGCGTCGCGTCCCCACGCCAGGGTCGCATCCCCCACGCGACGGACCGGCTTCCGAAGGAGGGGGCTTCCCGTGATCCCGAAGGCATTCACGAAAATCTGCGTCACCGACGTCGGCAGCACGACGACGAAGGCGATCCTCTTCAGGCAGACGGACGGCGGCCGGTGGGAGTTCTTCCGGCGCGAGGCGCCGACGACCGTCGAGAAGCCGGACGAGGACGTGTCGATCGGCGTGATCGCCGCGCTCCGGGCCCTCGAGGAGGAAGCGGGCGAGGTCCTCCTCGCAGACGGCAGGCCGACCGTTCCCTACCTCTCGACCTCGAGCGCGGGCGGCGGCCTCGCCATGGTCGTGACCGGGCTCGTGAGGGAGCTCACCGCCGAGACGGCCGATCGGGTCGCTCTGGGCGCGGGCGCGATCGTCCTCGATGTCATCTGCATGAACGACGGGCGGACCGTCTATCGCCAGATCGAAGATCTCAAGCGGCTCCGGCCGGACATGGTTCTTCTGGCCGGCGGCTACGACGGTGAGGCGATCACGGCCCCCGTCTTCCTCGCCGAACTCCTTGTGGAATCCGACCTCCATCCCAAGCTCAATCCGAGCGCCAGGCTTCCGGTCGTCTACGGCGGGAACGTCAACGCGAGGGCCTACGTCGAGCGGGCGCTCGGCGACGGCTTCCTCTTCCGGGCCGTCGACAACGTTCGCCCGGACGAGAAGACCGAGAACCCACGTCCCGCCCGCGCCGCCATTCACGAGATCTTCATGGACCACGTCATGTCGATGGCCCCAGGCTACGAGAAGCTCAAGCCTTGGGTTGCCGAGCCGATCCGCCCGACGCCCGCGGCGTTCGCGAACCTGCTGTCGGTCGTCACGCGGGACAGCGAGCAAGCGATCCTCGCGATCGATATCGGCGGCGCCACGACCGACGTCTTCACGGCGCGCGGAGGCCAGGTCGTCCGCACCGTGAGCGCGAACCTCGGCATGAGCTACAGCGTGCTCAACGTCGCGCGGCTCGGCGGGACGCGTCCGATCGCCGAGTTTCTGGACTTCGAGATCGCGGAGGACGAAATCTGGAACCGGATCGGTAACAAGCACGTCGACCCGACCGGCCTTCCGGGGACGCGCGAGGACGCGGCGATCGAATGGGCGACGGCGACGGTGGCGATCCGCGAGGCCGTGCGCGAGCATCTCAGGGTCATGGCCGGGACGCCCGAGAAGGAGCGCCCGGGCCCGTTCGACGTGAACGCGATGCTCAGGGAGGAGCCGAAGCGGCCGGGGGTCATGGGACGCCTCGCCATTCAGGACTACGATCTCGTCATCGGGAGCGGCGGCATTCTCTCGCACTCGCCGAGGTACGCAGCCGCGACGATGCTCGCGAACGCGCTTACACCAACGACATCGATGGAGCTCGCCGTCGACAGTGCGTTCATGTTCCCGCACCTCGGCGTGCTGGCGGAGGTCGACCTGGCTCTCGCACGTCAGCTCTTCCACGAACTCGGGCTCGTGCGGCTCGGGACGGTGGAGGGTGGGGAGACCGCGCGTCGGAAGGCGGCGGTCCCCGGTTCTGCCGCCGTCCCCGGACCTTCCGGTCTCGGGCAGGCGTCGCCCGACCCCGCCGACGTGGAACGGCGACGCACGGGGGCGGCGTCCCGCGCGGAGTCCAGGGTCCGCCGCGGGCCCCTGATCGAGAGGCGCGAGCTCGCGATCGAAGGTGAGGTCGTCAAGCCCGGCGATGAGGTTGCGCCCGACACCGTGATCGCGCGGAGTTCGCGGCAGTTCCTGCGTCCCTTCTTCCTGAACGTCGCCCGTGTGATGAAGATCGATCCCGAACAGCTTCCCGACGTCCTCCTGAAATCCGTCGGCGACGACGTGGCACTCGAGGAGATCATCGCGAAGCAGAAGCGCCGGTTGGGGTGCCCGCCGGTCTATCGTTCGCCGGTCGAGGGCAAGGTCGAGAAGATCCTGCCCGACGGAACCGTGATCGTGCGGGAGAGTCCTGAGCGGGCCTCCGTTCTCACGACGGTCCAGGTGGCGAAGGAACTGGGCGTGCACCCCGAACGTCTCAAGCCGTACCTCAGGGTCGAGATCGGCACGGAGCTCGAGCGCGGACAGTGGCTCGCGGCGGTCACGTCGGGCGGGTCGTTCAGGGCGTCGAGGTCGCCGGTCCGTGGGAAGGTGAACAGGAT
>JALGVU010000025.1 GCA_025774545.1 bacterium | reverse complement strand
AGAATCTGGAGCGAGCCGGTGAACTTCGAGTGCGCGGGCGAGTTCTGGAAGATGGACGAGTCGCTCGCGGGCAATCTGTTCGTCGGGGAGTACGAGGGGTCGTGGACCGACACCTGCGCCTTCATCTGGAGGAGCACCGACGGAGGCGACTCCTGGGAGAAGGTCTACGATGGAACCGGCCGGCACGTGCACTTCGTCGCGACCGACCCCTACTCGGGCTCCATCTACGCCGCGATCGGCGACGGCATCAGCAGGGCCAAGCTCATCCGGTCGACGGACGAGGGCGACAGCTGGGACGTGATCCTCTGGGGTGACTTCCGCGCGCAGCCGATCTCGATGTGCTTCACGCCCGAGCACCGGGTCTACGGCTCGGACTGCGGCTCGCTGAGCCTCTGGAACCGGGTCTACCGCAGCCACGACGATCTCCAATTCATCGATCAGCTCATCCTCGCGGGGACCGAGAACACCTTCGTCTGGTCGATGTCGAGGAACTCGCAGGGGACGATCTACGCGGGCACGACGACCCGCGACAACGGGAACGACGTGCCCGGCATGTACGTCAGCCACGACGGCGGGCAGCACTGGTGTCGCGTCAAGGACTACGGGATCGTCGCCGATTCCTACGCCGGCATCAACTGGATCACGAACTTCGATAACGCCGGATACGCCTACTACCACGACAACATCACGGGCAAGTCCTACCGCTTCCGCGACGGGCCCTGGGAGCCCGTGGCGGTCGAGGGCAGCTTCTACGCCGATCTGGCGGAGACGGGGGCGGTGACGCTGCGTTGGGTCGTCGAGTCGCTGGCCGGGATCGAGGGCTTCCAGGTCTTCCGGGCGACCTCGCCCGACGGTCCGTTCGAGCCGGTGAGCGAGACCCTGCCGGCCAGCTCGCCCGGCGTCTACGAGGACGCCACGGTCTGGCCGGGGAGCACGTTCTGGTACCAGCTCAGGGCCATCATGGGTGACGGCTCCGTCGACTCCGTCGGCCACGCGCTCCCGACCGTGACGACGGAGGGGAGCCTCGGGTCCGAGCTTCACGCGCCACGGCCGAACCCCTTCGTGGGCACGACCACGTTGGAGTTCGACGTGGCGGACCACGTGGGTCCGGTTCGGCTCGGGGTCTACGATCTCCGCGGCCGGCTCGTGCGGAGGCTCGTCGAGGGCGATCTGGGCAGGGGACGGTATCCGGCGCACTGGGACGGCAAGGACCAGCGCGGCCACGACGTGCCGTCCGGCGTCTACTTCGTCCGCCTCGACGTCGGACGCGAGGCGAGGGCACAGAAGTTGCTTCTGGTACGGTAGTAGCCCGCGCGGCCGGATCCGGAGGAGCGTCCCGAGCGACCCGCCCACGAGGCGGGTTTTCTGCGTCCTGCGGCCCGCGCGTTTCGGCTTGACGGCGCGCCGGCGCGTCGGTAGGCTTCTGGTTGTCCGCAGTTTCAACCACCACACCGAGAGGAGGTCCGCGATGTCTGAGTTCAATGCGACAGCATGTGCGAGACCGCACCTCGAGAGTCTCACCCGGTAGTCCTTCACACCGTTGATGCCTTGAGCGATGAGGCCCCTCGGTCGAGTGGGTGCGTCTCTCGTTCTGTGCCGTCTCATCCTGACTGGGCAGGACCGCGGGCACCGTCGAGGCCCCGCGTCCGCCCGAGAGCGCGGGAGCGCGGGCCCGCGGCCCCTCCCGCCCGATGTCCGCGCGTACCCGCGCGGCGAAGACCACACTGAAACGAGGATGAGAGAGACAATGCACGATCACATCGAAGCACACGAGCCTCACGAGGACGCGCGTGAGGACGGGGCGAGGACCGGCACGGTCTTCCGAAAAGGGCGCGGGCTGTATGACGTCCGGGCCGGCGGCGCGATGGTCCGCTGCTCCATCTCGAACAAGCTCCACAAGCGGCTCCTGTACCCGACGTCTGATCCGAGCTCCGGTACGCTCCGCGGCGTTCAGCGCGTGGCCGACATCGAGGTCGTCGACCCGATCGCGGTCGGCGACGAGATCTCCTACGTTCCGGGCGACGGAGAGACCGGGATGATCCGGGAGGTCCTGCCGCGCAGGAACACGCTCGCGCGCAGCATCACCGATCCGAAGCGCCGGTCGCAGGGAAGACAGCTCACGCAGGTCATCGCGGCGAACGTCGACCAGATCGTCCCGGTCTTCGCGGCCGCGAAGCCGAAGCCGAGGTGGCATCTTCTCGACCGCTATCTTCTGACCGCCGAGGCGGCGGGGATCCCCTCGCTGATCTGCGTGACGAAGATCGACCTCGGTGACGGCGAAGCGCTCGACGAGGATCTCGAGGTCTATCGGCGGATCGGGTATCGCGTGATGCGGACGAGCTCGAAGACCGGCGAGGGTGTCGACGCCTTCCGCGAGGCGATCGCAGGGAGGACGTCGGTCTTCCTCGGCAAGTCCGGCGTCGGGAAGACGTCGCTCCTGAACGCGCTCCAGCCCGGGCTCGGTCTCCTGGTGAAGGAGATCAGCGGCTCGACGGGCAAGGGGCGCCACGCGACCAGCCACCTCGAGATGTTCCCGCTCGACGGCGGGGGAGGAGTCGTCGACACGCCGGGAATGAAGGTGTTCCCGGTGCTCGACGACGGGATGGACCGAGCCTCCTACTTCCCGGAGATGCGCCCGCACCTGGGTCGGTGTAAGTTCGGCGCCGACTGCTCGCACTCACACGAGCCCGGCTGCGGCATCAAGGAGGCCGTGGAGGCTGGGGACATCGACGAACGGCGGTACCAGAGCTTCCTCAAGATGTAGAGGAGGCGCGCGGGCGCGGGTGCGTTCGTGTGGCGCCAGACGAGGCGAGCCCCGGTGACGTGGTCACCGGGGCTCGGAGTTGGCGCCCCTCTCGAGCGGGGCACCTGGAGCTCCTCGAGTTACTTCAGCATCACCATGCCGCGCGTCATGCTCTCCGCATCGACGTCGAGGCGGTAGTAGTAGACTCCCGACGCGAGACTCCGCCCGGCATCGTCCCGTCCGTCCCAGATCGCCTCGTGAAGCCCGGCCTCCCTCGGCCGGGGCGGGTCCAACACGCGAACGCGTCGCCCGGCCGCGTTGTGGATCGTGAGCCTCACGTTCGCCCGGCTCCTGAGCTCGTACCGTATCGTCGTCGACGGGTTGAAGGGGTTCGGGTAGTTCCGATGAAGCTCGAAGGCGGCTCCCTTCACGGGGGCGTCCTCGATTCCCGTCTCCACCCCGACGAGCGGCGTCAGGCTCGCGACCGAGTAGTCCTGGTTCCCGGCAAGCACTCCCTTGTGTGACACCGTGACCCAGTAGTCGCCTGCCGCCGGCGCGTCGATCACGACCTGCTCCACGTTGTCGCGCGCGTTGTCGCCCCTCGCCGGCGGATCGGCGGGCCGTCCGGGGTCGAGCACGTACGGCTCGTGCACCGTCCCGGTTTCGAGGTGCTCGATCCGAACGTCGAGATCGTGCACCAACATGAGATCCGGCGGATCGAGCGAGGGCTCTGGAGGCGTGCCGGGCGGATCGGTCCACGCGACGGTCAGGCGGATCGGCGCGGCACCCTCGCTCACGAGGAGGTACTCGTCGACCTCGCCGTTCGCGAGCGACTCCTCGACGATCAGGCCCGGCTCGACGCCGTCGAGATCGATCAGCTCGGCGGCAGCATACGTGTTCGCGAGTCCCCACCCGCAGGTGTAGTCCGGGCCGTCGTGCGCACCGGCCTCGTCCGCGGTCTCGATGAGCACCGCCTTCATCGTGGCCGCGAGCGGGGTCTCACCCGCGTGTGTGCCCTCGTAGTGACGGACGAGCAGGTTCAGCGATCCCGCGAGATTCGGCGCGCTCATCGACGTCCCGCTGTACGACTGATAGCTCGTGGGGCTCGCGTCGACGCACGAGTAGAGGCCCACGCCGTTCGCGACCAGGTCGGGCTTGATCCGTCCGTCGTCGGTCGGACCCCAGCAGCTGAACGTGGTCATCGCGACGTCACCGGGCGCGCTCCAGCCTGACGAGATGTCCTGGACGGCACCGACCGTGATGATGTTCTTCGCCGTCGCGTTCCACGCGACGCTGTCGTACCCGTCGGCGCCGCCGTCGGGCTCGCGGACCTCCGTGCTCCAGACCCAGTCGCCGTCCCACATCCAGTGTCCGCCTCCCGGCGCCGGCCCCGTGTTCGAGCGGTCGTTGCCGGCCGACTTCACGATGGTGTAGTAGGGCGCGTCGTGCGCGATCTGGTCCCAGTCGCGCGCGGCCTGGCCGTAGAACCCGAAGCCGTGGTCCTCGTCCGGACTGACGTCGGCGTCGCCGTACCAGTACCAGTCGCCGTCCCACCGCCACCCCACGATGTACCCGTACGAGTGGTTCGAGACGTTGGCGCCCGCCGCCGCGGCCTGCGCCATCTCGGACTCGTCGTAGCTCCAGTCGTACGCGGAGAGCTCGGCCTCGAACGACATGCCCCGCGCGCCCGGCTCAACGCCTCCGCCGATCATCGTGCCGGCGACGTGCGTGGAGTGGAAGTGCGTGCCCCCGGCGTTGTCCTCCTGAACCGCCCGTCCGCCGAACTCCTGGTGACTCACGAGCACGCCGCCGCCGTCCCACACACAGAGCTCGCCCCGTGTCGTTCCGGCCCCGGTCAGCGCGAATCCACCGAGGCCCCCGGGCCAGACGTCGTCCGCGCTCAGCGTTCGCGCGGCCTCGAGGTTCTCGATCCCGTAGTAGACCGGCCGGTCGCGCTCATCGACGTACATGAGCTCCACGCGGGGATCCTCGTTCAGACGCCGCGCCGGCGTCTCGAGGCTCGCGACGAGCTCCTCGTATCTGCTCCCTCTGCCCCGGTCGACGCGGCTCCGAAGCTCCTCGGCGAATCGCGTGAGCTCCGCCGCTCGCGTCACCGGTCTCGCCTGCGCGAGGCCGTCCAGGAGTGCCGCGGACACCAGAACGAGCGCCGCGACCTTGAACGGTCGCGCGCGCATGTTGGATCTTCTCATGTCTGATTCCCCCCTCTGACGTGCCCGCGAAGGCCCCCCCCGCTCGCACGCCCCACCACACTTCCCCCATGTGCCGAAGTCGCCCAGGGGGCGACTCCGGCAATCGTCCAGTTGGCCGAGAGAGAGCGCGGAGGAACCGACCCCGCTCGCCGGCTTCCATTCAGTACCACCCACGTTCTCTCACCGGCCGTGTCTTTAGATGCGCCGCCGTCCAAGTGGTCGCGCCGGCTTCGTCAGGAATGTCCCGTCGGCTTCATTGGGGGAAGTGAGCCAGGATCACCCGCGACAATGCTCAGGACTTAACGTCGCTCGGTCGGTTGTGGGACGGCGTCGATCGGGTCGAGCGGGGTGCCGGTCGACCATGGCCGCGTCGATCGGATCGAGCGGGGTGCCGGGCTACCACGGGGTCGCGTCGACCGGATCGGGCGGGGTGCCGGCCTACCATGGGGCCGCGTCGACCGGATCGAACGGGGTGCCAGCCTACCACGGGGTCGCATCGATCGGGGTCGACAGGCCGGGCCGCCGGCCTGCCGGAGGGCGCCTCGGTGTGCTATACTGTCGATCGAGGCGGAGGGCGGGCCGGGCCTCCGGCCGCCCCGAGGCCGCAGTGCGCTGAACGAGGTCACGTTTCCGGAGGACAACAATGGGTCGCGGATTCCTACGCGGAGTGCTCTTCATGGGTCTAGCTCTCTCGCTCCCTCACGGGAGTGCGCTGGCGGAGGAGGTGATCTTCACCTTCGAACCGCCTGAGGGGTACGAGGTCGAGAGCGTCTCGCTCCGAGGCAGCTTCAATGGTTGGGGCGAGACGCCGTTGGCAAAGAACGAGGACGGTACCTGGTCGGTCGCGGTCGAGCTCGACGAAGGGGAGTACGAGTACAAGTTCTTCCTGAACGGCCAGTGGCCCAAGAGCATGGAGACCGATCTCTCCGGGTACCCGATCGATCCGACGGCGGACGACTACGTCGACGACGGTCACGGCGGCATGAACGCCGTCCGGATCGTCGGCGCGGGGAGGCCCGTCGATGATCAGGCCTACGAGGATGCGCCTCCGCTCGGTGAGGGACAGGCGCGCATCCACTACCACCGCCCGAAGGGCGACTACGCCGGGTGGGGACTGCACGTGTGGGGCGACTCGAGCGAGAGCGTCGAATGGACGAGCGCGCTTCCCCCGACGGGACGCGACGGCTACGGGCTCTACTGGGACGTCGGTCTCACGGACGAGCCCACGAAGGTCGGGTTCATCGTCCACAAGGGCGACACGAAGGACCCGGGCGCCGACATGTCCCTCATTGTCGGCGACCACGGGCGCGAGATCTGGTTCGTCTCCGACTACGGCGACATCCACATGAGCATTCCAGACGTCTCGACGCTGGCTCTCGGCGACCTCACGCGGTCCCGCGCGCACTGGGTCGACCGTCGGACCGTGGCGTGGCGCGTGAGACGGGGAGAGGGGAACACGTTCCGGCTGCACCACGCGCCCACGGGCGGGCTCACGCTCGCCGCCGACGGCCTCACGGGCGGGGAGAGCCTCGAGCTCAGGCTCCTGAAGGAGGGACTTCCGAGGGAGATCGTCGACCGCTTCCCCCATCTCGCGAGCCAGCAGGCGCTGGTCCTCGCAGACGCGGACATCGCGCGCGCGCCCGAGCTCCTGAAGGGGCAGATCGCGGTCTCGGTGACGAACGCCGAGGGACGGCTCCTCGACGCCACGGGCGTGCAGATTCCGGGCGTGCTCGATGATCTCTTCGCCTGCGACTGCCCGCTCGGGCTCGCGTGGGACGACACGGGCTCGCCGACCTTCAAGCTCTGGGCGCCGACCGCGAAGAAGGTGCGCTTCCATCTGTTCGGCACCTCGGGCGCCGAAGCCCCGGAGGAGATCCTCGAGATGGACGAGGACGAGGGGGTCTGGAGCCTCGTCGGGGATCCCTCGTGGGCGAACAGGTACTACCTCTACGAGGTCGGCGTCTACTTCCCGGCGACCATGCAGGTCGAGTGGTCGCTCGTGACCGACCCCTACTCGGTGAACCTGAGCCGCAACAGCCTGAGGAGCCAGATTCTCGATCTCGGCTCGCCTCAGTTCAAACCGCAGGGATGGGACGACCTCGAGAAGCCGCCGCTCGAGGCGCCCGAGGACATCGCGATCTACGAGCTGCACGTGCGCGACTTCAGCGCGAGCGACCCCACCGTGCCCGAGCCGGTACGCGGGACCTTCCTCGCGTTCGCTCTCGAGACGAACGGAACGCGCCATCTCTCGGCGCTGGCGGAGGCCGGACTCACGCACGTCCACCTCCAGCCCGTCTTCGACATCGCGACGATCGACGAGAACAAGGCGAACTGGGAGACGCCCCGCGATCTGTCGGGGCTCCCGCCCGATTCCGAGGAGCAGCAGGAAGCGATCGCGCGGATGAGCGATCGCGATCCCTACAACTGGGGCTACGATCCGTACCACTACGGTGTGCTCGAGGGAAGCTACTCGACGGTGCCGGACGGCTCGTCGCGGGTCTTCGAGTTCCGCCAGATGGTCAAGTCGCTCTCCGACATGGGCCTCCGCGTCGTCGTGGACGTCGTCTACAACCACACCAACTCGAGCGGGCTCGCAGACAAGTCGGTGCTCGACCGGATCGTTCCCGGCTACTACCACCGGCTGAACTCCCAGGGTCTCGTCGAGACCAGCACGTGCTGCCAGAACACGGCGACCGAGCACGCCATGATGGAGAAGCTCATGATCGACGACGTTCTCCACTGGGCGCGCGACTACAAGGTCGACGGCTTCCGGTTCGATCTCATGGGCCACCACATGAAGCGGAACATGGAGAGGACGTTGGACGCCGTTCGCGCGCTGAACCTCGAGGAGGACGGCGTCGACGGCGAGTCGGTCTACGTCTACGGAGAGGGCTGGGACTTCGGGGAGGTCGCGAACGGCAGACGGGGCGTCAACGCCACGCAGGCCAACATGGCGGGGACGGGGATCGGCACGTTCAACGACAGGATCAGGAACGCCGTCCGCGGCGGCAGCGCCTTCGGCGATCCCAGGGATCAGGGCTTCGCGACGGGGCTCTTCACCGATCCGAACGGCCACAATCAGGGCGGGCCTGCTGACCGCGCAACGCTTCTCGCCGCGACCGACAAGATCCGGATCGGCATGGCCGGGAGCCTGAGGAACTACCTCCTCGTGGACCACACGGGACGCGAGATCCTCGGAGGGCAGTACGAGGGCACCGGGTACACCGACGACCCCGAGGAGGTCATCAACTACGTCTCGGCGCACGACAACGAGACATTCTTCGACAAGATCCAGTGGGCGGCGGCACCGGACGCGAGTCTCGCGGACCGCGTGCGCATGCAGAATCTCGCGCTCTCGGTCGTCGCGCTCGGACAGGGCGTGCCGTTCTTCCACGCGGGCTCGGACATGCTCCGCTCGAAGTCGCTCGAGCGCGACAGCTACAACTCGGGCGACTGGTTCAACAGGCTCGACTGGGCCTACGAGACCAACAACTTCGGCGTGGGACTTCCGTCGGCCGCGAAGAACCAGGACAAGTGGAACCTCATGCGGCCCATCCTGGCGCGGGAGGACATCCGGCCGGGGCGGAACGAGATCATGGCCGCCGTGCACAACTTCCGGGAGCTCCTCCGGATCCGGAAGAGCTCGGCGCTCTTCCGCCTCCGCACGGCCGAGGACGTTCAGGCGCGGGTGCGCTTCCACAACATCGGCCCAGACCAGGTCCCGGGCCTCATCGTCATGATCCTCACGGACGAGATGGAGGGCTCAAGGCCGATCGATCCGAACTACCGCCGGATCATCGTCTTCCTGAACGCCACGAAGGAGACGCAGACCTACGGCCACGTCGATTGGGCGGGGGCGCCGTTCGAACTCCACCCGGTGCAGCAGTTCTCCCACGACGACGTCGTGAAGGCCGCAGCCTTCGACGCGGGGGAGGGGAGCTTCGCGGTTCCCGCGCGGACGGCCGCGGTCTTCGTGGAGCGGAACTAGAAGCCACGGGGCGGAGCGATCCGCGTCCCTCGTAGTACGGAACTAGAAGCCATCGGGCGAGGCGATCCGCGACCCTCGCAGTACGGAACTCGAAGCCATCGGGCGAGGCGATCCGCGTCCTCGCGGTGCGGGCCATGCGACGAACCCGGACGATCGTGACAGTGACGGCAATCGCCGTCACGCTCCTTGCTCTCTCGCCCCGCATCCGCGTCGCGTACCTCACGGCGCTCGTTCTGGCGGAGTCGGCGACGCCTCTCGTCGACGGTCCGATCGCTCGCCTCTCTCCCGATCCCACGATCGAGCCGGTGTCGTACGAGTGCGAGGGGTCGCGGATCATCGCCGATCTCTATCTTCCCGCGGGCGACGGACGGCACCCCGGTATCGTCCTCAACCACGGGGTCGCCGACCGCGGCAAGGACGATCCGAGGCTCACGAACTTCGCCGACGCGCTCGCTCGCGCGGGGTACGCCGCGCTCGTCCCCGAATTCGCCAACCTGAAGGGCCTCCGGGTCCGCCCGTCGGACGTCGACGAGGTGATCGCCTCCTACGAGTTCCTCGAGGGAGATCCGAGGGTGCTTCCCGACCGCGTCGGCCTCTTCGGGTTCAGCTACGCCGGGGGGCTCGCCGTCCTCGCCGCGTCCGACCCGCGCATCTCCGACCGCGTGCGGTTCTGTTTCCTGCTGGGTTCCCACTACGACCTCGAGAATGCCATCACCTACATGACGACGGGGATGTACCGGTTCGAGGGGGACTGGGTCCACCTCGAGCCGCGGAACTCCGGCCGCTGGGCGTTTCTCATGAACAGCGCCGACCTCATCGAGAGCGAGGCCGATCGGGATCTCCTCATCGAGATCGCCGAGCGGAGGTGGCACGATCCGAACGCGGACGTCGCCGCCCTCGTGGGTCTCCTGGAGGAGGAGGGCGCGCGCGTGTACTCGCTCATGGTGAACGACGACCCCGAGCGGACGGGCGAGATCATCGGCGGTCTGAGTGAGCGGGTGCAGCGCTACTTCCGGGAGCTGTCACTCGGAGGGAAGACGGATCGCTTCTCCTGGCGCGGAACGTCCCTCCCGGGACGTCCGTGCACCTCGCGCTCCTGACGTCGTTCCAGCACGTCGACGTCACGTTCGAGGGAGGGGAAGATCTCCGCGGGTGGCTCGCGTCGCTCGCGGAGATGGGCAGGCTCTTCTCGATCATCTACGATCTCATCGGACAGGGGTACCTGTAGGCGGACACGGAGCGCGCGGGGCTTTCCGGCCCCGCGCGAGCGTGACTGCTTGATCGAAGTGCGCCCCGCACTAGTGCAGGAGCACGAGCTTCCCGGTCCGCGCCGTTCCGCTCGACTCCACGCGCAGGAAGTAGATCCCCGAAGGCAGGCGGCGGCCGTCATCGTCGGCGCCGTCCCACGCGATCGCGTGCTCGCCGCGCCCGAAGTCGCGGTCGGCGAGCGTCCGGACCTTCCGTCCGGCCACGTCGAAGACCGACGCTCTGACGCGCCCCGCCTGGGGCGTGCTGAACGACACCTCGGTTCCCAGGGCCACCGGGTTCGGGAACGCGCCGTGGAGCTGGAGCGTTCCCATCGTGGCCGGCTCGTCCAGATCGTCCGGCACGTCGGTGGGGAGGCCCCACTTGAGCACGAGGAGTCCCATCCGCGGCAGCGTGATCGCAGCCGACTGGGCGAAGCCGTCCTGCGAGACCGGCTCCGACGCGATCGTGCCGGGGTTCGTGAGTCCGTTTCCGTCGTAGACGGTGGCCTGGCTGTTGAGAAGCTCGTGCCAGTCGCCGGGCTGGGGAAGTCCGATCCGGTAGGATCCGAAGTCGCCGTTCGAGAAGTTCGCGATGACGACGAGCACGTTCCCGCCGGCGTCGTACCGCTGGAACGCGATCACGTTCGCGCCGTCGTTGACGTGGAAGACGTCGTGCCCGGCGTCGGCCCTGAGCGCCGGAGAGAGACGCCTGAGCGCGATGAGATCGCGGTAGTACTTGAAGATCGGCGCGTAGGTCGTCTTCTTCGACCAGTCGATGCGGTTTCCGAGATCGGTCCCGAAGTCGGTGTCCTCGAGCCACTCGGTCCCCTGCAGAAAGGCGGGGACGCCGGGACCGGTCAGGACGAGCCCCTGCGCGAGCTTCGTGCGGCCCTTCGCCCAGACGTCGTCGTGCGGGGCGGTCGTGTCGATCGTCTTCACGATCCGCTGCCCGCCGCTCGACGGCCACGCCTCGTCGTGGAGCTCGAGGTAGTTCACGACGTTCCTGCCGTTCAGGTACTGCCCGCTGCCGTTCAGGATGTTCCCGATCTTCCACATCTCGGGGTTGCCCGCGGCCGCGTCGAAGATCTCGTCGCGCAGGCGGTCGGTGAACTCGTCATGATACTGTGAGTCGAAGCCCGCGCCGCCGATGTCCGTGGGCCGCGTGATCCAAGCGTTGTCGGGAAGCTGCTCGGCGATCGCCACCTTGTCGACCCAGCGGTTGTCGATCTCGTCGTTCATGCGCTGCATGAGGCTCCACCCGGACGCCGCCTGAGGAGCGACGTTCATGTGGCTCGTCGCGTCCATGCGGAAGCCGTCCATGCGGAACTCCTCGAGCCAGTAGAGCGCGCTGTCGGCGAAGTAGTCGCGCACGGCGTCCCGATCGAAGTCGGCCTGGCTTCCCCACGGTGTCTCGACCGCGGGGTCGTCGAAGTAGATCTGCGTCCCGTCGTAGAACCAGAGGTAGTTGTCGGTGAAGGAGAAGTGGTTCCAGACGATGTCGAGCAGGACGGCGATGCCGTGAGCGTGGAGCGCGTCGATCATCGCCTTGAGATCGTCGGGACTTCCGTACTTCCACTCGGGCGCCCACTGCGTGATCGGGTTGTAGCCGGCCGAGAGGTCACCGGGGAACTCCGTGACGGGGTTCAGCATGACGGCGTTCACCCCGAGCTCGGCCAGGTGCCCCGCGCGTTCGGCGACGTCGACGTATCGTGAGGGGAACGGCGTCGGCCCCTGAGGGTCGTTCCTGCCCGCGAACGTGCCGACGTGGAGCTGGTAGACGACCATCTCCTCGAGCGGCGGCGTCGCGTAGCCCTCGGCCTGCCACTCGTGGGCGAACGGGTCCTTGATCATCGAGTTGAGGTTGTCCGAAGGGTCCAGCGCGCGCGCCCTCGCGTCCGAGTTCCAGTGCGAGCCCTGGAAGAAGTACTTGTACGACTGTCCGGGGACCGCGTTCGGTACGTACGTGATGAAGTGCTCGCCGACCTTGTCCATCGGGTTCCCGGTCCCCCAGCCGTTGAACTGGCCGCGCACGTGGCACTGCGTTCGATCGGGCGACCAGACCTTGAAGACGGTTCCGCCCGAAGGCCGTGGCGTCGCTCCCACCGGCGCGTGTTCGAGCGTGACGTAGTCGACGGCGAACCCGCCATCGGTCGGCGGGTCGGACGACATGCCTCCGACCGAGAGGAAATCGGTGTCGGTCCCGTCGGTGATCTCGAAGTAGTAGGAGAGGGCGTCCTCGGTCGTGGAAGGAACTTGAGCCGTCCAAATGTCGTAGGGGCCGCGGGAGTCGGTCCTCGCGGCGTCGACCCACGCGACCGAGCCGTCGTCGACCCGAACGCGCGCGGCTGTGACGTCGTCGACGTAGGTCTGGAGGCGGACCTCGAACGACTCGCCGTCGGTCGGGCAGAGCGGCCTTCTGTCCTGCCAGGAGACGTGGGAGACGCCGGCCCACTCGACGTTGTCGTCGGGGGCGGCAGCGTCGGCCGTCGCCGCGGCGAGTGAGACGGTGAGCACGAGAAGGGCGATCCTCTGGATTCGGTTCATGGGAGTCAGGCTCCTGGCTTGATGTGTGGCGAGAGCGTCAGGCGGCCGTCCGCTCGGGCGCCCGCCCTGCCGCCGTCGGCCACGGGTGCGGCATCGCGGCGGGCCGCGAAGGCGCCCCTCGATGCGGGCTCCCGCGCGGCCCAACGGCCCACTCTTGACTATCATAACACAAATATGATCACCGGCCAAGCGCGGCCGCCGCCGGCAGGCGCCGCACGTGGTCTCTCCACGTTTTGATGCGCAGACACCCGCTGAGTCGTCTCCCACATCAAATGAACTTGACAGATCATGCCGTCGCTGATACGCTGCCGTGCGCAATCCCGATTCAGGGTCATACCGCTTCAGCGTGGTTCCGCTCCAGTCGGGGAGCGGGCGCGGTCGTCCCTCCGCTCAGGGCGCGCACGGGGCTCGGTGTCATGGAACGACGATCGTCCCATCTCGCAATCGCCACCGTCAGGCCTGACGTCGCGGCCGACCGGCGCACGTTCCTCAAACTCAGGGAGCGCCTGACGTCCGAAGGGAGCATTGCCTTCCTCCGGGAGCAGCACATGGGGGCGCCGTTCGATCCGAGAGCGCTCGACGAGATCCGGGAGTTCTGCGCATCGGCCGCCGCCGCCGACGCCTTCCGCGACAGGAGGCTCGAGCGAAAGCGCCGTCGGCTCCTGAGGCACTGCCGCGGGCTCATCGAGGGCATCGACGAGCACACCGATCTCGGCCACGGTTCGCTCGCCAGCGTGCCGCTCGTCTGGGAGGAGGAGGCGCCGCGCAAGCTCGACCACGTCGTCTATCTTCTCCACCGGCTCGGCGACCGCGTCGTGCGCTCGTACGAGGACTTGATCAAGGACGGCGTAGAGCGACTCGATCTCTGACCGAACTGCGTTCGCCCATCCTGCTTGACTTCGCACACGGCCCTTGCTAGGATTCGGCGTTCAGGTCGTCCCTGACGGAGGGGGAAGTGTGGGTCTCAGACGCAAGCCGCGAAAGAAGACCAAGGAGTCCGATGGCGGACTCATCATGGTCAAGGACGGCGTCCAGCGGCGCGTGAGCTTCGAGGAGCTGGCGCTCTCGAACACGCTGTCGCTCGAGGCGCTGGTGCGCGTCCTCGCGCGCAACGGCAACGTCGATCCCAACGAACTCCTGAAGGAGATGGACAAGGTCAAGTCCGAGCGATTCCGGGACGGCGTGCCGCTCCCGGAGGACGGTGACGTTCCCCACTAGGAGGCTGTCTTCATGCTGTTGTTTCTCGCGTTCCTGTTTCCGGAAGTCGCTCACGCCATGAGCGCGCCCGGTGGTGAGGGTGGTGCTGCCGGCGGCAACTCCGGCATGCTCTTCATGCTGATAGCGATCTTCGCGATCTTCTACTTCCTGATGATCCGGCCGGAGTCGAAGCGACGCAAGGAACGGCAGCAGATGATCGACTCGCTCAAGCGCGGCGACAGGGTCGTGACGATCGGAGGGCTCTACGGCGAGGTGCAGGACGTGCACGACGACAAGGTCGTCCTCCGCATCGCCGAGAACCTCAAGGTTGAGGTGGCGAAGTCGGCCGTCAGTGGGAAGAGGGAGTAGCCTCGGATCATGGCTCTTCTCAAGCTCGCCCGGCACGACGATCCCGTTCTGGCGGGAGGCGTCAAGCTGGTCGAGGAAGTCACAGACGACATCCGGAAGCTCGTCGACGACATGATCGACACGATGCGACACGGCGAGACGCCCGGCGTCGGGCTCGCCGGCCCTCAGGTGGGCGTCCCGCTCGCGATCGTTGTGGCGGAGCCGCCGCCCGAGCACGAGATCAAGGAGGCGCTCCACGACGGCGCGATCGCCCTTCTGAATCCTGAGATCGTGTTCTCGTCGGGGCGCGCGGTGATCGAGGAAGGCTGCCTGAGCTGCCCGGGAGTGACGGTCGAGGTCGACCGCCCGAGCCACGTCATTGTGAAGGGCATGGATCTCGATTCGAACGGGGTCAGGCTCGAGGTCGAAGGGGCGCTGGCCCGCATCTTCCAGCACGAGATCGATCACCTCGAGGGCAGGTTCTTCTACGACCACCTGAACGCCATCAGAAGGCAGCTCGTCAAGGCGCGGATCAGAAGAACATAGGTCGGATCAGAAGAACATAGGACGCAGAGGGCCGAGGCTCTCCGTCCCAGTGAGTTGCCAGCCATGCGTATCATCTTCATGGGGACCCCGGACTTCGCGGTTCCCTCCCTCAGAGAGCTTCACGACAGAGGGCACGAGATCGCTCTCGTCGTCTCCCAGCCCGACCGTCCCGCCGGCCGCGGGCGCAAGCTCACGCCTCCGCCCGTGAAGGCCGCCGCTCTCGACTTGGGGCTCCCCGTCGATCAGGCCGAAACCGTCAACTCCGAGAGCTTCCTCGCGAAGCTGCGCGCGATCGAGCCCGAGCTGATCGTCGTCGCGGCGTTCGGGCAGATCCTCCGCGAGAAGCTCCTCGAACTGCCGTCGCTCGGCGCGGTCAACGTCCACGCGTCGCTCCTGCCCGCGTACCGGGGCGTCGCCCCGATCAACTGGGTGATCGTGAACGGGGAACGCGAGACCGGCGTCACGACGATGTTCATGGCGAGGAAGGTCGACGCGGGGGAGATCATCCTCACGAAGAAGACACCTATCGGCGACGCGGAGACGGCCGGCGAGCTCTCGGATCGCCTCGCCGCGATGGGCGCTCTGCTTCTCGCCGAGACGGTCGATCTCATCGGGCGCGGAGAGGCGCCGCGGCTCCCGCAGGATCCTGAGCGTGCCTCGTACGCGCGGAAGCTCAGGAAGGACGACGGCGAGATCGACTGGAGCCGATCGTCCAGGGAGGTCTTCGACCACATCCGCGGCATGACGCCCCGGCCGGGAGCCTACACGTGGTACCGGGGCAGGTCGCTCGTGATCACGCGCGCGGAGCGCGGATCGGCCTGCGGGGGGCCAGGAGCTCCCGGGGAGATCGTCGCCATCGACGACGAGTCGGGGATCGAGGTCGCGGTCGCGGACGGGACCGTGCGGCTTCTCGAGGTCAAGCCTGAAGGACGGCGCGCGATGGACGCGGTGTCGTTCGCGCGCGGCTACCGGCCCGAAGTCGGGGCGGCACCGTTCGGAAAGCCGTCCTGAAGTTCCGGAGGCGGTGTGGGACTCGGCGACAAGCGTCTGTTCATCTCGATCGCGGCCGGCGGGCTCTTTCTGCTCGCTGCCTTCGTGGGCGTCGCCTGGTTCCTGATCGCGCCTCGCCTCGCGGAGTTCCATCCGGACCTTCCAGGCGCGGTCGGGCTCGCGGCGGTCTCGGGATTCGCCGTCATCGCGATCGGCCTCGGGCTCGTCGCTCTGTCGGCTGTGACGGGGCAGCGGGTCCTCTTCAGCCAGCGCATCACGGCGACGGTCATCAGGGTCCTCTTTCCGTTCGTGCTCATGCTGGCGGCGATCGTCGGGATCGGGAAGGACGCCGTGAAGCGGTCGTTCATCGCCGTGAACAACGCGCTCGTCGGCGCCGGTCGGGACACGATCAGGCCGGGGAAGGTGCTGCTCCTTCTGCCGCACTGCCTGCAGGCGACGTCGTGCCCGCACAAGATCACGGGCGGTCTGATCGAGAACTGCCGCGGCTGTGGCAAGTGCGTGATCGCTGGGCTCCTGGCTCTCGCGCACGAGCACGGGCTCGCGCTCACCGTGGCGACGGGGGGGACGCTGGCCCGGAGCGTCATCGGGGAGATCGACCCGGCGGCGATCATCGCCGTGGCGTGCGAGACCGACCTCACGAGCGGGATACGGGACAGCTACCCGCTCCCCGTCTACGGCGTGCTGAACGAGCGCCCGCACGGGCCGTGCTGCGACACGACGGTCGACCTGGGGCGCGTGGACGATGCGATCCGTTTCTTCGCGGAGTGGTGTGACGGGCAGGGACGCGGCCGGGCGGCGGAGCAACGCGGCTGAACGGGAGAGGAGCGGGACACCTGTGGACGCGCGCAAGGTAGCACTCCTGAGTCTGAGCGAGTGGGAATCGGGCGACCAGAAGATAGACACGATCCTCGACCGCGAGCTCAGGAGCTCGGAACTGGACACGCGCGACACCGCGCTCGCCCGGAATCTGACCTACGGCGTCCTGCGCTGGAAGGCGCAGCTCGACTGGGTGCTCGACCAGTACGTCAAGGGCGGCCTGCGTTCCCTTCCGATCGCGATCAGGAACGCGCTCCGCATCGGCCTCTACCAGATCGACCACCTCGACCGCATTCCCCCGCGTGCGGCGGTGAACGAGTCGGTGAACCTCGCCAAGCGCTACGGGCACCGAGGCACCGCCGGTCTCGTGAACGCGGTTCTGAGGACCATCCTCACCAGCCTGCGTCCCGACTTCCCGAGCATTGAGACGGACCCCGTCGAGCACGCGAGCGTCGTCTACTCGCATCCGAGGACCTTGGTGGAGCGGTGGACGGCGCGCTACGGCCTCGACATGACGATCGTCGGCTGCGAATACAACAACCAGGTGCCGCGTCTAGTGGCACGTGCCAACGGACTCGCGTGCGACGCCGCCGCGCTCGCCAGCGCCCTCCAGGCGGAGGGGCGCGAGACGCGTCCCGGAAGGTACTTCGACGAGTGCGTCGAGATCGTCGGGGGCGGCGACGTGACGGAGATCAGGTGCTTCGAGCAGGGGCTCATGCAGATCCAGGACGAGAGCACGCTCGCCGCCGTCAAGCTCCTCGATCCTCGGCCGGGTGAGAGCATCATCGACATGTGCTCGGCCCCCGGCGGCAAGACGACCTACATCGCCGAGCGCATGCGCGGCAAAGGCGGCCTGAGGGCGTTCGAGATCTCGAGAAAGCGCGCCGAGATGCTGACCTCGAATCTGAGAAGGCTCTCGATCCGAAACTGCGAGGTGCTCTGTGGCGAGGCGACCACCGAGGTGACGGGCCCGGCGGACGGCATTCTGATCGACGCGCCGTGCACGGGCACGGGCACGCTCGGACGGCGGATCGACGCCAGGTGGAAGTTCGACATCATGGCACGCGAGCGGATCCGCGAGGACGTCGAGGAGCTCAGGAGGATCCACCCGCGGCAGATCTTCGCGAGGCAGTCGAGCAGACAGCTCAGGCTTCTCCTGCAGGCCGCGGATCTCGTGAACGACTCGGGACGGATCGTCTACAGCACGTGCAGCCTCGAACCCGAGGAGAACGAGCAGGTGATCGAGCGTTTCCTCCAGAAGCGCCCCGAATTCGTGCTCGAGGACGCGTCGATCTTCGTCCCCGCGATGTTCGTCGACGGGGGGATCGTGCGGATCCTGCCGCACCGGCACGCGCTCGACGGCGCCTTCGCCGCGAGGCTCGTGAAGAAGGAACGGCCGCGGCTCAGAGCGATGAGAGCGGAGGAGGTCGCGTCCCTGGAACTCGCGCGCTCCGAGGAGGCGGCGGCATGAGGATCGGGATCGGACGGCTCGAGGGCCGGTCGCTCGAGATCGCTCGACGTGCGGGCGTCATCGTGTCTGCGGTGCTCGCGGCGCTCGTCTGCGCCGCGCTGCTCGTGAACTACGTCGTCATGCCGATCATCGTGAGGCGGGGCGATCACGTGACGTCCCCCGACCTGGTGGGCCGGTCGCTCGTCGAGGCGAGGCGCGTGGCCTTCGAGACGGGCGTGAGGATCCGGGTCGACGGCCAGCGTCCCGATCCGGACCGTCCGGCGGGCCAGGTCATCACGCAGACGCCGGGCGCCGGTCTCGACGTCAAGAGGGGGAGGACGATCGGAATCGTCCTCTCGGCCGGCGTCGACAAACGGGTCGTGCCGGCCCTCGCCGGACTGACCGCGAGGCAAGCTCAGATCGAGGCGGAGCGCGCCGGCTTCCCGGTGCGCGAGATCGTCGAGACGCACACCGACCGCGTCGCCAGCGGGAGGGTCATCGGCACGGACCCGGGCGAGGGCGCCGTGGCGCCTGCGGGCACGCAGCTCCGCCTGCTCGTGAGCCGGGGGCCTCGGCCGCACGAGCTCATCATGCCCTCCCTGATCGGGAAGACGCCCGACGAGGCGCGACTCATCGCGGAGGAACTCGACCTGACCATCCGATCGATCAAGTACGAGCGGACGAGGAGCCGGTTTCTGAGGGACGTCGTCGTCGTGCAGGATCCCGTGCCGGGATCGAGGGTCAAGGCTGGGGAGGCTGTCACTCTCAGAGTCGGCAAGGGCTAACCGGCGCCCAAGCGCCGGTCCCCCAAGGAGTCGCGAACGACATGCCAACCCACAGGATACGGATATCGCCCTCGATCCTGTCGGCCGATTTCACGAGGCTCGGCGAGGAGATCAGGATGGTCGAGCGTGCGGGCGCCGACATGATCCACGTCGACGTGATGGACGGGCACTTCGTGCCGAACATCACGCTCGGGCCCGTGATCGTGTCCGCCGTCCGGCGGGCGACCGACCTGCCGATCGATGCGCACCTCATGATCACGGACCCCGACGTGTACGCGTTGAGCTTCGTCGAGGCCGGAGCCGACTACGTCGTCTTCCACAGCGAGGCGTGTCCGGAACCGCGCCGCCTCCTCGACGTCATCCGCGACGCCGGGGCGCGGCCCGGCCTTGCGATCAATCCCCCGAACCCGGCTGAGCAGATCGAGCCGTTTCTGTCCGAGATCGACCTCGCTCTCGTCATGACCGTCAACCCGGGGTTCTCCGGACAGAGCTTCATCGAGGAGGTCATGCCGAAACTCGCGCAGATCGCCGGCTGGAAGCGCGAGCGCGGCCTCGATTTCGCGATCGAGGTCGACGGAGGGATCGGCCCGGCCACGGCCCGCCTGGCGGCGTCGAACGGCGCCGAGGTGCTGGTCGCGGCGTCGGCGATCTTCTGCGCGGAGGACCCGCCCGCGGCGCTCCGGGAGATCCGAGCGGCGGGCGAGCAGGCTCTCATCTAGGGCGGTTCTGGGCGTCGGCCACCTGCCTTGTTTCTTGCCACACCCTGACTTCTATCGATTAGCAATGTCTGGTATAGGGGACGTAGGATCGTGGAACGATCCTACGTCCCCGTGCCTGCTGCCGAGCCTGAATCGGCGCATTCCGAGCGCCTTTCTCCGGCGGGGCAAGTGCCGCTGGGATCGGTGTATCGCAACCCAGAGAAGCACGGAAGTTGCAGGGGAAGGGGGCGGAGGATGAGATCGCCCTGCGTGGGCTCGGAAGGACGACTTGAAGGGAGCGGACGACCATGATGATGGAGAGCGGACGTATGGCCATGGTGGTAGGAACGACGATCGTGCTTCTGATCGCCGGCGCGTGTGGGGCGCTCGCGGAGGGTCCCGACCCGTTCGAGCCGATGGGGGAGTGCCCGACGCCCCCGATGGCGCCGCAGGGAGCGGTCAGGGCGGAGATCATGGCCATGAACCCCGACTCGCTCGTGTGCGAGCACTTCGTTACGTTCGAGCTTCTGCCGTCGGCGAGCATGCCCGGAACGAACTACGACGAGATCATCGGAGTGACGGGCGCCTCGTTCGGGGAGCACTTCGCCGGACAGATGATGACGCAGAGCGACGTCTGGGACGTTCCGACGGGATCCGCCAGGGCTCCTCTCGTCCTCGAGCCCGGGCCCCCGAATGAGAACCTGAGCGTAGCGTTCTACGAGACCGCGCACACGAACCTCCTCAGCGGGCTCGGCCCTGTGGGGTTTCCGAGCTTCGACGCCGTGGGTGAGGGATCGATGGCGATCCTGTACGACACCGACCAGTCGGCCGTCGGCTTCGACATCGTGGGCGGCAGCCAGGGCAACGCCTACATCGACTTCTTCCGGCGTGATGGCTCGTACATCGACACGTACACCGTCTCCGGCATCTACTGGGAGGCCTACGCGTTCCGGCGGACGGGGGGCACCGCCGACATCGCCGGCCTCGTGATCTACAACGACGATCCGGGCGGGATGGGCATCGACAACGTCTGCATCGGCGGCGACGGCGGAGGCGGCCTGGCGCCGGTCTGCGACGCAGGTGGAGGCTACTGGGGCTACGAGGGTGTGCCCGCCACCTTCGACGCGACCGACTCGTTCGATCCCGACGGGGCCGTCGTAGGCTACGAGTGGGACTTCGGAGACGGTGGGTCCGCGACGGGCGCGGTCGTCGAGCACACCTTCGTCGAGGGCGGCTACTACACGGTCACGCTGTGCGTGGCGGACGACAGCGGCTACCTCGACTGCTGTCAGACGTACATGATGATCTCAACCACAGCAGTGGAGCAGCGGTCCTGGTCTTGGGGCATGATCAAGGAGCAGTACCGGTAGGGCCTCAGCAAGGCCCGATGAGCAGGAGGAGGCGGTCCCCATGGGCCGCCCCCTCGAACAGACGCCCCCACCGAGGGGCACGACTCCAGGCAGGCGCTCGTCCCCGGAGGCCGGGCCTCGGTCAGGTGCTCGATCCTAGGGGTGGGACTCGCCCTCCCCTGAGATTTCCCCGTTTTCGCTTGCACGATATCTTGTCTTCTGATATATTCTCAGGGCCATGCCAATTGCAAGCCCGGAGTCTCTTGAGGCTCTGCCCGGGCATGCAGTTTTGTCTGTCTGCACGTGATCGCGCCGGTCTCCGGAGGTTGGCGGGCGAGGGTGCGAACGGGGTTCGGAGGCGGTGTGTTCGACCAGCTGAGCGAGCGACTGCAGGGCGCATTTCGGATGCTGACGGGGCGCGGGAAGCTCACGGAGGCGAACATCGACGAGGCGCTCCGCGAGGTGCGGCGGGCGCTTCTCGAGGCCGACGTGAACTTCAAGGTCGCGCGGAGCTTCATCGACGACGTGCGCGCGCGCGCCGTCGGTGAGGACGTTCTCCGGAGCGTCACGCCCGGCCAGCAGGTCGTGAAGATCGTCCACGAGGAGCTGGGGAAGCTGCTGGGAGGGACGGGGGAGCCCTTCCGGATTCCGTCGGACTCACCCGCGACGATCATGGTCGTCGGACTCCAGGGCTCGGGGAAGACGACCTTCTGTGCGAAGCTGGCGCGCTACCTCGGGAATCGGGGGAAGCGTCCGCTTCTCGCCGCGGCGGACACGTACCGTCCGGCCGCGCAGGACCAGCTCCGCGTGCTCGCTGGTGAGCTCGGGTTCCCCGTTCACGCGGGCGGGCGCGCAGCCGATCCCGTCGAGATCGCGAAGGGCGCGGTCGAGGAGGCGCGGAGCGGGGACGCGGACATCGTCATCGTCGACACGGCGGGACGGCTCCACGTGGACGAGGACATGATGGAGGAGCTGTCGAGGATCAAGGACGCGACGGCGCCTCAGGAGATACTGCTCGTACTCGACAGCATGACCGGTCAGGACGCCGTGAACGTCGCGTCGGAGTTTCTAGCGCGGCTCGAGTTCACGGGGGCCGTTCTCACGAAGCTCGACGGTGACACCCGCGGCGGTGCGGCGGTATCGCTCAGAGCGGTGACGGGGAGGCCCATCAAGTTCGCCGGCATCGGCGAGAAGCTTGATGCGCTCGAGCCGTTCCACCCGGACAGGATGGCGTCCCGGATCCTCGGGATGGGCGACGTCCTGACGCTGGTCGAGCGGGCGCAGGAGGCGGCCGACGGCAAGGAAGCGGAGCGGCTCGAGGAGAAGCTCCGGAAGCAGAGCTTCACACTGGAGGATTTCTTCGAGCAGCTTCAGGCGCTGAAGAAGATGGGTTCGCTGGACCAGCTGATAGGCATGATCCCCGGCATGAGCAAGGTCGGCCCGGTTGCGGTCGACGAGGGGGCGCTCGTGCGGGTCGAGGCGATCATCCACTCGATGACACCGGGGGAGAGGCGGCACCCCGACGTCATCGACGGCGGCAGGAGGAAACGGATCGCGGGCGGCAGCGGGACGAGCGTGCAGGACGTGAATCGGCTCCTCAAGCAGTTCGACGCGATGAAGAAGATGATGAAGCAGTTCGGAAACCTCGGGAAGCGAGGCAGGCTCCCGTCGATCCCGCCGTTCGGGTAGACGGGGAGCGCGTGGGCCGCAGTGGCCGCGCGCTTAGCACTTCGACCACTCGAGACATCACGAGGAGGGTAGCTGGTGGCAGTTAGAATCAGGCTTCAGCGGAAGGGCGCGAAGCACATGGCCTTCTTCCGGATCGTGACGGCCGACTCCCGATCGCCGCGGGATGGGCGATTCATCGAGCAGCTCGGCTACTACGATCCGCTCAAGGACCCGCCGGACATCAAGGTCGACACCGAGAAGGTGATCGATTGGTTCCGGAAGGGCGCGCTGCCGACGGAGACGGTGCGATCGCTCTTCTCTCGCATCGGCATCATGCAGACCTGGCACGAGGTCCGCAAAGGCACGTCCCTGGATGAGCTTCGTCACATCGAGGACGATGCAAGGAAGCGGATCGAGGCGCAGGCAGCGATGCAGAAGAGGACGAAGGACGGCGCGCGCCAGAAGAAGGCCGAGGCCGCGGAGAAGGCTCCCGAGGCACCGGCGGCCCCGGCGGCCGAGGCGGCACCGGAGGCGGCGGTCGAGCCGCCCGAGGCGCCGGCGGTCCCGACGGCCGAGGCGGCACCGGAGGCGGCGGTCGAGCCGCCGGCCCCGCCCGAGGCGGTCGAGAACGAGCCCGCGCCCGCAGAGGCTGAAAGCCAGGAAGCGAACGCCGAGCCGGCGGCAGTTGAGGCGGCCGGAGCTCCGGAGAGCGCTCCGACCGAGACCGACGCGGGGGCCGAAGACCGGAAGGAGTGAGCGTCCTGAACGAGGACGCCGCCCCCGGATCCAGTCCCGAAACAGATGAGACCTACGAGAACGGGAGTGGAAGAGGAGACAACTCCGATCCAGAGTCGGCGGATGCGCCAGACCGGAAGGTCGGCCGGCCATCCTCATAGCTTCCCGATCGGAGATTGACTACCGAGTCTCCCAGAAAGGTACGAGGCCATGTTCGAAGACGAAATCAAGACGAGTGAGAGCACCGAGCTTTCGCTTCAGGAGCTGGTCGAGTACGTGGCGCGCGGACTCGTGACCAGGCCCGACGACGTCACCGTGTCCCAGGCGCAGAAGGGCGACATGATCGTCTATGAGGTCAGGGTCGCCGACGAGGACAAGGGACGGGTCATCGGGAAGAACGGCCGGACCGCCAAGGCACTCCGCGCCATCATCGGCGCGGCCGCGACCAAGGCCGAGAAGAAGGCGACGGTCGAGATCATCGATTAGGGCGCACCCCTGGCTCCCGGAGCCGGCGGCAGCGATCGTGGGACGAGCGGATGAGGGAACTCGACAACTGGATCGAGGCGGGTGCGATCGTGCGGCCTCACGGGATACGCGGAGAGGTGATCGCGGACCTCAAGCGCGATCTTCTGGAGGACGTTCTCCCGGAGATGAAGGTCCGGATCACGATGCCGAAGGACGGGGAGAGCTACCTCGTCGTTGATCAGGCGAGGGAGCATCACGGCCGGCTCATCGTCAAGTTCGCGGGCGTCGACTCGCGGGACGAGGCGGAGACGCTGAGGGGCGCCTCCGTGTGGCTGACGAGGGAGCAGGTCGGAAGTCTCGACGACGACTGCTGGTTCGTGCAGGACATCGTGGGGATCGAGGTCTACACCGAGGAGGGCGAGCTGCTCGGCACGATAGACGACGTGCTGTGCATGCCGGCGAACGACGTCTACGTCGTCCGGACGGCGGAGAGCGAGATCCTGCTTCCGGCGATCGAGGACGTCATCGTCGACGTCGACCTCGAGGCCGGGAGGATGCTCGTCCACCTGATCGAGGGCCTGCGATAGGGGGCCGCGTGCGGATCGACATTCTCACGCTCTTCCCCGAGATGTTCGAGGGTCCGTTCTCTGAGAGCATCATCCGCCAGGCCAGAGAGAACGGCCTTCTGACGATCGGGCTCACGAACATCCGGGACTTCGCCCGCGACAAGCATCGCACCGCCGACGACTATCAGTACGGCGGCGGAAGCGGGATGGTGATGAAGCCCGGGCCGATCCACGGGGCGGTGGAGAGCGTGCTCGGGGGGGAGGAAGGGAGCGAGGGGCGTGCGGTCATCCTCCTCTCGGCGAGAGGAAGGCTGTTCGATCAGGCGCTCGCCGCCGAGTTCGCGACCCTGGACCACGTGGTTCTCATCTGCGGACGGTACAAGGGGGTCGACGAGCGGGTGGCGGGACTTGCGACGCACGAGCTGTCGATAGGCGACTACGTCCTGACCGGTGGCGAGCTTCCCGCGATGGTCGTGGTCGACGCGGTCGCGAGGCTGATCCCGGGCGTCCTCGGTGACATGGAATCGGCCGAGACCGATTCGCACTTCGAGGGAATCCTGGGGCCGCCGTCGTACACTCGCCCCGAGGAGTTCAGGGGGCAGAAGGTCCCGGAGGCGCTCCTCTCGGGCAACCACGAACGGATCCGGCGGTGGCGAAGGCGGGAGGCTCTCAGGATGACGCTCGCGCGCCGTCCCGAGCTCCTCGAACGAACGGACCTTACGGACGAGGATCAGGAGATACTCGACGACATGGAGAGCGAGAAGGCGTGACGGTAGAGCGGGGACAAGGACGTCCCAGGGAGAAGCGATGAACGAGAAGGTGAGAGCAATCGAGGAACGCCACCAGCGCAGCGCCGATGTTCCGGAGTTCCGCATCGGGGACACCGTGCGCGTGCACGTTCGGATCCGCGAGGGGGAGAAGGAGAGGACGCAGGCCTTCGAGGGCACGGTCCTCGCCAGACAGGGAAACGGACCGAACGAGACGTTCACGGTCCGGAGGGTGGCGTCGGGTATCGGCGTCGAGAGGATCTTCCCCGTGAGTTCGCCGAACGTCCAGAGCATCGTCGTGACGCGCCGCGGCAAGGCCAGGCGGGCGAAGCTCTACTACCTCAGGAAGAGGACCGGCAAGTCCGCGAAGACGAAGGCCAGAGACCTGCGGTAGCTGACTGATGCGAGCGCCCGGGCGCGGGCATGATGCGCCGCCCCCTCGGGCGCTCGATTGAGCACCCTCGAACGGTCGATCCCTTTCGCGAGAGAGCCCGGGCGATGCCTGAAGCCGAGACCAGGGAACCGAGCGAGCCTGCGGGCCTGGTGTCCGAGGGCCGGGAGTCCGGGGGCCTGGCGCCTGACGGCCGGGAAGCCGAGAGATCGGGAGGCGGCCGGAGTGGCGACTCGGCGGAGTGTCCATCGATCGAGGGGATGAACATCAAGGCCGTGCGTGCACTCGTCGCCGGAGCCCGTCCAGGGCCCGGCGATTCTCTTTGGGACGCGCTCGAGGCTGATCCGAGGAAAGGCGTCCGGTCGATCTGGGAGCGGCTCGTCCGAGAGCGCTCCGTGGCCTCGTGGAGGCGGAGGCGCGGCTCCGCCATGCGGGAGTTCGAGGAGGACCTGTGGGCCTCGGGCGCCCGCCTGGTCGCAGGTGTCGACGAAGTGGGGCGGGGTCCTCTCGCAGGCCCCGTGACGGCCGCCGCCGTCGTCCTCCCTCGGGACCTCGCGATCGAGGGAATCGACGACTCGAAGAAGCTCACGCCAGAGCGTCGTGACGAGCTCTTCGATCTCATCATGAGGGACGCCGTCGATGTCGGCGTCGCGAGCGTATCCGAGACGGTCATCGACGAGATCAACATCCTGAACGCCACGCGCAGGGCGATGCGCGGCGCCCTCGAGCGCCTGAGCGAGCCGCCCGACCACGTGCTCGTCGACGGCTCGGAGATCCCCGCCCTCGGTATTCCCCAGACGGGGCTTCCCCACGGCGACGAGCGGTCGACCGTCATCGCGGCGGCGTCGATCATCGCCAAGGTCACGCGCGATCGCTTTCTGGTCGAGCTCGACCGCCGCTATCCCGACTACGGTTTCGCCAGGCACAAGGGTTACGGCACGCCCGAACACCTGGCCGCGCTCACGCGGCTCGGCCCGTGCGAGATCCACCGGCGCTCGTTCCACGTCGTGCTCGAATCCGCGGGCGGTCCGTCGGAACTCTACCGGCGGCTGCGCGCGCGGCTCATGGAGGCCGCGACGGCCGACGAACTCGAGCGCGTCGCGCGCGACGTCGCCCTCGTCAGGCAGGAGCTCGACCCCTACGAGCTCTCGAAGCTCCGCGGCCTCTACAAGCGGTGCTACGTGAGGGCGAAGGTCGGCCTGACCGCGGCCCGGCGGTAGCCGTCGCGTCGAGGCCTCCTGACCGCGGCCCGGCGGTGGCGTCCCAAGAACCCCTCTCGAATCGATCCCCACTGAGGAACGACCGACATGGACACGAGGAAGATCGGCGCGCTCGCCGAGGACGTGGCGGCCTCCTTCCTCGCGATGCGGGGCTGCGCCGTGCTCGAGCGCAACTACCGCTTCCGGGGTAAGGAGATCGACCTCGTCGTTGAAGAGGGGGACAGGATCGTCTTCGTCGAGGTGAAGTTCCGCGGGACTGCGCGCCGCGGGCTTCCGCGGGAGGCGGTCGATCGCCGGAAGCGGCGGCACATCATCCACGCCGCGCGGGGATTCCTCGCGGAGCGTGGGCTCGCGTCGAGGCGGTGTCGCTTCGACGTCATCGAGATCCGACTGGCGAGGGGCGGCAGGGCTCTCGTCGTCGAACAGCTCGCAGGGGCCTTCGACGCGAGCGGCTAGGGGAGATCGGGGGAGGAGGTGGTGCCCGTGCTGGCGACGGTGCTGAGCGGTGGGGTGTCGGGGATCGAGGGTTACATCGTCAGGGTCGAGGCGGACGTCGGGCGGGGTCTCCCGTCGTTCACGACGGTGGGCTTGGGAGACAACGCGGTCCGCGAGGGGCGCGATCGCGTGGCGTCCGCCATCAGGAACTCGGGGTTGGAGTTCCCGATGGACAGGATCACCGTCAATCTCGCGCCCGCAGACGTGAGGAAGGAGGGGGCGGGCTTCGACCTCCCGATCGCCGTCGGGATCCTGGCCGCGACGGGGCAGGTGGAGGCGGGGCTCCTGGACCGCGTCGCGATTACCGGCGAGCTGGCGCTCGACGGATCGACGCGACGCGTGAACGGCGTGCTCCCCGTCGCCGTGGCGGTCGCGCGCGCCGGGTTCCGAGGGCTTCTCGTTCCGGCCGAGAATGCGTCCGAGGCGGGAGCGATCGAATCACTGCGCGTCTACCCGGTCGGGAGCCTCGCGTCGGTGGTGCGGGTGCTCGCGGGTGGCCCCGCGGACGAGGTCGCGGCGCCCACGGCCGAGAGGCCGACGCTCGCCGGCGCTGACAGCGACCTCGCCGACGTTCGCGGCCAGGACACGGTCAAGCGCGCGCTCGAGGTGGCCGCCGCGGGTGGACACAATCTCCTGATGGTGGGGCCGCCGGGCGTCGGTAAGACGATGCTCGCGAGGAGGCTCCCGGGGATTCTCCCGGAGCTGACAACGGGCGAGGCGCTCGTGGCGACGATGATCCACAGCGTCGCCGGACTTCTGCCCTCGCGAGCGGGGCTCCTGACGCGGCGGCCGTTCCGGGCGCCGCACCACACGGTGTCGGAGGCGGCGCTCATCGGGGGAGGACGGATCCCACGTCCCGGCGAGATCAGCCTCGCCCACGGTGGGGTGCTCTTCCTGGACGAACTCCCCGAGTTCCGCCGCAACGCCCTCGAGGCTCTGAGACAACCTCTCGAGGAGGGGAGCGCGACGATCACGCGCGCGATGGCGACCGTCGCGTTCCCGTGTGAGTTCATGCTGGTCGCGAGCATGAACCCGTGTCCGTGCGGGAACCTCGGCCATCCGACGCAGCCGTGCCGCTGCACGCCGGCGATGGTGCGGCGGTATCTGTCCAGGGTGTCCGGCCCTCTCTTGGACCGGATCGACGTTCAGGCCCACGTCGCGCCGCCCACCTTCGACGAGCTGACGGGGCGCGGGGCGGGCGAGGGAAGCGCCGCCGTGCGGGAGCGGGTCCAGGGCGCCAGGATCGCCCAGCTCGCGCGGTCGGGACGAACGGGAGCCGCGACGAACGCCCGCATCCCAGCAGGGAAGCTCGCCCGCGTCGTCTCGCTCGACGACGAGGCCCGGTCCGTGCTGCGAGCGGCGGTGGCGAGACTCGGGCTCTCGGCGCGGGGCTACCACCGCGTCCTTCGCATCGCGCGCACGATCGCCGATCTCGCCGGCTCCGCGGAGGTTCGATTCGACCACGTCTGCGAGGCGGTGCAGCACCGGAGCCAGGAGCGGAAGGTCCGGCAGGGTGGCCCGGTCGCGTGA
>JALGVU010000158.1 GCA_025774545.1 bacterium | reverse complement strand
GGCTCGTACCACTTCACGAAGACGTCGCTCGCGTTCGATCCCATGGAAGAAGTGCTGCGCGACGAATACGGGATCGAAGTGCCCGTGCTCGAGTGCCCCGACGGGCTCCCGAGCATCCTGCGCATCTCCGCTCAGATCTACAACTCGATCGAGCAGTATCAGTACCTCGCCGACGCGATCGCGGAGATCCGCGCGCGAAGCGGGGCCGCGTGACACGCCGCCCCGCGAGGGGATCGCCGCCCGATCAACGACCGAGGCCCCGGCATCAGTGCCGGGGCCTCGCTCTTCAGATGACAGGATTCGCCTCCGGGATCAAGGCGAGGATGGCGCCTCCGGGAGAGAGAACCACCACGTCATCAGGATGTTCGGGACCGGGTAGACCATGCGCGTGCGGTACCCCCTGAACTTCGTGGCGTCCCAACCGGCCCGTTCGAATGAGTGGCGCACCATCTCCGGGTACGATCGCACACCCCTGATGGAGACGCTGCCCATGCCGAGTCCGAGATTGTCGACCGGCGTTGCCAGGTCGAGCGTGTTGAGCCTCCCGTGGAGCCCGGGGTGGCGGACAGTCTCCGCGCCCTTCGGACTCGGGATGTGCATCGTAATATCGGGGACCGTACCCGCGTACAGATCCTCGTGGATGAACACGTCCCTCACAACCGTCTTGCATGGGGAGTGCAGTAGATAGCCCCGCCACTCGTCCCTGATCTGGGGCGTTCGGTATGGCTCCATCACGTTTCGGATCAAGAGACCTGACGTCAGGGTGAGCGGGGAATCCAAGGACGGCTCGCTCTCCGAAAGCGCGATCGTCGTGAGATTCCCGTCCCTGAAGATCTGGAAGTCCGGGAGCGGATCGCTCGAGTACTCGCGAAGGAAGAAGTCCTCCACGTCCTGAGCGAGCTCGCCGTCGAGCGTCTCCAGCCGCGGCTGGGGACCCGAATCGACCGGAGGCGGGTGGAGCCTCTGGCTGAAGATCCCGACAGGCGCCGTGGGCCTGAGCCGCCTGAGGCTGATCCGCTGCTGGATGTCGAGGGCGTCGACCGAGCGGCCGTCCGGCGAGGGCTGGATCGCAAAGGTCGTCACGATCGCCTCGCACCGGAATCCGACGAGGTAGGACATCGCCTTATAGACGGCCTGCTTCGCGCTCCGCTCGTTCCGCGCCCGCGCCTCCGCGGACGAAGCCGAGATCGCGGCATCGAGCGTGCCCCTGCCACCCGGCGTCTCGTCGATGAGCGCCTGGAACCTCCCGACACTCATCAGAGCAGCCTTGCATGCCTCCCCGTCGATCCCCGCCTTGACCGCCGCCCGAATGAAGATCCGAAGACCGGTGGGCGCTGGCAGGAGGTACATGAACTCCAGCGGATCCTCCGCACGGAGCGCCCTCGTGAGCCGGCTCGCCAGGCTCTTGTCCACCCCGAGCTCCTTCACGAGCGTCGAAGGTCGACCGGCCGGGCCCGCCGCCGCGCTCACGATCGGCAGAAGCTCCTCCCTGAGTTCCTCGGCTACGGCCTGGAGCCGCGCCCCCGTCGTGGTCTCTGCATCCGGATAGGACGTCCTCGGCATCACATCCACCCTTTCCAGTCACGGGCCGGCCGCCCGCACTCGATTCACCGGAGCCTGGATCCAGCCGGGTCTCCTCGTAACCTGCTAAGCAACGGGAGATTAGACCCATGCTCGTGGTCTGTCAACTCTGATTATAGCACCTCAGGCATTTCTTTGCAAGTTCTTTCAGAGAATACTTGCAGAACTCTCGGAGATATGTTAGACTGTCCCTGTGGTGGCGGTGGGTCCCTGAAAAGCTGGAGACCAGGGAATGGGGTCCCGAACCGATGAACGCCCAGACCCGAAAGGAGGGCCTCACGAGGATCCGAAGCGTAGGGATGGAGCGTCAGCATCAACAGGGGAACCAATTCGAGGAGAGGGAACATGAGTGCCATACTGAAGAAGCTCGTTCTGCTGTCCGTAGTGGCGTCGGTGGCGATCTTCGCGCAGACGGCCACTGCCGACATCCTGTGGGACCAGTCGGACTTCGATGTTTGGGGCATGGGATTCTTCAACGCCGACGCCGGCGCCCCGCCCTTTGGGATGGCCGTTCACTCGGTCAACCACGTCACGGTTCCTGGTGGCGGCTGGAACGTCGACAGCATCAGCACGTACTACTCGGCCCTCGACGCTTTTTGGGGCGATGGCATCACGCAGTGTTACGTGCACGTATACGACAAGACCGGCCCGCTGCCCATCGACGGAACCGATGATCCGAGCGTCGATCCGCTCGTGCCGATGTCGGCCGTCTTGAACGGAGACCACTTCGTCCTTACGGCGTCGGGTCTCGGTCTTGCCCTGGGCGCCGGCGAGTACTGGATCGGTGTCACGCCGATCGGCGCGAGCGGTCCGTTCGGACCGGAGATCCATCTCTCGTCACTGACGTACTACGGCGATGCGACGGCGTCCTACGACGTGTACGCGTTCCCGCCGCCGGCGATGTGGTTCAACTTCAACCCGGGCCTCGATGCATCGATCCTGATCGAGGGCACGCCGGGCTCGACCCCTGTCGAGGACTCGACCTGGGGTGAGATCAAGTCGCTGTACCGCTAGAGAGATCGAAGTCGGAGTGATCGTTGCGCACACGGGCCGCCCCCCGCGGGCGGCCCGTGTCGCAGGCCGCAAGTGGGAAGCCGGCCGACCACGCACTCAAGGAGACGGGAAGCATGAGGATCATCGGGCTCGTGACACTGGCGGGACTGAGCGTCTGCTGCGGTGTCGCCCACGCCGAGGTGACGTTCGAGATCATCGACGTCGGATACGCGACCGACATCTCTGCCGACGGCTCGGTCGTGGTCGGGAACACCGAAGGCCTGTATGAGCCGTTCCGCTGGACCGCAGAGGGTGGGCTCGAGATCCTCGCGGCGGGAGGCGGATCCGGTTCGCCGGACGTCTCGGCGGACGGAACGCAGGTGAGCGCGAGCATCCCGGGGGCCGACGGCACCTACTGGACCCAGGGCCGCTGGACGCTCGGGCAGGGCTGGGAGGAGACGATGCCTCCCCCACCGCCCGACGGGTATCCCATGGACGACTCTTACGGTTCGGCGTGGGGTCTCTCGGAGGACGGAAGCACCGTGGTCGGGCTGTACTGGCGTTGGGGAATGCCGGGCGGCGGCGCGCACGCGAGCACGTGGACGAGGGAGACGGGTGCGATCGGCCTCGGCAGCGACGGCGGGAACAGCCGTGCCAACGACGCCAACGAGGACGGATCCGTGATTGTGGGCTGGGACGAGAACCCGGAGTGGGGTGGCTGGCGGCCGGCGGTCTGGGTCGACGGGGTGAAGACGATCCTGGCGGAGCACGACGCCTTCTGTGAGGCGTCGGCGGTGCTGCCGGACGGCTCGGTGGTGCTCGGGCAGTCGCTCGACGACTCGACGGGCCTTCGCGTGGCCGCACGCTGGATCTGGAACGGGACATCGTGGGAGGAGAATCTGCTGGGTGCGCTCCCCGGACTGCACCCGAACTTCGGCGTCGCCATCTGCAACGACGCGACCCCAGACGGCAGCATCATCGTCGGCTACAACCGGTTCTCCAATCCCGGGGACGCGACGGGATTCATCTGGACCGAGGAGACCGGTGTCATCGACGTGGAGGACTACCTCGCAGACAACGGAGTCACCGTGCCGTTCGAGATCAACATCACGTCTGTTCAGGCGATCTCCTACGACGGCTCGATCATGGTTGGAACCTGCGTTGACGTCTACCCGCCGTGGACCGCACGGTGGTTCTTCATTCATACGATATCAACGGGCATCGAAGACGCGCCCGACGACGCCAAGCCCGGCCAGGTGATCTCGCGCGTGCACGCGTACCCGAATCCCACGCGCGGCGCGACGAGGCTGGCGCTCAACATGCGTGAGGGCGACGACGTGAATCTCGGGATCTATGACCTGAGCGGCAGGCTGGTAAAGCTGCTGCTGACCGGATCCGTCGAAGCCGGTCAGCGAGAGGTGTACTGGAACGGCAAGGATGCATCGGGCGCCGAAGTCGCGTCCGGCATCTACTTCTGCAGGCTCGCCACGGACGAGAGCCGCGAGACGCTGAAGATCACGGTTCTCAGGTAACCGGGGCGCCGGGGCCAATGCGTTCGAGCCCGGCGAGATCCAGCAACCGCACAAGGAGAAGGAGAACATGAGGATCGTCTGCTTCGTTCTGATCGCTGGCGTGATCGCCGTCGGTGCGACGGCACAGGCCGATGTCACGTTCGACATCATCGACACCGGCGGAGCCACCGACATCTCCTCGGACGGCTCGGTCGTGGTCGGGAACACCCAGGGCGAGTACGAGACGTTCCGGTGGACGGAGACCGACGGCGTGGTCCTCCTCGGCCAGGCGACCGTACCCGTGCTCGGTGTCGGCGCCGGCACGCCCGACGTCTCGGTCGACGGCACACGGGTCTCGGCCACGATCCTGGGGCTCGACCGCACCTATGCGACGGTAGGCCTCTGGAACCCACTCGACGGCTGGCTCGAGATGATGCCGCCGACCCTTCCGGACGGCGGGCTCATAGACTCTGCCTACGGCTCGGCGTGGGGCCTGTCGGGCGACGGCAGCACCGTCGTCGGTCTCTACTGGCGGCCGGGACACGGCGGGCCGGGCGGCGACGGTGTGGCTCACGCCTGCAAGTGGACCGAAGAGGGAGGGATGGTCGACCTCGGGAGCACGGGCGGGAACAGCCGCGCCAACGCCTGCAGCTACGACGGCTCGGTCATCGGCGGATGGAACGCGTCCGAGGTCGGCGCTTGGCAGCCGACCGTGTGGGTCGACGAGGAGCTGACGGTCCTTCAGGAGACCGACGCGATGGCCATGGTGAACACCGTCAACGACGACGGCACGATCCTCGGCGGGCAGGCGTACGACGACTCACTCTCGATGGCCGTGGCCACCGTATGGCGCTGGAACGGATCGTCCTGGGACGAGGACAGGCTGGGCGTTCTCCCGAACACGTTCCCCCACTACGGCAGTGTCACTTGCCACGACATGACGCCGGACGGCAGCACGGTCGTCGGGTACAACGCGTTCGACTGGACTCAGTCGACCGGCTTCATCTGGACGGAAGAGACCGGCATGGTCGACGTGGAGGACTACCTCGAGGACAATGGGATCATCGTACCCACCTCGTTCAGGATCCAGGTGCTCACGGGCATCTCCGACGACGCGAAGACGATGGTGGGGATCGGGATGGACACCATGCCACCCTGGAACAGCCGGTGGTTCATCATCCGTGAGACGTCGACCGGTGTCGCCGAGGGCCCCGACACGCCCGCCGGCGCGTCGGTATCTTCCCGCGTGCACGCGTACCCGAACCCGATGACCGCCCAGACGACGCTCTCGCTGCATCTGCCTGAGAGAGCAGAGGTCGATCTCGAAGTCTACGACGTCAGCGGACGGCTCGTGCGTCGCCTCATCGACGGGACGGTCGAGGCGGGAGCGCACGAAGTGCACTGGGACGGAAGGGACGCGTCGGGCGCCGACGTGGCGTCTGGCATCTACTTCTGCCGCCTCGCCGACGACGAACATCAGGTGACAGCAAAGATCACGGTCCTGCGCTGACCCCGACGGTCGGCAGCAGTGGCGTGACGCCGGTCGAGCCAGCAATCCGCGGGGACAGGCGATAGACGCTCTCCCTTGAGACTGAGCCCCCAATCTGCAGCAGCGACCGACGAACTCCCCCCGGGCCTCGCCTGGGGGGAGTTTCACATCTGGCTTTGGTCTTAGTGAACTGCGAACGAGCTGAGGCTGGCGAATGGCGTCCCCAACGGGATTGCTCGCGCTCCGGCGCTTCGCGCCGCCCGCTCGCGCTGCCTGAGGATGGCGGCTGCGCCGCCGCTCTTGTGATTGCGCGCCCAGTGGGCGCGCGGGGCGGCCGAACCCAATGGGTGCGAAGTATCCATTCGGCACGAACGCGCGAAGACCCGCCCGGATGGGCGGGTCTTCTTGCGTTGGCGTCCCCAACGGGATTCGAACCCATCCCCATGGCGGCCGAACAACCTCCGTCACGGCAGGTCCACCTCGAGCCCGGCGACGTAGAGCAGCTTCCGGTCCCGGTTCGCGAGGAAGTTCCTGAGCATAAGCTCCAGGTTCGGCTCGATCGGGGCGTCGTGGACCACCTCTCCGTTCACGGCGATGACGACGTTCTCCTCGAGACGGAACATGTCGGGATGGACGAAGACGCGGAATGCCCCGACGCGTGACGC
>JALGVU010000157.1 GCA_025774545.1 bacterium | reverse complement strand
GCTCTCCCGGTCGAACGGATCCCCGACGTCTGCCGGATCGCCGACGTCTTCGTGACGATCTCGAACCGCACGAACGTGCTGAACCCGCTCCACGAGGCGATGACGGCCGGGCTTCCGGTGATCGCGCTGAACACGGGACGTACGTCGGACGTCGTGAAGGACAATGAGACCGGTGTCCTCCTCGAGCGGGAAGGGCTCGAGCGACTCGACGAGGTCATAGTCTCGCTCCTCGAGGATCCGGAGCGGGCGCACAGGCTCGGCAACGCGGCGCGGGCGAGCGCCGATGGGCGTCTCCCGTCGATCGAGGAACGCCAGGCGATGGAGGTCGGCATCGTGGAGCTCGCGGTGCGGGAGCACCGCGAACGCGCGCGCTGACGGCGGGTGGCCCCGGAGCGCCGCGAGAGGGCGAGGGCGCTGACGCCGGCCCGTCGTTCAAGCGGCCGGACGCGAGCGAGGGAGCGACGATGGACGAGGAGATCGAGGGCCGACCGGTTGAGAGCCCAGGGCGGGCCGTCTTCCGACAGAGCGCCATGACGCTCGCGACCCGCGTCGCGACGGTCCTCGTGAACATCCCGACCTCGATCCTGATCGCGCGGCTCCTCGGCGCGGAGGGCCAGGGAACCTACGTCTCGGGCGTCATCCTGCCGACGATGTTCGCGTTCGCCGGGATGCTCGGCATCGACTCGGCGCACACCTTCCTGCTGTCGAAGAAGCGCTACACCGCCGCCCAGGTGAACGGTCAAACGCTCATCCTCACGTCGGTCTTCTCGGTGGCGATTGCCGCCATCTACCTCGTCTTCCTCAGGTTCTACGGGCCGGCGCGGGATCCTGCGCTCGGACCGATCCTGACGATGGCGGTCGTCTTGATCCCCGTCCTCCTCGCCAAGTACTTCGCGGTCGCGTTCCTTCTCGGGGTGCAGAGGATCAGGCAGTTCAACCTGGCGAACTTCCTCCAGGCGGCCTTGCTCCTCATCCTCATGTGCGTGAATCTCTTCGTCGTCCGCGGTGGGGCGAAGGGCGCCGTCCTCGCCTACATGGCGAGCGAGATCGCCGTGAGCCTCGTGGCGTTCGTGGTGGCGAAGCGGGAGGCGGGCGGCGAGAGGCTCATCGAGCGCCCCCCGCCCGGGCTCTTCAAGCGCTCGGCGATCTACGGGCTCCAGGGGCACCTCGGGAACATCCTCGTCCTCTTCACGTACCGCTTCGACATGTTCCTCGTCCTCTCGCTCGCGGGTCTCCGGGCCCAGGGCCTCTACTCGATCGCGGTCATCCTCGCGGAGAAGCTCTCGCACATCCCGGACTCCGTGCAGGTCGTCCTTTTTCCGAAACTCTCGTCGCTGCCGAACGAGGAGCAGAACGAGCTCACGCCGCGCGTCACGAGGAACGCGCTCGCGGTGACGGGATCGTGTTTCTCGCCGTCGCCAAGATCCTCTCGACCGACTTCTCAGGGCGCGACAGGCGGCTCTACTACACGATCGGCACCGCGGTCGCGTTCGGCACGAACGTCGCGCTCTGTCTGGTGTGGATTCCGCTCCTCGGGATCGTCGGGGCGGCGTGGGCGTCGACGGTCGCCTACGCTGCGCAGGCCGTGATCATGCTCGTCTTCTTCAGGAGGCTCTCCGGACGGGGGATCGCGGAGACGATCTTCCTCAGGGGCGAGGACTTCTCGTTGTACGGGACGCTCGTCAGGAAGTGGCTCAGGCGGGGGGGGGCGAAGAAGGAGGGGTGAGCTTCGGAGCCTCTGAGCGCACTCGCGTCGCTACCGGTACAGCCCCTTGACTCGTCCCCACGATGAGGGAACACCCTCTTGGCCCTCGTCGACGGACGTGATCTGCCCGCTGCACGATGGGTCGATGCACCACCCAGAGAAGTCAACGCAGGCAGCGACATCCGAGTCATCGTGACAATCCCAGATCATGCTCGCTATTGAGTCGGGGTCGTTCCAGCGCCACCAGCAGTCGCGGAACAGCAGGGTCTCCGCCTGAGTCGTCGCCCCAATCCACACTTCGGCTCCAGGATGATCCATGAAGCTGCACCGCTCAGCCACTGGCAGTCCCAATCCGCCAGACAGCGTCTGTGTGACCGCGATGGCACTGCCCCTGGGAGCATGGTTGCCGTAGAAGACGTTGTCCGTCAGGGTCGGGGCGGCCCCTCCTCTGCACAACACCGCTCCCCCGAAGGTGCTGCCGCCAGTTGCTGAGTTTCCTACGAAGAGATTGCCGACAACCACCGGCTCGCCACCAGCGGTGCAAAGCACAGCTCCCCCTCCTGCCGCCAGGTTCCCGGTGAAGACGTTCGAGCTGATCTCAGGGCTCGCCCCGTGCACGTAGATGGCTCCGCCACGGAAGGGAGTCGTGTTCCCGATGAACGTGTTTCCCGTGACTGTCGCAGAGGCTCCCCAGATGGAGATGGCTCCGCCGCCCGTGCCCTCGAAGTAGACGGCCACATTCCGCTCAAACAGGTTGCCGACTATCTCGGCTCCCGCGTTGGGGACCAGGCAGATGGCTCCCCCCTCGCCGGCCACATTGCCGATGAATGTGTTCCCACTGATCCGCGGAAACGAGCCCTGGAAACAGATGATGGCGCCCCCGGCTACCGTGCCATGGTTGTCTAGAAACGAGTTGTTCTCAATGAGGGGCGAGGCAGTGTGGCACGCTACGCCGCCAGTAGTAGCATTCGTGTTGTCTCGGAATGTGAAGCCGCTGATGACTGCTGCCGGCCCGAGGTTGGAGCACGACAGAAGCGGCGCGTCAACGTCAGCGGAGCCGATGACCTCTGTCTGATCCGGCCCGGAGATTGAGATCAGCATGACGCCGTCGCTGCTGGAGTCCATTGTCAGGTGCTCGGGATAGACTCCGACCGATACGAGTACGCTGTCCCCGGCGCTCGCGGCATCTAGCCCCTCCTGGATCGTCTCGTAGTCCCGCGGGACTACGATCGTGTCTGCCGGGCAACGGACGACGGCTGCGGCAAGCCACAAAAACGCGGCCGCTATGTGGACCGTGGACCTCGTCACGCAGTGAGTCCTCACGCGATCGAGAGCCCGGGTTTCTTGCCCGATCTCAGTCAGTGGTCCGTCCTCTGTGCGCTGCCGCAAGCGTGGCCACGCACACGCGCCCGTTCGCACCGCGGCCGCGTGTTGCTCTTGACTTGGCATGGACAACTAACTTCGCTTGTTCAGGGGCAGGCTGCAAGTCTCGAGATCGGGGGCATCCACTGTGAGTCGTCCGGCACGCTGGGGCATCTGACGGTGGAGTTGACCCGGTCTGACGGACACCATCTCGTCGGTGTGGATGCCGAGGGCGATCCGCCCAGCGTCGTGGTGTACTGCACGCCCGCACTCGAGTAGCGGTGCTGCCCACGGTTCGATCGGCAATCCCAGCAGCGTCGCGCTGAGCGGCGCTGCCGGGTCTCGTTCGTCGTCTACTGGTGGGTGTCCAAGTTGCTGGTGTGAGCTTCGTGGCCCTACATCTCCGGCGCCGTCTCCGGTATCGGAATCAGGATGAAGAACGTCGTGCCCTTCCCCTCTTCGCTCTCCACGCGGATCGACCCGTGGTGGCGCTCGACGATGCCGTACGCGATCGAGAGCCCGAGGCCGGTGCCGCGGCCGATCTCCTTCGTCGTGTAGAACGGCTCGAAGATCTTGTCGATGTGCTCCTGCGGAATCCCTGGGCCGGTGTCCGAGATCACGATCTCGATGTAGCTGCCGCCTGGGGCGATGCTCGTCACGGTCGCGATCTTCCCTCTGCCGTCCATCGCCTGCGCGGCGTTCAAGATGATGTTCATGAACACCTCTTCCATCTGCGTGACGTCGATGTCGACGAGAGGAATGCTCGGGTTGTGGTCGTTGTCGATCTCGATGTTGCGGAACATCGCCTGATGCACGACGAGGGCGATGACCTCCTTGAGAACGTGGTTGATGTTCGACTCGGTCCGCTCAGGCTTCGTCTGCCTCGCGAAGTCGAGGAGGCCCTTCACGATCTTCTTGCAGCGGTCCGCCTCCCGCCCGATCTTCTCCACGTTCTCCCTGTTCTCCGGTCTGACGAGCTCCTCCCTGAGCATGTGGCTGTACATGACGATGCCGCCTAGGGGGTTGTTGATCTCGTGCGCGATGCCGGCGGCAAGCTGGCCGAGCGTCGCGAGCTTCTTGCTCTCGGTCATCTTGCGTGCGTTCTCCTGGAGCTTCACGTCGCGCTCGACGATCGAGTCGGCCATCGAGTTGAAGGCCTCCGCCAGCTCGGTGAGCTCGTCGGGGACCCCGGGCGTCGACGGCGCCACGTCGACCCGCGTGTCGATCTTGCCGCTCGCGATGTCGCGGGCGGCCATCGCGAGGTGCCGGATCGGCTTCAAGATCCCGTTCGAGAGGAGGCTCGCGATGATGAGTGCGAGCGCCATGCCCGCCACGCTGACGCCCGCGAACGTCAGGACGGTCTGCCGTCTCACCGCGTCGAACTTCCCGGCGAGAACGCCGAGTGAGAGTATGCCGACGACGTCTCCGTCGAGGTCGCGGATCGGTTCGTACGCCGTCATGTACCACTCGTCGACGACGAAGGCGCGAGCGATCCAGCGCCCTCCATTCACGATCACGCGCTCGTAGACGTCCTCGGAGACGCGCGTGCCGACCTGGCGCCGCCCGTCGGCCGTGAGGACGTTCGTGGCAATCCGGACGTCGCCCTGGAAGATCGTCGCCGCGCCGAGGTCCTTGCCCCTCCATGTCTCGCCCCTGTAGGCCGTCTCCTTCACGCGGTCGACGATGTGCTGGCTCTGGTTCAGCAGGATGCCCGCGTAGATCGTTCCCAGGAGCTGCCCGTTGGCGGCGACGGGGGCGCCCGCCCGGAGCATCATGCCGTCCTCGATCGCGGTCTGTGCGGAGGGGCGCGCGCGAGGCGTTTCGAGGATGTCCATCCGGGCGCGCTCGACGAGCGCCGGCGACTCGAGCGCGAGTTCACGGCCCTTCACGATGACGGTTCCCGCGACGGGGCGGCGGCGCTCGATGACGCGGCGGACGATCTGGTCGTTGCTCCGGTCGTCTCCGACAGGCGCCTCGAGCGCGCTCCTGGCGATCACTACGCCGGCGGCATCAGTCGCCGTCAGGACATCGAGTCCCCAATGGATCCTGCGGGATGAGAGGAGGGCCGAAAGGGTCGCGCGATCGCCGTTCAAGATCGCACGCTCGATCTCATGGGCATCGGCAGCGATCTGGGCGTAGGTCTCGATCTCCCGGAGTCCGCTGCTGTAGACGAGCTCCGCCGTGTTCAGATCCTGACCGACGCTCTCCTGCACCTGCCGTACGATGCTGTCTCCGAAGAGACGCGTCCCGACGATCGTCGAGACGACGCCCATGGCGAGGACGACGACGATGATGCTGGCGGCGAGCTTGGTTCTGAGGGAGAGAACCATCGAGGTTACTCCACGGGAGAGCGATTCAGTGGCGCGGTCGCGAGACCGCTGCGGGCCGGCGGTCGCGCCGCGCGGCCGCGGTTCGGGCTACTGCGAGGCTGCGGCTCGCGCTACCCTGAGGCCGCAGCCCGCGCTACCACTGGCCCGTCCTGAGGTACTCGTCGATGGCCCGCGCGGCGGCCTTGCCCGCGCCCATGGCCAGGATGACCGTCGCCGCGCCGGTCACGATGTCGCCTCCCGCGAAGACGCCCTTCTTGCTGGTCTTGCACGTCTCCTCGTCGGCGACGATGTTGCCCCACTTCGTGAGCTCGAGATCGGGGGTCACGCTCGTGAGAAGCGGGTTCGGCCCCTGCCCGATGGCGGGTACGACGACGTCGACGTCGATCGTGTGCTCGGTGCCCTCCTGGGGAACGGGCCTGCGACGGCCGGACGCGTCGGGCTCGCCGAGCTCCATCTCGATCAGCTCCATCTGCTTGACCCATCCCTCGTCGTCCCCGATCAGGCGCTTCGGGTTCCGGAGTGTCATGAGCTGAACACCCTCTTCGACCGCGTTCTCGATCTCCTCGTTCCTGGCCGGCATCTCCTTCTCGGAGCGCCGGTAGACGATGTAGACGTTCTTCGACCCGAGTCTGACGGCGCAGCGCGCGGCGTCCATCGCGACGTTACCGCCGCCGACGACCGCCACGTTCTGTCCGATCCTGATCGGTGTGTCGAACTCGGGGAAGAGGTAGGCCTTCATGAGGTTCGTCCGCGTGAGGAACTCGTTCGCGGAGTAGACTCCGTTCAGGCTCTCGCCGGGAATCCCCAGGAAGTAGGGGAGGCCCGCGCCCGTTGCGACGAAGATCGCCTCGTACCCGTCCTCGAGCAGCGAGTCGAGCGTGCCGAGCTGCCCAACGACGTAACTCGTCCTGAACTCGACGCCGAGCTTCATGATGTAGTCGCACTCCGTCTGGACGATCGACTTCGGGAGGCGGAACTCGGGGATGCCGTAGACGAGGACGCCGCCCGACTTGTGGAGCGCCTCGAAGATCGTGACCTTGTGCCCGACCTTGGCGCACTCACCCGCGACCGTCAGTCCGGCCGGCCCGGCGCCGACCACGGCGATCTTGTGCCCCGTGCTCGGCGGCAGCGCCGGGGCGCGGATCTCGCCATGCGAAAGCTCATAGTCGGCGGCGAAACGCTCGAGCCGCCCGATCGCGATCGGCTGGTCCTTCTTCGAGAGGATGCACTCGATCTCGCACTGCTCCTCCTGAGGGCAGACCCTGCCGCAGATACCCGGGAGGCTGTTCTTCTCCTTGATCTTCCTGACCGCGCCCAGGAAGTCGCCGACCTGCATGAGCTTTATGAAGGCGGGGATGTCGATCTCGACCGGGCAGCCCGCGACGCAGAACGCCTTCTTACACTGGATGCACCTGAGCGCTTCCTGCTGTGCCATCTCGCGCGTGTAACCCAGCGCCACCTCTTCGAAGTTGTGCCGGCGCGCGCGGTGGTCCTGCTTCGGCATCGGGACGCGCTCCTTCGCCTTCTCGATCTCCTCGGACTCGGCGGCCAGAATGCACTCGTGGTGCCAGAGGGCCCGGTACTCCTCGCGCTCGTACATGGCCGAACGCCTCAAGAGCTCGTCGAAGTCGACCTGGTGCGCGTCGAACTCGGGGCCGTCGACGCACGCGAACTTGGTCTCACCGCCGACGTCGACCCGGCAACAGCCGCACATCCCGGTGCCGTCGATCATGATCGAGTTCAGAGACGCGATCGTCGGAGCGCCCTTCCCTCTCGTCGCGTTCGCCACGGCGCGCATCATGACCACGGGGCCGATGGCGATGATGCGGTCGATCTTCTCGCCGCGGTCGTAGAGCGTCTTCAAGGCGTCGGTGACGAACCCGCCCATTCCGTAGCTCCCGTCGTCGGTCGTGACGAGGAGCTCGTCGGAGATGGCGCCCATCTCGTCCTCGAGGATGAGGAGGTCCTTGGTTCTCGCGCCGATGATCGATATGAGCTTGTTGCCCGCCTCGTGCAGCGCCTTCGCGATGGGGTAGACGGGGGCGACGCCGATGCCGCCGCCGATGCAGACGACGGTGCCGAAGTTCTCGATCTCGCTCTTGCGTCCGAGGGGACCGACGACGTCCATGAGGCTCGCGCCCTCCCCGTAGTCCGCGAGCTTCCTGGTCGAGGCGCCGATGGCCTGGAAGATGAGCGTGATGAGTCCGGACTCCCGGTCGAAGTCGGCCACGGTGAGCGGAATGCGCTCGGCGTAGTCGTT
>JALGVU010000156.1 GCA_025774545.1 bacterium | reverse complement strand
ATGCCCGCAGCCCGCCCCCGCGCCCCCAGCGATCAGGGAAGGCGAGTTCCACGCACAGCTTCCCACGTACTACCTCAATATCGGAGCGTCGTCGACTCAGTACAGTGAGGTCGCCGACGATGTCCCGCAGGTGCACACCGGTAGATCGGTCGCGCGCGTCAGGCTGTATGTCGCCGAGTGGCTGGCCTCGTGGCAGGATTCCGAGGCCCTGGTCATCAACGTCTACGGCGGCCGTTGCCCGCCGTTGCTCGATGCCTCCGTCTCCTACACGATTCCGTGGAACGAACTCACCACCGAGCTCGTTCTGGAGCAGTTCCCGCGCACGGTGTACATGGTCGATGCGACACTCGAGCCCCCCTTCGTCATCTCGGCTCAGACCTCGATCGGTGTCTACAGCATCATCGGATGGTCGGCGCAGCCCTACACGGGCGTCTGCCTGACCGTGCCGGACGATGTTTACGGCTGTGGCGAGTCGTACTGGTGCTATCCGGAGGGTGCCGTCCCGCGGTGGACGCAGATGCTTCCCGCGCTCGGGTATCACTCGGATCTCGCCTATTCGCTGTGGGAGCCCGATACGGCGGTGCCGGACGGCGAGCCGGAAGCTCTCGTCGTCACGTGGGGGGCCGTGAAAGCGCTCTTTCAGTGACCGCGGCGTGCCTGCTAGTCGCGGCGGCCTACGTGCGACGACAGCGCAGGTGGAATGCGGGTTGTGTCGACGTTCAGGGGCTCCTGGGCCTTGGACCGGGAGTCGCGCTTTCGGGGGCGGGGGGCGTCCCGCGGGAGCGGGCTCGCGGCGGCGGTCCAAGGTGAGGTGAAGGAGGCGCGTGGCGTAGGCCGTGGTGCAGCACGAAGCGGACGATTCCGGTCAGGGCGGACGCGCCACGGTGCCGCCACAGATTGTCCGTGTTTTCGCGAAGTCGATTGTCCCGAACTCTGGGGGGAGATGCCATGTGCGGTAGGAAGACGTTTCCGGCGATGGTGAGCGTCCTGGCTCTGTGCGCTCTGATTCTGACGCACGCGAACGTGCAGGCCCAGTTCGGAGACCTCATAAAGAAGAAGGTCGAGGCCAAGGCAGAGAAGGTGGTCAGCGACGCGACGGATGAAGCACTCGAGGGCAAGCCCGACCCGGCGGGCCAGGAGATGCAATCGAAGGGCAAGCCCGGCGAGGGCGTCTGGTTGAACTACGACTTCGTTCCTGGAGCGCACACGCTCTTCTACGAGGACTTCAGCGAGGACAAGGTCGGCAACTTCCCGAGTCGGCTCACCTTCGTGAAGGGCAACATGGAGGTCGCCGAGTGGGAGGGCAGGAGGTGGCTGCGCGCGTCGTCACGCAGCGACGTCGAGATCCCACTGCCCGAGATGCTTCCCGAGCGCTTCACGGTGGAGTTCGAGTACTACACCGGAGGCAACTCCTTGGGTGCCATGATGCGCTTCGCCGACCCCTCTGCGGGGAAGCCCCACGCCGAGTTCCGCGCGCACCTGTCGGGCGTCAAGGGCGCGGGGGTGAACTCCACAACACGAACGGACGAGATGAAGCTCAGCAGTACACCGTTTCACTGCCGAATCATGGTGGACGGCGCCTACGTCAAGGTCTACACGAACGAAAAGCGCACGGCGAACACGCCGAACGCGGATCTGGGACGTGACCAGGTCATTCGCCTGCACATCCCGGGGACGGGCTCCAATCCGGTCATGCTCACCGGTCTCCGTGTGGCGGGAAGCCGGGTGCGGATCTACGACGCCCTCGAGGCGTATCGTCGCGTCGTGCTCAAGGGGATCCTGTTCGCGCTGGATTCGGAGGATCTCCTTCCCGAGTCGACCCCGACACTCGAGGAGATCGGCGAGATGCTCACGTCGCACCCCGACATGAAGATCGTGATCGAGGGGCACACGGACGATCGTGGTGAAGATGCGTACAATCAGACGCTGTCAGAGAAGCGAGCGCAGTCTGTCCGCGCCTATCTCGTGGAGCGGCACGGAATCGCCGGCGACCGCCTCACGGTGAAGGGCCACGGTGAGACGCAGCCGATGGACACGAACGACACGCCCCAGGGTCGACACAACAACCGCCGGGTCGAGGTGGCCGTGGCCGGCTGATGCGGATCCGAGTGGTGATTGAGCACGCCAGGCGGATAGAGAGGCCGCGCGTGGGGGAAGTCTGGCGAACGCGCGCCGTTGGCCTCGAGGAGCGCGGGGTTCCTGAGCGCTCCCCGAGGCGCTTTCGCCCGTGCGGCTCCGAGGAGACCATCGCTCTCTGGGTTCTGTCACCCAGCGCCGTTCCGCGCGCCGGGAGTCACGACTGAGTACCCGTGACCCCCCGACCACTCGCACGAATACGGGGAGCCGCCCGCGAGGGCCGTGGCGGCTCGGCTCCACAAGGGAGTGCTTGAAACTCCGGCAGCCGCGGCGCATACTTGGCGATATCTTCGCACCCGTTCCGATCCGGCCTGCTTCCGTTTCCTCTCGAATACCTGGCCGGCAAGGACCGCGTCAACACCGAGGAGATCTAGTGAACGCCCTGCTCATTTATCCCGAGTGTCCAGAGACCTTCTGGAGCTTCAGGCACGCTCTCAGCCTCATCCGCAAGAAGGCGGCACAGCCGCCGCTCGGACTCCTGACCGTGGCGGCCATGCTGCCGGCGGAGTGGAGCCTGCGGCTCGTCGACCTCAACGTGACCAAGCTCACCGAGGAGGACCTCGAGTGGGCGGAGTGCGCGCTCGTGAGCGGCATGATCGTGCAGAGGGACTCGGCGCGCCGGGTCATCGCGCGCTGCAAGCAGGCCGGTCTCACCGTCGTCGCCGGGGGTCCGCTCTTCACGTGCGAGCACGAGCAGTTCGAGGACGTCGACCACTTCGTGCTCAATGAGGCGGAGGTGACGCTGCCACCGTTCTTGGCGGACCTCTCGCGCGGTCTCGCGCGGCGGGTCTACCGATCCGCCGAGTTCGCCGACCTTCGCGAAACTCCGGTACCTCTGTGGAAGCTCGTCGACCCCCGTCAGTACGCCACCATGGGTATTCAGTTCTCGCGAGGCTGCCCTCACAGCTGCGAGTTCTGTAACGTCACGCAGCTCTTCGGTCACCGGTGGAGAAAGAAGACGGCGGCCCAGATCATCGCGGAGCTGGACTCCCTGTATGGGCTGGGCTGGCGCGGGCCGGTCCCCTTCGTCGATGACAACCTCAACGGGAACAGGACGTGCCTCCGGACGAAGCTCCTGCCCGCCCTCGTCGAATGGCGCAGGGGCAAGCGCGGTATCAGCTTCAGCGCGCAGGTCACGATCGATCTCGCGGACGACGATGAACTGATGCAGATGATGGTGCGCGCGGGATTCGACACCGTCTTCGTGGGAATCGAAACGCTGGACGAGATGACCCTTCGCGAGTGCAACAAGAGGCAGAACCGGAACCGTGATCTCCTCGAAGACGTCAAGCGGATCCAGCGGGCAGGCCTCGAGGTTCAGGGGGGCTTCATCGTCGGCTTCGATCACGACACGCCGTCGGTCTTCCAGCGATTGACCGACTTCATCCAGGCGAGCGGTATCGCTACGGCGATGGTCGGGCTGCTCCAGGCGCCGGTCGGCTCGGACCTCTACAAGCGGCTCGAGCGCGAGGGCCGCATCGGGGAGCGCGTGTCCGGCGACAACGCGGACGGCACGACGAACATCATCCCACGCATGGGCCTCGACTCGCTCCAAGAGGGCTACAGGAAGCTGCTGGAGGACATCTACTCACCCAGGAACTACTACCGGCGCCTGAGGACCTTCCTGCGTGACTACAGGCCGCGGAGGGTCAGTCCCAGGCTCAGAGGCTCGCAAGTCTGGCCCCTCTTTCGCTCCCTCTACTACCTCGGCATGGTCGGGAAGGAGCGATTCCGCTATCCGGGTCTGCTCCTGTGGACGCTCCTGAGGAGACCGCGGGCGCTTCCCATCGCCTTCGGGCTCGCCGTATACGGTTACCACTTCCGCAAGTGCTACGAGTCACTGACCGGCGTGGGGGCGTGCGGGTCACGTCCCACCCAGATCTGAGGAGAACCGGCTCTCAGGAGGGGCGGGCACGAGAGAGCCCCGCCGTCCGGCCTCGAACCGCCGAACGCGGTCTCAAACGGACTGGCCTTGTCCCCCAGGGTGCAGCCTTCCACCGTCGGTCGTCGGCCACTCGGAATCCTCCCACCAGTCTGCTATGCTTGCGACAACCACCCTTCCTCACTGCCCCCAGGAGGAGCCGTGGCGGACGACGCCCCGACCGAGCGCGAGCGCGAGCGGGCCGATGGCGAGCCCGAGCAGATCGCTGGTGAGCGCGGCCGGGCCGACGCCGGGCCCGACCGGACCCCATCCGACAGGCACGACGCTGCCCACCGAGCGGTCGAGGAGGGCGACGCCCACCTCAAGGCCGGACGCTACCGCGAGGCGCTCGACCACTACGCGCACGTCGCGAGCAACGACCTGCGCGCGGCCCTCGACGCCCGTGCCGTCGGCCACCTCTACGTGAAGATGGCGCGCTGCCACGTTGGTCTCGGCGGGTTCGCCGAGGCCACCACGTGGTGCGAGAGCGTCCGGAGCCTGAAGCTCCCCGCTGACTCCACCGGAATCACGGCCGAGGCGGACATCGTCCTCTCTCGAGCGCAGATCGGGTCCGGGACGTATCGGGCGGCTCTCGCCTCTGCCGAGCGAGCGCGTGAGGCGATCGGTGTTGGTGGGGACCCGGAGCTTCAGGCGGAGATCATCCGTCTCTTGGGCATCGCGACGGCGGAGCTGGGAGACATGAGCGCGGCGCGCGAGCATCTCACAGAGTGTCTCGTTCGACAGAGGAGACTCGGGAACGAGGCGGGCATAGCGGAGGCGCACAACGACCTCGGCATCCTCGCGAAGCGGGCCGGCGACCTGAGCCGGGCGATCAAGGACTTCGAGACCTCACTCGACATGAACCGGCGGCTTGGCCGCGAGTCCTCCGTCGCCAAGAACCTCATGAACATCGGGATCGTCCTCTTCAGGCTCTCCCGGTGGGACGAGGCCGAGCACCACTTCAACGAGGCGCACGCCACGTACACGAGAGTCGGAACGATGCGGGGCGTCGTGTCGGCCGAGTGCTCGCTCGGCAACCTCGCCCGAGAGCGCCGGGACTGGGCCAAGGCCGAGGAGCTTCTCGCGGGTGCCCTCGGGAAGAGCCGCGAACTCGGCTACCTCCGGACGGAGGCGTTGGCCCTGCAGTTCCGCGCCCAACTCGAGATGGATCGCGGCGAGTACGAAGCGGCACTTCAGACATTCGCTCTCGCGCTCGCTGCCGCGCACATGTTGTCCCCCACGAGCGACATTCTGAATGAGATGCTGCGCCATCGAGCGGAGGCCCTGATCGAACTCGGGCGGCTCGAGGAGGCAGACGAGGATTGCGCTCGAGCGCTCAAGGCCGCCCTCAGGATCGGTGAGCGGATCGAGGAGGGAGCGAGCCTACGGACGCTCGCCCGGATCCGCTATGCGCGCGGCGAGGTGGACGAGGCCGCCGACTACATCCAGCTGGCGGAGCGCATCCTCCGGGAGGTCGGTGAGTCGTTCGAACTCGCGCGCTGCGCGCTCGTCCAGGGCGTCGGGATGACCGAGACGTCGCCGGTGGATGAGCTCCCCATCGAGGACATCGAGGCGAAGCTCAGTTCCGCCGAGTCGCTCTTCGCCGATATCGGGGCGAGTCACTGGGTCGCGCACTGCGAACTCGTCCGCGGCCGCGCGCTCACCAAGTCGGGCGATCTCGATCGGGCCAGAGGATTCCTCGAGAGCGCCCGCCTCAAGTTCGAGGTCGGTGAAGACGTACACGGGGTGTCGTCGGTCGACGCTGCGTTGCGGGAGCTGGACGCGCGGCTCGCCGTCGTCGGGACTCAGGCGCGGGATCGGTACGCCGTCGTGGCCGGGGGTTACGAGATCTGCGAGGCCGCGACGCCGGGATGGGACGAGGTCCACACGCTCGCCTCTCGCATCGCGAGCGCGGTCGCAGCCGGTCGGCTCGTGCAGGCGACGGTCTCCGACGACGGTGAGGTCATCGTCACGATGTCGGTCGATCGCGTCGGCCACGGAACCGCCGACGCGGTGCGCTTCCTTCGAAGCTCGGTGGGGGAGGGGCGTAACGGGCCTCTCGTGGTGAGCGCGGGGCCGACTAGCAGCGTGGCAGCCGCGGCCGTTCTGCCGACGTTCCTCGGGGAACCGTCGGAGGAGGGCTATCTTCTCTACGTCGATCGGACGCGATCCGACGGATCCGTGGCATTCACGAGGACCGACGTCGAGTTTCTGGTCGAGGCGGCGAGGATCCTCGCCGTCGTGCACGCGAAGGTCAGCGAGAGGATGCTGGGCCAGCCACACGAGAGGGCGGGCGGGAGGATCGGACACATGCACTCGGGCCTCGTGACGAGAAGTCCGAAGATGCTCGAGATCCTCGGGCTCGCGAGGCGGCTTGCGGTCAGCACGGTGCCGGTCCTCATCACGGGGGAATCCGGCTCCGGGAAGGAGCTCGTGGCGCGCGCGATCCACGAGGGTGGTCGTGGGGGCACGGGGGACTTCATCGCCCTGAACGCTGGGGCGATCGCCCCGTACCTCCAGGAGAGCGAGCTCTTCGGACACGTGAAGGGTGCCTTCACCGACGCGCACCGCGACCGCGACGGCTACATCGAGGCAGCGACCGGCGGGACGCTGCTGCTCGACGAGGTCGGCGAGATGACGCCCGGGCTTCAGGTGAAGCTCCTCCTATTCCTTCAGAACGGGGAGTATCGAAGGGTAGGGGAGAACCAGA
>JALGVU010000475.1 GCA_025774545.1 bacterium | reverse complement strand
GCTGTTGTACGCATTCTGAATGTAGCTCTTGATCGCGGATGTGGTCGAGCCGATCACGGAGGTCTTCGCGATCTCGACCTCCATGCCCCGCTGGTGCTTCCACTCGGCGAGCGGCAGGACGCTCGCGTAGTAGCTGTCGTGCGTGATGATGAGGTACTTCCCGCGGTTGTCGCTCTCGTACCGCGGCCTCACGAATCCGTAGTTCGCGATGAGGCTCTCGTAGAGAGGCTCGTAGGACTTCGTGGGCGGGTGGTCCGTCGTCTTGACGTTGACGCGGCCCTGCCCCGAGTAATCGAGCTCGACCAGGAGCCTCGTCGTCACGCGGACCTCGCCCGTCGCAGCGTTGTACGACAGGGGATAGACGCGGAGCGGCACCACGCGGAAGTCCCGCATGATCGCGGGCTCGCCCACCGCGACGTTCGCCTCGGGCAGGAAGCCGTCGTGAGCGAACGCGGCCTCGTCGAACACGACCGCCTCGTGGGGCTCGCGGTAGATGGCGGAGACCGGCGGGAGATCGTAGGTCCCGAAGGTGTACTGCGTCTCCTCGAGAACCCTCATGCTTACCCCGGAAGCCGGGGGAACTGCGATCAGCGTTCCTTCGACGGCGAGGAGCGGGTGACCGCCCTCTCCGAACGGGCTCGCTCCCCGGACGGTGAGGACGTCGAATTCACGCCCGTCCACCGTGACGTGTCCCGCCATCGGCTTCGGGATCATGATCTCGACGAGCGTGCGGGCAGCAGAGGACTCGAGGACGCGGAACTCGAGCCCGTCCTCCGTCCCCGCGATCGGTGCGCGCGCGGCGAGTTCGGGGCCCTCGCCCCACGCCGGCGACGCGGCCAGAACGGCGCACGTGAGCACGGCGATGACGGCCAGTCCGTAGGGCCGGGATACACGGCTGCAACGTCCACGCATGAGGCTCTCCTTCCCCCTGAGGGGTCCGCGTGGTCTCTCGTTCTCTCCTGTCTCTTCTGCCCTCTCTATCGTTCCCCCCTCGCTACTTGAGGAGGATCATCTTCTTCATGCTCTGGTTCGATCCGGCCTCGGTAGAAGTAGATCCCCGCCGAGACCTCACGTCCGGACGAGTCGCGCCCGTCCCACCGAACCGTGTGGCGGCCGGCGCCGAACTCGTCGTCGACCACGCTCGCCACCTTCCGCCCGGCCACGTTGTACACCTCGAGGCACGCACGCGAAGGCGCAGGCAGATCGAACGCGATCACCGTGCCGTCGCGGAACGGGTTCGGTGCGTTCTGCCGAAGGGCGAACGCCATCGGAACCTCGCCCTCCTCGATGCCGCTTCCGTCGAGCACGATGTCGAGCACCAGGACGTCCCACGAGTCGTACCGCAGGCCGGTCGCCAGGTGCACGTCGAACTCGATCGTCGGGTCGGCGGGCTCGGCCGCGATCGTCACGGTCAGTGGCGCCGCGTTCACCGCCATCCCGCCGCCGGCGATGCTGCCGAACGAGGCCGTTCCGTTCACGATCGTCGCGTCGGGGTCGGAGGTCGAGATCGTCGCCGACACCGCGGACGCCGTCGAGAGACCCAGGTTCTCGACCGTGAGCGTGATGTCGACCGTCTCGCCCGGCTCGGCGATGCCGTTGCCGTTCCCGCCCGCGCTGTCGTCGATCTCGCTCGCGGCGATCACGAGCCAGATCGGAGGCGCCAGCGGTCCCTCGGTCGTGTACCTGATCGCCTGACCGTCGACGACCGCCGCCGCGCACGGATCGTACGAGTTGTTGTAGACGTACTGGATCCCGTCGGTCTGCCCCGCGTTCTCGATCCCGATCGTACACTGCGAGACGAGGCTCACGTCCTCGTACTGCATGACGATGATGCCGTCACCGGTGGTCGTGGAATAGACGGCGGGATCGTAGAAGATGACCTCGAAGGTCTCCGGGTTGCCGCCCGAGTAGTGGACGACGGCGTCGAACTGCACGATGTAGCGGTCGTTCGCGCTGTCGTACCACTCGTAGATGTTGCCGCCGTCGTTCGGGCTCAGGTCGTCCCAGAACGGCGAGATCATCGCGGACGGGCCGTGGGGGCTCGGGATGGCGGAGTTGTCGCCGAAGCGGTAGTCCTCGTTCCCCATGGCGAGGAATCCGTTCGAGCAGATGGAGATCTGGGTGTAGTTGGTCCCGTAGTACTTGAACGTGAACGGAAGGGTCAGGGTCGTCGTCGCGGCGTCCTGGTTCGTGATCGCCGAGATGATCGCCCCGACGCCCGTGATCTCGACCCATTCGTACGTGGGCGCCTGGCCGGTCCAGCCGTCCGACGTGTCGTAGGCGAAATAGCCGTACGAGTCGGGGCCGCACGGGCCCTCGACGGACACGCCGCCGAGCGTGACCGTGAAGCCGACGTCCTGGGAGTGCTCGTACGTTCCGCCGTCGCCCGTCGTCGCGAGAACCATGGGAGCTTCCTGCGAGGGCGGCGCGTTCGGGCTCACGCTCACGCGGAACGAATGCGTCGGACTGGGAGCGCTCGTTCCCGACGGGATCGCTCCGAAGTACCCGTCGGCGTCGCTCACGGCGACGTAGGGGTCGTCGCTCATCAGGGTGGCCGCGACGTTGCCGACGTCGATCGGTCCCGTGTTCTCGATCGTGATCTCGAGCCAGCCGGTCTCGCCGGGCTCGAGGATCCCGTTGCCGTTCCCGCCCGAGCCCCCGTCGTCGATGACGGTGCTCACGTGCGCGAGATCGGCCGCCGAGACCTCGACCGGCGGAATCTGGATCCCCCAGCTCGTGCGCCCTGCGTCCGCGGCGTCGATCGTGAACGCCAGGCCGTGGCCGTTCGGGCACCCTTCGTCGACCTCGAACCGGAACGGGTCGCCGTTCGGAACGATCGTGCCGCTCGGGATCGATCCGTAGGTCCCGCTCGCGTCGATGATGTTCGCGTAGGTGTCGCTCGTCTCGAGAGTGGCCGACACACC
>JALGVU010000155.1 GCA_025774545.1 bacterium | reverse complement strand
AGTGCCGGGGTTTCTCGGGATCGCCCCGCACGGCGTGCTCGGCCCCATGACCCATGACTGCAATGGCGATGAAGATGCGTTCTGCATTCGACTGATTCCCTCCGGGAACGCCGCCGTGGGATGGCCGTTCGCACCACCTGGGACCTGCCCCCAGCCGTCTCTCGAAGTGACTCCTTCGTCTCTCGACTTCGAGGTGACCGTGGATGGCATTGGTTCCGCCCTCCTGACTATCGAGAACCCGGGCGTGGAAGACGTGACCTGGTGGATCATGGAAGAGGCTGAACTGGCTCAACGGGACGGGCACCATGTCCCGGTCACCCTTTCTGCCGCGCGCGCGAGGGACGAATCGAGTCGCGAGCCGGCGCTCGCCCTTGAGAGACGGACTCCCACGAAAGGGGAGAGGAACCCGTTTCGCGGGGAGCCAGTGCTTCGTGGAAGCGGCGGCCCCGACGCCTACGGCTACACGTGGATCGACAGCGACGAGCCCGGAGGCCCGGTCTACGATTGGGTTGACAACTTGCTGATCGGCGAACTCGGCTGCGATGGGTGTGGCGACGACAGCTACTTCGATGTTCTCTTGCCGTTTGTGTTCCCGTTCTACGGAGACGGCAAGACCTCCGTCAGGATCAGCTCCAACGGATATCTGACGTTTGGCTCCGATGGCGACGAGTTCTTCAACGAGCCCATACCGACGTCCGCCAACCCGAACGATCTTGTCGCGCCTTTCTGGACCGACCTGGATCCCGCCCGGTTCCCTGGAGGTCCGGGCAAGATCTACTACGACTACTGCGCCGCCCAGGACATCTTCATCGTCCAATACTACCAGGTCCAGCACCACATAGAGACTGGGTACTACAGCTTCGAACTGATTCTGCATCCCGACGGTTCCATTGTCTTCCAGTACCCACCGGACGTCGCCTTGCCTCCTGAAGCTCCGACGGACATCGCCACCGTGGGGGTTGAGAGCCCCGACGGGATGGACGGTCTGGAAGTTGTCTACAACGGACCATTCGTTCACGGAGGCCTGGCGGTGCGAATCGAGCCACCCGGAGTCGAGTGGATCAGCGAGCAGCCGGTTGGTGGTGTGCTCCCGGGCGGCGGCTCCGAAATCGAGGTGGCCGTCACCGTGGATGCCACGGGACTCGAGCCCGGCGTGCACGAATGCGAACTCCTGGTGCGCACCAGGGATCCAGATCAACCCGACACTCGGGTGCCTGTGAACCTGACGATTCTGGAACCCGATATCGTCGTGATTCCAGGGGACACAGAGTTCGTCCTTCGGAGCGGCGGAAGTTTCATCGTTGGGGGCCTGGACATCTGGAACTTCGGTGAGGGAGCTTTGAACTGGTGGATCCAGGAGGGAGCTCAGTTCGTAGCACCTGATGGCAAACGCCTCGCGGTTGCCCTCGCAGATGGGAAGGCAGACAGCGTCCGCGGCTATCCAACGCCGCGTGGGAGCGGGGGGCCTGACGGCTTCGGCTACAGCTGGATCGACAGCGACGAGCCCGGTGGACCGGTCTTCGAGTGGCAGGACGTCTCCGAGGTCGGGCAGTTGATTTGGGTCCTCGACGACGACTTCGTCGAGGTCTCCCTACCGTTCGTGTTCCCGTTCTACGGCGAGGCGAAGAGCCTAGTCAGGATCAGCTCGAACGGATACCTGACATTCGGTTCGCACGGAAGCGCGTCGCTGAACACCGAGCTGCCGTGGGCCACTCCGCCGAACGATCTGATTGCGCCGCTCTGGACGGACCTGGATCCTCCCGAGGGCGGCACGATTCACTACTACCACGACCCTGTCGAGGAGACATTCACCGTTCAGTACACTGACGTCTGGGATGCCCGCGGGGCAGGACCGTACACGTTCCAGGTCATTCTCGGCAGCGACGGGATCGTCCAATCCAAGTACGTGGATGTTTATGAATCGAACCCGTACTACACAGTCGGGATCGAGAACGCGACCGGGACCGACGGACTCACAGTGGCCTACGACGACTACTACGTCCACGACGGCCTCGTAGTGCTCATGCGGCCGGACTGCCAGTGGTTGCGGGCGAACCCCGAATCGGGCACGCTCGACCCGCCGTACTACAAGTGGATAGCGCTGCGCATCGCCCAGAACGACCCAGAGGTTGGTCAGTACGAATGCGATCTCATCATGCACAGCAACGATCCCGATGAACCCGAGGTCCACGTACCGCTTGCTCTCACTGTGCTTCCGCCCGGTGCCGATGTCGACGTGTCTCCGGCGGCCCTCGACTTCGCGGTGGATCCGGGCGGTACCGACTCCGCCGTGCTCACAATCAGCAACCTCGGTGTCGGGACGCTGAACTGGTGGATCGGAGAGGGAGCGGGTCTCGTGCTGGGGGACGGGACCAGGTTGCCCGTCTCACTCTCTTCCGCGGACACGGACAGCCCCGCGCAGCGACAGCGCGTTCTGTTCTCGGAGGTGCGAACGCTGCAGAAGGGAGAGCCGGATCCCGTGCGCGGCGGTGCAGTGACCCGCGGCACAGGAGGGCCCGACGGCTTCGGCTACACGTGGGTCGACAGCGACGAGCCTGGAGGACCGCCCTTCGCGTGGCAGGACATCAGCGGCGTCGCGACAACCGTGTCGCTCGACGACGACGACTCCGTTGAGGTCCCACTCCCGTTCGAATTCCCATTCTATGGTGACCTCAAGACCTCCGTGCGGATCAGTTCGAACGGGTACCTGACGTTCGATGGGGCAGGAGACGAGTGGTTCAATCCGCCGATCCCTACGGTGGACGAGCCCAACGATCTCCTGGCGCCGTTCTGGACCGATCTCGACCCCACGCTCTACTCCGCGACGATCAAGTACTACCACGATCCCGTCGAGGACGCGTTTATTGTTCAGTACGGGGACATCTACCGTTACCTGGCGCAGGGAGGTCCGTACACGTTCCAGGTGATCCTGAGCGCCGAGGGATACATGCGGTTTGTGTATGTCTCCGTGGAGGAACCGGGATCGCCGACCGACATCGCGACGATCGGAATCGAGAATGCCGACGGGACCGACGGCCTTCAGGTTGCTCACAACGCCCCTTATGTCCACGACGACCTCTCAGTGCTGATCCAGGCTTGCGGGTGGATTACCGAGGATCAGGTGGCAGGGACGGTTCCGGTAGGCGGCGACCCGGACGAGGTGATCGTGACCGTGGATGCAGCTGAGCTCGAGATCGGCGACTACGAGTGCGTCCTCGTCGTGCATACCACCGACCCAGCCGAGCCGGTGGTTCGTGTGCCGGTGACACTTGCGGTCGGGATCGCCGACATCGACGTGGGGGCCCCGCCGTACATCGACTTGCCCGTGCATCAGGGCGGCAGCGAATCCACAATCATCACCATCGGCAACAGCGGGACCCGAGACCTCCGCTGGTGGCTCGGGGAGGAAGGGTCACTCGCTCTGCGGGATGGCAACAGCGTTCCAGTGGCTCTGGAAGCCGCCGGAACTGGCCCTCAGGCGCGAGCGCATGAGCTGCCTGCTTCCGAGGTTCTGACGATGCGGAAGCGCGAGTCGGACGTCAGGCGAGCCGGCCCGAGGATCCGCGGCAGCGGTGGCCCCGACGGTTTCGGTTACACGTGGATCGATAGCGACGAGCCTGGGGGCCCGATCTTTGACTGGCAGGATATTCGTGGCGTGGGGACGCCGCTGGAGCTCGACGACGACGATGAGGTTGGAGTGTACTTCAACCCGCTTCGGCGGTTCTACAACCACGGGTGGATGAACGCCGCCCATGTCAGCTCGAACGGCTTCTTCGCCATTTGGGCTGCCGACTACGAAGACGCGGCGGATCCCACCAACGATCCCATACCGCACGCTGACGCGCCGAACTCCCTCATTGCGCCGTTCTGGACTGATCTGGATCCGTCCCTTGGCGGCACCGTCCACTACCACTACACCCAGGACACCCAGAGCGGCACCTTCATCGTCCAATACACGAACATCTGGGCCCACAACATGGAGGGGGGACCGTACACGTTCCAGGTACTCTACAGCTCCGACGGCTCGATCCGATTCCAGTACCTGGAGATGGGAACGCCGACGGACACCGCGACCATCGGAATCGAGAGCACCGATGGGACCGACGGTCTACAGATCGCCCACAATTCGCCCTACGTCCACGACGGCCTCGCTGTGCTGATTCAGGACTGCGGGTGGCTGAGCGAGGACCCGGTTGCGGGTCTCGTTCCAGTCGGCGGGGCTCCTGCGGAGCTCGCCGTAACGGCAGATGCTTCGGGGCTTCCCCCAGGCGACTACGAGGGCGAGCTGGTCGTGCACAGCAACGATCTCTACGAGCCAGAGATCCACGTGCCGGTGACGATGTCGGTCGGGTTTCCCGACATCGACGTGACTCCCACCTCCCTCAACTTCGCGGTAGATCCGGGAGGCACCGACTCCGCGATCCTGACCATCGGCGCCGATGGCGACGGGGATCTGAGTTGGTGGATCGGGGAGGACATGGGTCTCGTTCTCAGGGATGGGACGCAGCTCCCGATCTCCGTTTCGGCCGCGAGGCCAGAGCCGCCGTTGCCGCGTGAGAAGGGCCTGTCGCCGGGGCGCCGGCCGCCGCGGGAGAAGGACCCCGAGGCGGATCGAGGGGACGCGACGGTGCGCGCGAGCGGGGGGCCCGACAACTTCGGCTACACATGGATCGACAGCGACGAGCCCGGAGGCATGCTGTACGACTGGCAAAGCATCTGGGACCTCGGGACCCACGTGAGTCTCCTAGGCGCCGAGCACTTCGAAGTGCCGCTGCCGTTCGCGTTCCCGTTCTATGGTGAGGACAAGACATCGGTCACCATCAGTGGGAAGGGGTACCTTACCTTCGGTCCGCACGGGGGTGACACAACCGCCGATCCCATACCCTCGACCTACGAGCCAAACGACCTGATCGCACCATTCTGGCATCGTCTTCTGGGCTCCATGTATGGCGGCGGCACCGCTATCTACTTCTACGATCCCTTGGCTGAGGTCTTCTCTGTCCAATACAGCTCCTTCAGCAACTGCCACGTGGACACGTTGGACATGTGGGTGACCTTCCAGGTGGTCCTGGCCCCTGAGGGGTCTATCCTGTTCCGCTACCACGGTCCCCCTGGAGCCGGTTACTGGTTGAGCACCCAAGCGAGCATCGGGATTGAGAACGCCGATGGAACCGACGGTCTCCGAGTTGCCTTTTCCGGGTCCTACGCGCATGGCCACCTCGCTGTTCTGTTTCAGAGCTGCGGCTGGGTGGGCGAGGATCCCGTCGCCGGCACGATTCCCATCGGCGGAGCGGCGACCGAGGTCAACGTCGCCGTGGACGCCGCGGGGCTCGAAGACGGCACCTACGAATGCGATCTCGCTATCCGTAGCAACGATCCGGATGAACCCATGGTTCTCGTGCCCGTCACACTGAGCGTCGGTGCGGTTCCACCTGCTGCCCCCACCGGCCTGACTGCCGTGTCAGGCCTGAACGCCGGAGAGATCTCGTTGGGGTGGGACGCAAACACGGAGCCCGATCTGGACCACTACCGTCTCGAGCGCGACACCGCGCCGGACTTCAGCGTGGACCCGCAGTCGTCGACGACCACCGAGACATCATATGAAGACGGAGGGCTCACGCCGGGCGAGACCTATTACTACCGGGTCTTCGCCGTCGATGCGAACTCGAACGAGAGCGATCCGAGCGATGTGACGGGGGCGATCGCCCTCGCCCCCCCCGGCCAGAACCCGAACGTCACCATCTTCATCGAGTTCGACAACGGCGAGAACGTGATCTACCCAGCTCCCTTTGAGCAGTTCTCCGCCTATGTCTGCTTCGAGAACTTCGGGCACGGGGGCGGGGTGATGGCCGCCGAGTTCGGGTTCGACAGGACGTTCGACGCGGTCAAGATGGGCCAAGAGAATCTGCTCGGCGGGTTCGACATTGGGGATCCCGAAGTGCCGCCCGGTTGGGCGATCCTGGCCCTCGACTGCGTCTACCCAGATCCCGATGGCGTCGTCGTGGGGGCGCGCGTCGACTACCTCTACCTCGGAGGAGAAGGTGCCGTGGAGCTCGTGCCCTGGGGGGAGGGCTCCGCCACGGTCCTGGACTGCAGCCGGGGAGACGACGACTGGTGCGTGAGGCTCGTTCCCTCTGGTCATGGTGGCGTCGGAATGCCGCCGCCGCCCGGGGACTGCGTGCTCGAGCCAGACGTTGCGGTCGCTCCGCCTTCTGTCGACTTCACGCTCGATCCATGGGGCAGCGACACGGCGACGTTGACGATCGGGAACTACGGGACCGGGCATCTGGACTGGTGGATCCAGGAGGAGCTCGGGTTGGTCGGTCGC
>JALGVU010000154.1 GCA_025774545.1 bacterium | reverse complement strand
CGATATCGTCGGGCGCGATCGTGACGTTCGGCCCGGCGATGAGGTCGATGTCGCCCTCGTCGTTCACCACGCCGTCGACGCTCGAGACGACGTCCGGTTCGATCGCGAGAGCCCTGTGGGCGTAGGGCGCCGCCGTGAGTTCGTGCCTGGGCTCGAGCTCGGGGTCACCACCGACGGCGACGCTGAGCCAGTACGGATCGTCGAACGGCAGCGTCAGCGGTTCGACGCTCCCGAGGATCACGTTGACGAGTCCCTGGATGACCGGCAGCGTCTGAGTCTCCATCCAGAGGGCGCTGCCGCCCGAAGCCTGCGGGTACAGGCGGAAGGTGAGCCCGTAGTAGCCGTCGGGAATCGGGCTTCCGGAATCGTTCACGAGTGTCGCCTGGTAGCTCAGGGTCCGCGGAACGTCGGCAGTAGCGCAGACCGCCACGAGCACCACGAGGATCGACGCGAGAGTCGCGCTCCGTCGCATGGCGTGCCTCCTCCTTGGGGGTGTGCAGCGCGCGCCGACCGTGCCGCCGGGTCTGCCCCGGATCGGCCACGGCGGCGAGCACAGGGACACACACTGCAGAACCACGAGTCCTGCTTCTGCGTGCCCCGGACAACTCAAGTGGGATTCGCGGAAGTATATCATAGGATCAGCGACGATGTCAAGTGGGGCGAGGGCTGCCTCCCCGACCCACCTCGTCTGCCGAGCAGTTCCTGGTCTGGTCGGTCTCTACTTCAGAAGCAGGATCTTCTTCGCGCTCGACCGCTCCCCCGCCGAGAGCCGCACGAAGTAGACGCCCGACGCCACCGCCGCTCCGCGCTCGTCACGGCCGTCCCACGCCACAGCGTGGCGTCCCGGCTCGACCGCTCCCTCGACGAGCGTCCTCACGAGCCGCCCGGTGACGTCGTGCACACGCAGCCCGATTCCTGCCACGCCCGCCGGCACGTGGTACGCGATCCTCGTCGTGGGGTTGAAGGGGTTCGGGACGTTCTGCTCGAGCGCGAGCGTGAGCGGAGCCGACACGTGCCCGTTGGCAACGCCGACCGGTGCCTCGTGTCCGAAGAAGCCCGTCCTGCTGCTGTCGTGTCGCCACGTCGCCCACTGGACGGTCTCGCCCTCTTCGTACGGCGACTCGCAGTCCCACACGTAGACATACACATCCATGCCGGACACGATGACCTCGACGTCGCCGTCGCCGTCCAGGTCAGCGAGAGTGGGTGACGCGTAGATCTGTCCGTCCGTCAGGATCGGCCATCCGCGGATCATCTCGCCATCGGCGTGGAATGCGTTCACCTTGAAGCCGTTGTCGCCTACGATGACATCGGGCAGCCCGTCGCCGTCGACGTCCCCAACCGACGCGCTCGACTGGGGAAGCACCCCGCCTGGCGCCGTCGGCTGCGGCCACCCGTCCACGGCCTCCCCCTGCCAGGTGAAAACGTGAACGAGCCCATTCTCGTCGAGCTGGATGATCTCGAGCTTCCCGTTGCCCGTGAGGTCCGCGACCGTCGGAGATGGTGGGAAGTCGCCCCCGACGTCGACAGCAACGGGCCAGCCGTCGAGCGTGGCCCCGCTCGCCGAGAACACGATGAGCTGGAGATCGCTCGCGATGACGACGACCTCCACGCTCCCGTCCCCATTGAGATCGGCCGCGCACGGAGAGGCGACAACGCCGCCCGGATCGCCCGATCCTGCCCAGACCGGCCATCCGGGCACGCGCGTGCCGTCGCCGTTCCAGCAGTAGACGCTGTCGTTCCGCGAGCCGACGATGATCTCGAGGTCGCGGTCGGCGTCGATGTCCACGAGCGTCGGCGATCCGTACGCCCACTCCGCACCGAGCCACGCGAAGACCCCGTCGGTCGAGGGGTCGTTGTCACCGTCGATGATCTCGTCGCCGCTCGAGTCCCAGCCGTAGAGGTAGCCGTCCGCACAGGGAATCACGACTTCGGCGAGGCCGTCGCCGGTCAGATCTCCCAGGGCGGCCGTGGCCCAGCAGAACTTCGTGGTCGAGACGGGCCAGCCATCGACGAGTGTCCCGTCGTCGGCGTTCCAAGCGAAGATCCGGTACTCGGAGCTCCCGTCGTCGCCGAAGTCGCCCATTGAGGCGCACACGAGCTCGGGGTAGGGATCACCGTCCATCTCGCCGATCGCCACGGATGACCGGTAGCCACCCAGGCCGTCGACAGTGAAGACGCCGTTCGTCCTCGGATCCCCGTCACCGTCCATGTACTCGAGCCCATCGTGGTGCCAGCAATAGATGTCTCTCGACCCAACCATGACCTCGAGGTCGCCGTCCAGATCGATGTCGGCGACCGCAGGCGTCCCGAACATGGCCTCTCCAGCAAGGAGCGGCCACCCGGTCTGGCTCGGCGGGTTCGTGGTGATCTCGAGCATGCTCGATTGCCGACTCCCGTTGCCGGAGGAGTCGACGGCCGTCACGCGGTAGTAGTACAGCGTGTTCTCCTCGAGTCCGGCGTCCTCGAAGTACGAGACCCGCTCGATCACGCCGTCGTTCGCAAGCTCCGGCGTGCCGGCAGGATGGTCCGTGCGATAGACGTTGTAGCCCCAGAGATCGAGCTCCTGTGACGGCTCCCAGGAAAGAGAGATCGTCGTCGCCCTCACGGTCCCCGCGAGATCGAAGACCTCCGCGGGGGGCAGCGCGTCGAACGAGTGGCGCCACTCCCTGCCGCCCTCATCGGTGAGAACGAGCTCGAACGGCTCGGTGATCACGGCGTTCACGTCGAACACGAACCCCGACTGGCCCGATGCCGTCGCTCCGGGAACGATGTCACCCCACGTGTCGGTGCTGTCGGCTATGGCCACGTCCGCCGTCGGGTACCTGAGCACACCGGTGACGAGATCGGCCTCGCCGTTGCCGTCGTTCAGAACGTCCACCGTAAGCGTCACCGTCTCGCCGACGTTGGGAACACCGTCGCCGGTCAGCCCGTCGTCGTAGTCATTGTGGTGCTGCACGAGATTCGGCCGGTAGACGGTCAGAACAAACTCGTCGGTCCACGTGGTTCGCGACGCGTCACTCAAGGTGAGCTCGAGCCCGGCTTCGTAGCCGTTCGGGCAGTCGTCCGCGATGGAGACCAGGAACGCGTCCTGAAACTGGATCTCCGTGAGTGCCGGGATGTCGCCGAGGAAGTGCGTGCCATCGACGAGCGTCAGGTACGGATCGCCGTCGAGGACCGTCGCGGTCACGCCGCTCGCCTGCGACTGCCCGCCGTTGCCGATCGTCACGTCAAGCTCGACGGCCTCGCCCGCCTCGGCGTCGCCGTTCCCGTTCCCGTTGCTCCAGCCCGCCCCGTCATCGTCGACGACCACGGATCTGAACGTGAGGTGAGGTGAGGGCGAGGATGCGATGCCGATGGCGCTTTCGTAGGGGAGGCGGTCCTGCGCCGTCACCGTGACAGTCATCGTCCCGGTCGTCTTCGGCGTGAACGACAGAAGGACCTGGCCGGACCCATCCGTCGTGCCCGTCGCGTAGACCTCCTCCTCCTTGGCGACGCACACGAGCGCACCCTCGACCATGGACGGATCTGTCACCGTCACCGCGAGTACGGTTGGACCCAGGCCGATCGTTGCATCGTGGAGAACGGTCAGCGCGCCCGGCCGATCGGTCCAGAGCCGGCTCTCGGGATCCCCGAGGAAGATGAACGAGAGCTGCGTCCACCTCTCCGGGCTGTTGTAGAACGACGCCGGGATGAAGGGGATCTTGCACGAGGCGGAGACGACCCCCGCCGCGGTCATCCCATCGGTGTAGAGCAGGTCGAACCAGACGGTGTAGGGGAACACGGCCGTCCCGGGGAAGCAGAACCGCGTCGGGCCGAAGAGGTACGAGCAGCCGCCGTCGGGGTTGTTCATGAAGTGCTCGGAGATGCAGTCGGCTCCGATGTCCGTCGACGAGCAGTTGAGCATCCACATGAAGCCCGACTTGGTGATCCCGTTCGAGAGTGCGTCGGCGTCGTGGGGCGTCACGTAGTTGTTCTTGCTCACCCGCAGGATGTCCTTGTTGCCGTGACCGACGTGGACCGTGATGTTGTAGCCGGCGTTCAGCGAGTCGAGAGCGCTGGCCCTGTTCAGCTGATACGACCCCGGGTAGTCCGATGAACGCTGGTAGAGCCGCACGATGTTGATCCACTCGGGGACGAGAGGCAGCGCCGGTTCGACGATGTCCGCCGCGCCGCACGTGGTCCAATCCATGCCCGGTTCCCAGTAGTACGGGAACAGCACCTCGGCCATGTAGAGGCTGCGCTCGGCGAAGTGCGGGGCCGGGGCCTTCTCGTAGGCCAGCGTCTTGTCGATGAACGCCTCGACCTCGATCGCATTGGCCACAGGTGCGCGCCCGACGAACACGTCCGGATAGAGGTCGGTGCTATCGCCCGGAGACGCGATGCTCACGTAGCCTTCGCCGAAGTCGCTGTTGCCGTTTCTGTTCCAGTTGCCGTCGAGATCGCTGTAGTACACGTCGGTCGGGATGTACCACCCGCCGTAGTACTGGCACCAGGCGTATCTGACGGGGACGATGTCCGTGTCGCCGGCCATGAGAGCGTACGTCGTGCCCCACGAGCTGTAGGCGTCTTTGAGGAAGTAGCGGATGCGCTCGGCCGTGTCACAGCCGCCGGAGTAGTTCGCGTCGATCCACGAGACAGTCTTGACGACGGTCGGGACGCCCTTCTTCGTCTTCCAGTCCGCCAGCTCCTGGAACCGCGACGCGAACTCGTCGCTCGTGACGATCACGTACTCCACGGCGCTTCCCTCGAGCGAGGGAGTGTAGCGCGGCTCGAAGCCCTCCGGCCCCACGCTGTCCACGATCTCGACCGGCCCGAGCTTCCCCGCGACGTCCTGAGGGTTCACCACCAGCCCCTCGACGAGCCGCCGGTACATCCGGTCGGCCCGTGCGGTCATTCTGTGTCTCGGCTGAGCATCGCGAGAGCCCTGGACGAGCGACAGCTCCACCTCGATGCGACGCGCGAGCGTCAGCCGCCCGGCCGACGGCTCGTACGTCACTGGGTGGACGGCGACGCCCGCGATGTGGTAGCCGCCCAGATATCCATCGCCCAGGTACTGGACGCGCGCCTCGGGATAGCCAGCCGCGCTCTCGTAGATGAGGGGATCGGGATCGACCCACTGCTGCACCTCACCGATGGGGGCCTCCGGCTGAGCCGGCACGACGCGGTACGCTCCAGGGAGAATCTCCTCTTCGAGGCGTCTGACGAGCACCTCCTCGACCCGGAGGTTCGCGGGGATCACGAACTGCAGGATCCTCACAGGCAGCGCGGGGGCGCCGGGTATCTTGATGGTCCCGGTTCCGGGAATGGTCACTCGTGAGTAGAGACCCTGCGCCTCGATCCCAATCTCAGCGAGATCGTACGAGGTCTCCATGGATGGGCCGCCGGCCGCCGCCGGGAGTCCTCGGGACAGGAGGGTCACGAGGATGAGGAGGGGGGCGAGTCGCCTCCGTGCCATGGTCTTCTCCTTCCTGCGCAGGCGCGCGAGTACCTCGTGAAGACGGGAACGCGCCAGGACGACGATCGGTCCCGGCGCGCTGCAGGATGAGGTGGTATTGGGACGCCGAACCACGCACGACGAGTCGCCTTCGGCTGCTCTCGTGCTACGCCGCTTCGCTGGCTCCGTTCTCCGGAACAGCCGATAGCAGTGTCGGTTCCGCGTCACTCCCCTGGAGAGGCTTATTGTGCGGAGATCACGCGTGAGGTTCTACGGCACGTGGAGACCCTAGCACAGATGTCCGAGGACATCAAGGGTCATCCCGACGCAGATGTGGGTCCGGTGCCGCGTCCACCAGGCACGGAGAGAGGCGGACCGAGCGCGAACCCACGTTGGGCCCAGGCCCCGTCCACCTCGTCGAACCGCAGACTCGGGGTCTCTACTTCAGAAGCAGGATCTTCTTCGCGCTCGACCGCTCCCCCGCCGAGAGCCGCACGAAGTAGACGCCCGACGCCACCGGCGCTCCGCGCTCGTCACGGCCGTCCCACGCCACAGCGTGGCGTCCCGGCTCGACCGCTCCCTCGACGAGCGTCCTCACGAGCCGACCGGTGACGTCGTGCACACGCAGCCCAATCTCTGCCACGCCCGACGGCACGTGGTACGCGATCCTCGTCGTGGGGTTGAAGGGGTTCGGGACGTTCTGCTCGAGCGCGAGCGTGAGCGAGGCCGGCGCGTCTCCATCGACAACGTCGACCGGGAGCGCGTGCTCGAACGAACCCGTTCGCCGATCGTCGTGCCGCCAGGTGGCCCACTCGACGAACTCGCCGTCGTCGTATGCCGCGTCGCAGTCCCACGCGTAGACGACGCCGTCCATCCCGGCCACGATGACCTCGACGTC
>JALGVU010000474.1 GCA_025774545.1 bacterium | reverse complement strand
CACGGTTGAGGCCGGCACGAGAGTCTCCTCTCCGGCGGCACGCCGACCTCCGGAGGGGGACTCCTGACGCCGGTCGGCCGCCTACTGGACGACGACCATCTTCTTCGTGATGGAATGCTCGCCTGCATCGAGGCGATAGAAGTAGACCCCGGACGCGACGTGGTGGCCCGCGGCGTCGGTCAGATCCCAGGGCACCTCGTGGGGGCCCGGATCGACCGTCCCGTCCCGCAGTGTCGCTATCTTCCGTCCTGCCACGTCGTAGACCGCGAGGGTCACCTCCGCGCGGAATCCTAGCACAAACTCGATCGTCGTGCCAGCGCGTGCCGGGTTCGGATGCGCGGGTCGCAAGAGCGCCGCGGTCGTCGGCACGTCGGGGATTCCGGTCGTGGGCTCGAGCGTGACCACGATCGAGTCGTTCGCGGGGATCGGGACCTTGACGTAGCAGGTCGCGGTCGCGCCGTCGACGATCGTCTGGACGAGCTCACCGCCCTCGACCGCGTAGGGGATCGAGTCGGCGAGCACGTGGAACTTGACGAGGCCGTGCTCGAACGCATCATCGTGCGTGTTCGTGATCGTCGCAGTGACCGTGGCCGACGTCCCGTCGTTCTGCGGGACGTAGTTCACGCGGAGCTTGTTCCCGTTGTCGCCCGACCAGACCGGCTCGGTCGGGAGGATCGTGTTCCCCTGGACGCGCATGAGCCGCATCCAGCGGTTGCCGTCGCAGGTGGGACCGGTCGAGAGGTCGAAGGGCGGCGTCTCGATCTGGCCGGTCGTCCAATGGATGTGTCCCCAGAGCGTGCAGTCGATGCCGAAGGAGCCGAGTTCCATCTCGCTGTCGAAGTCGTAGTGGTAGAACGCGACGACGGCGTCGTCGGGATCGACGGTGTTCAGATCATTCATGAGCCACTGCATCTGCCGCCACGTGAAGCTGACGTCCCCGTAGATCCAGTCGCGCCAGTCGTCGTAGTTGATGTACGCGTCGAGCCCGATGAAGTGAACCTGCCCGTAGTCGAAGGTGTAGTTCTGCGTGTAGATGACCTCGGCGGGCGGTGGGTCGTAGAGATACCGCCAGCCGAAGAACTTCCACCAGTTCCAGCGGGAGGTCCCGTCCGGCGGCGGCGTCCAGTCCCATCCGCCGACGTCGTGGTTCCCCGTGACGAGGTAGACCGGGACGTCGAGCTCCTTCAGGAGCCGCTGCGCTCTCGTGAAGACGCGGCGCTCCTCGAGATCCTCGAGTTCGCCCTCGTTGACGACGTCGCCCGTCAGCAGCACGAACGCCGGGTTCACGAGGTTGATGTCGCGGATGACCTCACGGAGGTCGGTCATCTCCGTCGTGTCGGTCGCAGCACCCGGCTCGCCGTAGTAGAGATGGCCCGGGAGGTGCGAGTCGGTGATGTGGACGAAGTAGAAGTTGTCATCGATCGTGTCCCTGACCGCGACCGAGTGCGCGACGGTGTCGACGATCCCGCCGGTCGCCTCGACGACGAGGTCGTAGAGCTCGGCAGGCGTCCCGTCAGGTACGCCAACCCGGATGAACCAGCGCTCGTAGTCGGGATCGAACGAGGCGCCGTCGAGTGTCAAGCCGTAGCTGTTCCCGCCGCGCTGGATGCGCGCGGTCCAGTCGAGGGGCGGCGGAGGCGCGAGCGCCTCGATGAGGAAGCTGTCCCGGCGACGACGTCGACGTACTCGAGCTCCGGGTAGAAGAGCGGCGCCGTCGCGTGGAGCTCGAGATCGGTCGCCGGGAGCGTGACCGAGTACTCGCCCGCGTCGTCGGCGATGACCTGCGTGTAGGCGTCGTCCCCGTGGAGCAGGCAGTCGATCGTGGCGCCGGGGACGGTCGAGCTGTTCGCCCAGTCATTGACGGTGCCCTCGACGGTGCCGACCGTGAACTCCCTGAGCTCGTGGATGATGTCGCTCGCCTTCGAGATGCCGGGCCCGGTCGGAACGAGGTAGCGCGTGTACGTGCGCGTCCCGCCCGCGGGCAGGCTCAGCCACTTGATGATCGTGTCGGACCAGCCGGAACCGTGGTCGGCGGAGACGTTCCCGCTGGTCGGCACGTAGCCGTAGCTCGAGTTCACGCCTGCGCCGCCGATCCACTCGGTGGTCGTGTGGATTCCCGTTACCTCGTAGCCGTATCCCGGCACGTAGTGGAACGCGTGGTCCCACTCGATCACGTCGCCGGCGGAGTAGAGGCTGATCGCCGCCCCGTTGTTCGTGAACGTCGTCTCGATCGTGACGTGGACGTCATCGGGGTGGAGGATGTAGCGCGTCTCGACGGCGAGATCCGAGTTCCCGGAGTCGACACCCTCAGCGAGGATCACCGCTGCCGCGGCCGCGTCGATGATGTTCCCGCCCGAGAAGCTGTAGCCGTGTGCGTGTCCCGCGTCCGTGATGATGATCGCGACGTTGCCGTTCGCGAGGAGGAAGTCGCCGAGCTCGGCGTCGGCTGCGGCGCCGTCGAGGAGGTCGGCCGGGTTCGTGATGCGACGGGCGAAGGCGTCGTCGGCGTGGGCGGGGGTCGCGGCGGCCGTGATGAGCGCGAGGATGGCCGCGAGGGCGAGGATGAGGGCTGCCGCCGGTGGCCCGGCGTGGCGCGGTGCCGGCGGCGGGGCCTGATGTGCGGTGCGGAGTCTGGACATGGGCTTGGGCTCTCCGTTGGGGAGGTGTCAGGTGCCTGGAGCCGTGGCTCTGCGGGCCCGGCCCTTCTGATCCCTCATTATAGCTCAGGTCGGGGAGCGCGGCCAGTGGTACAGTGAGTGACGATTCGGGAAGGGCTTCTTTGGGGCGCGGGAGGTCTTGGTGGCGCCCGGGGTTCTTTCATGGATGATGATTGCTTGACTGGACGGTCTGCCAAGGTCTAGGATAGTGTGTGCCGTC
>JALGVU010000473.1 GCA_025774545.1 bacterium | reverse complement strand
TCCCATGAAGTACGGCAGGAGCACCTGCGAGATCGACCGCACGAAGATCCCGGGCGCCATGATCCAGATGAGCGGGACGGCCGGGAGGAAGCGCGGCGAGAGGAGGACCGCGACCAAGGGGCGGCTCACCGCGACGAGAACCAGGAGACAAAGGCCTGCGACTATCCCTGAGACCCTCGCGGCCCTGCTCACCGACGCCGGCCTCCCGTCGGGCGCGGACGCCACCCTCGCGAAGAGCGCGTTCTCGACCGACTTCGGGACGATGAGAACCTGGGACATCAGTCCCGAGGCGGCCGCGAAGATACCGATCTCTGCGGGTGCTGCGAAGAACGCGAGGAGCATCGTCCCGATTCTGAGGTTGACGATGTTGCTGAGCCTGGTGACGTACGACCGCACACCGTAGGCGATGAGCTGCCGGTAGTGCGCGGCGCGAAGGCGAACCGGGGCGAGGGCCCCGGCACGAGAAAGCGCGACCATCGAGAGAACGATGTTCGCAGCACCCGACGCGACGATCGAGAGGAGCGCGCCGTTCACGCCCATGCCGAGACCTGCGATGAGTATCAGCGCGGTCGCGAGTTGCGCAAGGACGCCAACGACCGTCGTCAAGGCCATCCACCTGATGCGGCCGAGTCCTATCAGAAGGAAGAGACAGCCGTGTCCGATCACGTAGAAGGGAATGACGACGAGCGCCACGAGGAACGACTCGCGGGGCGCCTTCGCGAGGAACGCGAACTCGGAACCGATGAGCAGCCGTCCGACGACGATCGCCACCGCGGAGCCCGCGAGGAGTCCGACGAGCGTGCTCCACGTCGCCTCGGCGGGAGTCATGCGGCCGGACGCCACGAAGTACCTGCCGGAGCTGTCCATCGCGAGCCCGAAGACGAGCCCCAAGAGCGTCGCGAAGAGGAGGCAGACGGCGTAGGAGCCGCGTCCCTCAGGACCGAGCAGCCACGCGAGGGTCGCCTGGATCGCGAGTCCGATGAGCAGGACCGCGATCTTCGAGCCGAGGACCGCGAGCGTGTCCTGCGCGACGGTCGGCGTGCGCCCGGTCTCCATGGGAATCCTCACTCGTTCTTCGCCTCGGGCTCCGAGTTCGAAGGGCGTTCGACGTTCGAGTTCGGGGGACGGCCGACCTTCGAGATCGTGAAGGGATGCTTGCCGCTCGGCGTCGGCGCGATCTCGTCCTCGATCACGAAATCGACGCGGCACGGCGCTCCCATCACCTCCGCGATGCGAGACACGATCATATCGCGGATCTCGTCTGTCGGCCAGGTCGCTCCGGGCTCGAGCACGGCCCGGACGGTGATGCGATCGATCGCGTCCTGGATGACCTGATACTTCCTAATCTCCCCCGACTCCTCGTACCGGCCGATGATGCCGAGGAAGAGCTCCGGGATGGCGGCGCCACCGTCCGGCCGCAGGAAGTACTCCGCGTTGCGCCCGGCGACGCGCTCGAGCATCGGGTGGCCGCGCCCACACTCGCACGCCCTTCGCCTGGCCACGCCCTGATCACCCGTCCGGTAGCGGATCAAGGGCATCGTGTAGTTCCAGAGATGCGTCACCACGATCTCGCCGCGCTCGCCGTCGGGGACGGGCGAACCTCCGGCGTCGACGAACTCGAGGATCGTCGTGTCGCCCATGACGTGGAGCCCGTCGCGCCGCTCGCACTCGGCGGCCATGAGGCCGACCTCCCGGCTCCCGTACAGATCGTAGACCGGCGCGCCGAAGGGCTCCGCGGACTCGGGACCGTGAGTCCTTCACGTTTCAGGAACCTCGCCAGCTCGTAGACGGCGTCGGTGTATCCCTCGAGCGAGACCGTCGGGCGGCGGCTCAGGAGATCGACATAGGCGCGCATGTCCTCGTAGGACATGCGGTACGCGTCGAGCACCGTCCTGTCGTGGAAGAAGTCCACGACGCGCGCTGGGATCGTCGGGCGACGCTCAAGATCCCGCGGGGCCGCCCAGAGACGCACGCGCCGCTCACCCCGTTCGATCCCCGCCCACCCGTACGCAAGCTGCCGCACCGCGAGGGCGGCGGCGATCGAGACGCGGTCGCGGTAGAACTTGACCGGGATGCCCGTCGATCCGCCTGACGAATCGAGCCGCGCGCCCCGTCCCATCTCGCACTTGAGATCGTCGAGGCGCTCGATGAGGTGCTCCCGCTCGAGAATGGGGAACTCGCGAAGGCTCCCCCACGGATCCGACCGGATCGACGCCGAATCGAGCCCCTCGAGTGCCTCGCGATAGAACGGAACGCGCGCGGCGGCGTGCGCCAGGAGATCGCCGAGCCTGCCGGCCTGGCGCGCCGCGAGCGTCTCGGGGTCGTCACGCTGCCCCGCCCGGAACTCGGCATGAAGCGCGCCCACGGCCATGCGCTTGGCCTTCCAGGCGATGGGATCGATCACCCTCGTCGCGATCAGCCTCCGAAGCCCTATCATCGCGAGTCCTTCTGGAAGTGAAGCTCGTCGACGCTGTCGGTCGCCGGAGTGTAGCACCCACCCGCGCGAGAACGTAGCGGATAGCGGGACCGTCTCCGGGCATCTATAAGGAGAAGCGCTCCCGGTTCCCCAGGAGCGCTTCGTCGTGCCGTTCCTCGCGGGCTGATCCCTTACCGTACCACCGCGAGCTTGAGCGACGCGACCCGGTCGCCCACTGCGAGCCGTCCGAAGTAGACACCGCTCGCCACGCGCGTGCCTGCCGCGTCCCGTCCGTCCCACTCGGTCGAGTAGACGCCGGCCACCCGCTCTCCGTCCTCGAGCACGCGCACCGAGCGGCCGGCGACGTCGAAGATCTCGAGGCGGACGCGCG
>JALGVU010000153.1 GCA_025774545.1 bacterium | reverse complement strand
TCTCGTCGGGGAAGCTCGCGAGGCGCGCATCCTCGGCGCTCATGTGGTCCGAACCGTGGCAGAACGAGCACGTGATCTTCATCGTCGCGTGCCGGCTGGACTCCCAATCGGCGACCTGGCCGGGAGAGATGCCCCGGTGGCACGTGATGCACGACGCATCCTCGGCCGAGGCGGAACCCGCAAGACCGACGACGAGGACGAGCAGAAGCGCGGCGGCTGAGAGCCTCATCATGTTCCCCCCTCAAACGACTACGCCGAGCCTCCGGAGACGACGTCGCGTCCCGGACACCCGACAGCCCAGTGTCGATTTCCCGTGCGGGATCCTCTGCATGGCGCCTCGGGGCGCAGAGAGGATGAATCATGAGCTTACACCCTCTGCCCACCGAGAGGAAGCCCGAATATCAGTCAGCCCACAGTTGTGGAGCAATGCCAAGAAGACCCGCATCAAGCGATGCCAGGACGACCGGCAGGGCGCTCAGAAGTAGTTCATGGCCTTGATCTTCTTGAGCCTGATCTCGTCCTTCTCCTCGGAGCGGACGAGGCTCTCGAAGAGGTCCCGGACGGCCGGATCGGTCTCCTGCTGGAGAACGTGCCGGTAGAGTGCGACGAGACACTCGTCGAGTTCGACCGCCTTGTCCAGGACGTCCGCGGCCGTCGCGTCGGGCGGAAGCTCTCTCTCCTCGAAGCAGGAGTCGTCGATCGAGGCCGGCTCGTATCTGATCGGAAGCTCGGAGATGCGACGGTACTCTTGCTCGGGAAACCTCTCGAGGGCCTCGGCGAGCCGCTGACGGTGCCTCGCCATGTAGTCCGTGAGAAGTCTCACGCCCTCCCTCGTTGCGTGCTCGGCGAGGTCGAGATAGAAGTTCATCAGCCGGCACTCGAACTCGCTCGCGCGGCGCAGGACCTCGCCGACCGTGATGACTCCCATGAGCCTCCCCCTCCCTAGAACTCGTCGTAGAAGATGTCCTCGGGTGTGAACCCCTTGTCCGCCAGCACCTTCATGACGGCCTCGATCATCGGAGGCGGCCCACAGAGGAAGGCGCTACGCTTCGCGCCGCCAGGCTCAATGTGCTTGTCGACCGAGAGATGAACGAAGCCGGTCTCCCCGTCCCACCGCTCCTCCGGGGACAGGGGGTCGGACAGCGCGTAGACGACGCGGAAGTTCGGGTGCTTCCGCGCGAGCTCCTGGAACTCCTCGAGGTAGAAGATGTCGCTGGTCGTGCGGCAGCCGAAGAAGAGCCAGCACTTCCGGTCCGGCCAGCGTTCGTAGACCGTGTAGATGATGTTCTTCATCGGCGCCATCCCGCACCCGCCGCCGACGCAGACGAGCTCGACGTCGGGATCCTCGCTCAGACGGAACTCCCCGTACGGCCCGGTGAGGACGGTCGCGTCGCCCACCTCGAGGTTGTGCGCGTAGGTCGACCCGATCCCGCCCGGCACGAGCCTGATGATGAGCTCCACGGTGTCCTTCTCGTAGGAGGGCGAGCTGATCGAGTAGGCCCGGTAGACGGGACCCTCGGGCGACGGCGCCTGAAGCTGGACGTATTGCCCGGGGCGCTGGGAGATCTCTGCGGGCTCCTTGAGCGCCAGGAGCACCTCGACGATGTCGTGGGTCACGAGGCGCGTGGTGGCGACCTCGGCGGTGAACATCTGGACGTTGAGGAGATCCTCCGGGATCGTGATCTCGATGTCCTCGCGGATCTTGACCTGACACGCGAGGCGGACGCCGGCTCTGACCTGCGCCCTCGAGAGGAACGGGGTCTCCGTGGGCAGGACGGGTCCGCCGCCCGCGCGCACGGTGATCTTGCAGTGCCCGCACGATCCTCGCCCGCCGCACGCCGACGGGATGAAGACCTTCGACTCGTTCAAGGCCGACAGGAGCGTCTGCCCGCCGTCGACCTCGAGGATCTTGTCGCCCCTGTTTATATCGATCTTGCAGACGCCGTAGTTGATGAGAACGCGCTCCGCCACGGAGAGCGCCACGGTGAGCCCGACGAGGAGCCCCGCGAAAACGAGTATGGGCAGAAGGAACACCATCGTCCCCTACTGGATTCTCACCATGCCGGCGAACCCCATGAACGCCATCGCCATGACCCCGGTGATGATCATGGCAATCGCCACGCCGCGGAACGGCCGCGGAACGTCGCTGTATCTCATCTTCTGCCGGAGTCCAGCGATCAGGATGATCGCGAGCGTCCAACCGACGCCCCCGCCGAAGCCGAACGCGACCGACTGGGCGAACGTGTACTTCCTGATGATCATGAAGAGCGACACGCCGAGGATCGCGCAGTTGACCGTGATGAGCGGCAGGAAGATGCCGAGCGAGTGATAGAGATGCAGACTGAAGCGCTCGACGAACATCTCCACGAACTGAACGAACGCGGCGATCACCGCGATGAAGACGATGAACTGAAGGTAGACGAGTCCGAGCGGCACCAGCACGTGATGGTAGACTCCGAAGTTGATCGCCGTCGTCGCGGTCATGACGAAGATGACAGCGGCGCCCAGTCCCGCCGCCGTCGGGATCTCCTTCGACACGGCGAGAAACGAGCACATCCCGAGGAAGTTCGCGAGCAGGATGTTGTTCGTGAAGATCGCGGCGATCAGAATGACGAACGGAGAAATCTCACCCATCACTGGCTCCCCATCTCATCGGTCTGGTTGGCCCGCGTGAGAGCGTTGAAGATCGCGATCAGAAATCCCAGGGCCACGAACGCGCCGGGAGCGAGCACGGCGAGCTGGTTCGGCGTGTACCACTCCGAGAGAAGCACCTGATGCCCGAGGATCGAACCCGTGCCGACGAGCTCGCGGAAGAACCCGATGATGGCGAGCACGACCGCGTAGCCGAGCCCGTTTCCCAGCCCGTCGACCATCGACACGAGCGGGCGGTTCGAGAGGGCGAACGCCTCGGCGCGCCCCATGATGATGCAGTTCGTGATGATGAGGCCGACGTACGGCCCAAGCTGCTTCGACATCTCCCAGTAGTAAGCCTTGAGTATCTGGTCGAAGACGATGACGAACGTGGCGATGATCGCGACCTCGGCGATCATGCGAATGCGCCGCGGCGTCACGTTCCTGAGGAGCGACACGAAGAGATTCGTGCCGACGCCGACGAAGACGAGAGCGACGCCCATCACGAGCGAGTTCTCGAGTCGGTTCGTGACCGCGAGAGCCGAACAGATGCCGAGCACCTGGACCGCAACCGGGTTCGTGATCCAGACCCCGCTCCGGAGGGTCTCCATTCCCTTTCCGCCGCAGGGCCCCGTTCCGGGGGCGCACCCGACGCAGGCCGGCGATCCGCGGTCAGCCATCGAACCCACCTCCCGCCCGTACCTCTTCGATGATCCGGTTCAGCATCTCCTCGACCTTGTCGCACGTCATCGTCGCGCCGGAGATCGCGTCGACCTCGTTCGGTTCGTCGGCGCCGTCCCCGACGACCCCGACACCGGGGACACCGGACGGACCGAGAATCGACACGCCCCGGAACTGATCCTGGAAGGCGTCCGACGAGATCTCGCCGCCTAGACCCGGCGTCTCTTCGTGCCGGTAGAACGAGACCGCGTGGATCGTCGTCATGTCCTCGCGGAGGCAGAGGAGCCCCTCGATCGGCCCCCAGAGCCCGGGGCCGTCGAAGCGGACCGAGCTGAGCTTCCCGACCTCCGGATGCTCGTACGTGTAGAACGTGAGTTCGCCGCGTGACTCGGTGCGCACGTCCCTCTCGTAGACGGCGAGGAGCTCCGACGACGTCGCCGCGCTGTCGAACCCGACGTCGAGCACCGTGAGGATGTTCCGCACCTCCTCCGCCCGCGCGTTCGCCGCCTTGCGCGAGGCGGTGAAGCCGTCGACGGCCGTGAGCGCCAGCGCGCAGATGATTCCGAGCGTCGCGGCGTAGAACACCGCGTAGAGGCTACCCTTCTTCACGGAGCCTCCTCACGTGGACGGCGACGAAGAGCTCGTCCAGAACCGGCGCGAAGACGTTCCCGAGCAGGATCGCGAACATGACGCCTTCGACGTACCCGGTCAGGTTTCGAATGAGCGCGATCACGACACCGATGATGATGCCGTAGGCCCACTTCCCGGCGTTGGTCATCGGGCTCGTGACCGGGTCGGTCGCCATGAAGAGCGCCCCGAAGAGGAGGCTGCCGGCCAGGAGGTGCCAGACCACGATCGAAACATCCCCGCCGTGAAGCCCGAGCGAGACGACGGCGAACGCCCCGAGCGTCGCGGCGACGATCCTCCAGTTGGCGATCCCGATCACGAGGAGGAACACGCCGCCCAGAATGACGGCGATGGCGGACGTCTCCCCCACACTCCCGAGGACGTTTCCGAAGAGGAGCTTCGGGAGCGCCGCCCACTCCCCGCCCTTCGCCGCCGCGAGCGGCGTCGCGGTCGTGACGACGTCGGTCCCGTACTGGAACACGCGGCCCAGAAGCCCGGTCCCGGGCTCGACCCAGGCGCCCGACATGGCCCTCGGGTATCCGAGCGCGAGGAAGACGCGCCCGACGAGCGCCGGATTGAACAGGTTGCGCCCCGTGCCGCCGAAGATCTCCTTCCCGACCAGGACGCCGAACGCGCATCCCGTCGCGACCATCCAGAGCGGGAGACCGGGAGGGAGAATGAGCGGGAAGATCATCCCGGTGACCAAGAACCCCTCCTGGATCTCCTCCTTCCGGACCATCGCGAAGATCACCTCGACGGCCCCGCCGGCGGCGTACGACACGAGGACCATCGCGAGCACCCGGAGCCCATAGAAATGGACCGCGGCGACTAGGCACGGGACGATGGCGATGATGACGGCCGACATGTAGCGCTTGACGTCGAGGGGATCCCGCGCGTGCGGGGCCACGACCGTCCGCGTGGCCGGAGAGAAGAAGAAGCCGTCGGCCGCGTCGAAGATCGGCCGAAGGGGTGCCAGGCGGCCGCCCGGGCGGAACATCGGGCGCGCGGTGTCGAGGATCCCCAGGATGAACCTCATGCCGGAACCTCCTCGACCGTGAGCTCCTCACGGATCGCGCGCTTCGCGTCCAGGAACTGCTGGCGGAGTTCGATCTTCGATGGGCAGACGTACGAGCAGAGGCCGCACTCGACACACAGGTCGACTCGCAGCCGCTGGGCCGCCTCGATGTCGTCGCCGTAGAGGTACTTGTGGATCGCGTTCGGCATGATACCGGCCGCGCAGACATCGACGCACTGGCCGCACGCGACGCACGGACGAAGCTCGCCGCGGAGCGCCGTGCGCAGACGCTCCGGGGGCCCGGGGCAGTAGCGGGAGAGGAACGTGCGTCCGTACGAGTGGCGCGACCAGCCGGGACGGGCGAACGCGAGGAACTGCCGGTCCGCGGCCTCCGCGAGCACCGTGAGTCCGCTGCACTCGGCGTCGAGCCCGAGGTCGTCGGATCCGACCGGGCTTCCGGTCAGCGCCCCCCCGCGCAGGATCCGCGCGGGAGCCCGGCGCAGCCGATCGTCGACGATCTCGTCGATCGGATACCCCACGACGCCTCTGAAGTGCGCCGGATCATCGACGGCCGGTCCGCCCAACGAGATGATCCGCTCGAGCGCGGGGCGGGCCTGAGTGAGTGCGCGATCGAACGCGAAGACGCCGGCGACGGGAAGGGCCCAGACGGGGCGCTCGGGATCCGCCTTGAGCCCGAGATGACGGGCGAGGATGCCGAAGTGATCGAACGGGTACCGGAGCGGAACCGACACGAGTTCGATCCAGGCGGTGCCACGGACGGACTCGCGGATCTTCCGCACGAGAGGCGCGTGGATCGCAGGGACGACGAGGTAGATCGGTTCGTACTCGAGGAAGCTCTGTATGTGCGTGAGGCCGCGCGCGAACTCGGAGAGCCTGCCCGCGAGCTGGACGTCGCCGCGGGCGAGGAACGGCTCGAGGTGAATCGTGGACACGATGACCGCGCTCGGTGTCGCCTCGGGATCGGCCGGGAGTCCAGTGCGGGCGTCCGAGACGAACTGCCACGCGCCGAGCCTCACGAGTTCGCGCCTCCCGGCGGCTCCGGGCCGTGACTCGGGGGCGTTCCGGCCGACGTCATTCGCCGGATCGGCCGCCTGATCGTCCCGCGGGTCGTCGGTCGGGTCGTCTGTCGGCGCCTCGAGCCCGTCGAGCACGATGTGGCCCTCGGCCTCGTCGAGGCGCGCCGTGCCGCCGTACGGCGCGAGGAGCGGGACGGAGAAGCAGGCGGGATCCGTCGCGAGGATCCCGCCTGCAGACACGCGGCCCGCCATCGGCGACGCGAATCTCGCTGAAGTCGAAGCGAGGGCTCTTGAGTGGGAGGAAGAGACGCTCGGGAACAGGAAGAGCCCTCACCTCGGGCGAGGGCCTCCCTGCGATGTGGATATTGTGGCCGCCCTTGAGCTTCATGTCGCGGTCGCCCGTGACTCAACGGATGAGGATGAAGGACCCACTTTCGACGATTGCGGGGTCAGGGGCCAGCGAACGTTGGAGCGTGACGATACATCAGAGAGGGAACCGCGGCGAAACACGGGCCCGCAGCCGGCGGTCCAATCTCCCGTGTGCGGGGCGCGTCACCCGCACGGCCAGGGGGGAGCACGCCTCGACGAACGGGACCCGTCGCCCACACCACCGGCGCGGGGGCACGCCTCGATGAAGCCGAGAGACGTCTGGATCAGGATCGCGACCTTTGTCGCCGTCACGTACGGCGTCAGCTCGATCTTCATGCACGCGGTCATATCGAGCGGCGAGATCACGGCGGCCACCGCCCTGGGCGGCATGTGGAGCCCGCTCGTGGGCGTCCTGGTCACGCGTCTCATCTTCCCCGACGGTCACAGGAGAGGGAGCCTCGCCGGCCTCGGCTGGAGCTGGGGAAAGACACGCTACCAGCTCTTGAGCGTCGCCGTGCCGATCCTCTACGTCTTCGCGGCCTACGCGGCCACGTGGTTTCTCGGGATCGGTCGCTTCACGGACGCGTCCGCGAGCGCGATCGCGCGCCACGTTCTCATGGGTGCGGCAGGCGGCCTGACGCTCGGCGCCCTCTTTGCCTTCGGCGAGGAGGTCGGGTGGCAGGGCTTCCTCGTCCCTCAGCTCTACAGGATTACCGACTTCACCAGGACGGCCTTGCTCCGGGGCGTCATCTGGTCTGTCTGGCACTTCCCGTTGATCCTGGGGGGCGTCTACGGAACGACCGACACGCCGGCCTGGTACCGGCTCGTCTGCTTCACGATCACCATGACCGCCATCAGCTTCGCGTTCGCCTGGATCGGGCTCCGGTCCGGGAGCCTCTGGACCGGCGTCTTCATGCACGCGATCCACAACAGGTTCATCCAGGGGCCAGGGGACCTTCCCAGGACTGACCACGGACCTCGGCAGGCTCGATTGGTTCATCGACGAGTTCGGCGCGTTCACCGCCGTGGCGGCAGTCATCGTCGCGGTCGTCTTCTGGCGCAAGCGGGGGAAGCTCAGGGTGAGGGAACCGCTCTGAGCGGGGGCGTCCGTCCAGCGCTTCGCGGTCCGCAGGGTTCCCGGCTCATCACACCGGGCGCGGTGGCCGCGCCATGTTGTGTCGGCCGCACCGGGCCGCGGCAGCGATCGCTGCTTTCGATCGAAGCGGCCGGGCCTCGTCAGCGATCGCCGCTTTCGGTCGAAGCGCCCGCGCCGACCGGCGCAGGCTCGAGGTCGGCCTCGTCATCTGCGTTCGGGCGCAGGGAGTCGTCGTACTCGGCGTCGGGCCCCGGGAGCTCGACGCGATCTTCGTCGATCAGCTTGATGAACGCATCGACGACCTCCGGATCGAACTCGGACCCCCTTCCCTTCACGAGCTCGCTCATGGCAGCGTCGAGTCCGAATCCGCGACCTTGACAATGCGGGCCTCGAGCGAGAGGTCCTCGCCTCCCACACCCTCGGGATAGCCCTTCCCATCGAATCGCTCGTGGTGGTGGAGCACCACCTCGCGGGCACCCTCGAGGAACTTCACGTCGGTCACGATCTTCGCGCCCGTCTCCGGATGGGAGCGCATGATCGTCCACTCTTCATCCGACAGCGCCCCCGGTTTGCAGAGGATCTCGTTCTTGACCGCGACCTTTCCCATGTCGTGCAGGAGTCCCGCGTACTCGATGAGCATGACGCGGCGCTCCGAGAGGCCGAGCTCGCGGGACAGCGCGATCGCGTACCGCGTGACGCGTTCCGAGTGGCCGGCCGTGAAAGGGTCGATCGCGTCGATCGTCGAGGTGAGCGCGCGGATCGTGTCGATGTGCGCGGTGCGCATCTCCGAGTAGAGCTTGAACGAGTAGCGCGCCAGGAGGAGCGGAATCAGGAAGAGCCCGACGCCCGAGATGCCGATGTGATGGTGGATGACGGCGATGATCGCGCCGAGCGGCACGAAGGCGACGAGATGCGTCACGGTCGTCCAGAGATACGTCCGCTGCCAGACCCGCCAGGCGCTCGTCCGATCGAGGAGACCGAGCACGATGCTGACGCCGGAGGTGTTGAGCGCGAAGTAGGTGACGCCGCAGGCCGCCAGCGGGAGCACGAGTTCGTTGATGTTGGGCGTGGCGTGTCCGCCGAGGAGCTGGAAGACCTTCCCCGCCGTGATGACCGTGATGATGAAGAGGCAGACGTTGAACAGGGTCTTGTGCGGCGAGTGGTTCGACATGAACGTCGACGTGAGGATGGCGCTCACCGCCGAGAGGATCGCAGCCACCACGGGCCCGAAGACGACGATCGCGGCGTACTCGAGTGCGGACGTCACCGTGATGTACGCGTGCGAGCCCGGGAGGAGAATCGGCGTCATCTCAGCCGCGATGTAGAACCCGAGCCACCAGAGCACGACGGTCCACGACTCGATCCGGGCCGTCGGGAACAACCGGAACGCCAGCACCACCCCGACAACCACGACCGCGGCGTAGTAGATTCTGAAGGCGGGAGACGTGCCCTCGAAGGGGCCCGCCGAGCGGAGCTTGAACAATCCGAGCACCTCGCACGCATGCGGGTCGACACAGACAATGCCTGCACTGTCCCCCTCCACACATAGCAAGACCCCAGCCAGGAACTGGGCGCGGAACGTCCGGCACGTACGGAGAAGCGCCGAGTCACAGGCAGGATCCGGTCACCTCACCACTGAGAAGACACCCGGTGGCAAGAGTGACCGACCGAACCGGGCAGGACGTTGCAGGATGGGACCGGCGCTGGCTCGCCCGCGCGCGCCCAACTCCGTCCGAGGACACTTCCCAGCCTGCAACGCGGGACGAATCGGGCCGTTCGTACGAGTGGACGATGAGGGTGTCTGTCGCAAACGGCTTGCGGACGAGACGCCGCGGCCAGTATCCTTGGGCGCAGGCGCCAATGACGGGGCGGCCACTGAATGGATCGTCGGTCGCCCGCGTCAAACAGAGGACCGACGCAGCAAGACACTCGCACGGAGGATGACCATGAAAAGCAATGCTCGCATCAGATGCTTGAGCACGGTCGTCGTGCTCGCAATCGGCCTCGTGGCCATCACCGTCCCTGCCGCGAGCCAGGATGAGGGCGAGCTCTCCTGGCCGCGGCAGCTGGACGGCGACCGGGCCCAGATCGTCGTCTACCAGCCGCAGCTCGAGAGCTACTCGGGCAGCACGCTCACGGCCCGCGCCGCGGTCTCCGTCACCCCAGGGGGACAGACCGAACCCATCTTCGGCGCGATGTGGTTCGAGGCGAGGCTGGCCACGGACACCGACTCGCGGACGGTCTCCCTCGAGTCGATCGAGGTGACCGCCTCGAAGTTCCCGTCGGCCGCCGGCGATGAGACCGCGATGCTCGCCGACGTCCTCGAAGAGGAGATCCCGAAGTGGGAGATGGTCATGTCGATGGACCGGCTCCTCACCGCCATGGACGCGCTCGAGGGCGGCACGTTCGACGACGGCGGCATCAGGAACGATCCGCCCGAGCTCATCTTCGTCACTTCTCCGGCCGCCCTCGTCACGATCGACGGAGATCCCATCCTGGCCGACCTAGAGAGGGCTCCGACCTCAAGTACGTGGTCAACAGCCCCTTCTACGTCCTCCAGGAGCCGGAAACGAACGACTACTACCTGAGGGGCGGCACGCACTGGTACGTCGCGAGCGATCTCACGGGCGAGTGGGAGGTCACCGACGATCTCCCCGGAAGCGTGGCCTGGGTCGCGTGGGAGATCGAGAGACGAGAGGACGAGCAGGCCACGGACGATGACCTGGAGTACGCGTCCTGGCGGGAGACGGAGGGGGCGGTGGCCCCTGAGATCTTCGTTCGCACTCGCCCTGCCGAGATCATCCAGACCGACGGCGAGCCCGAGTTCGCGTCGATCGAGGGGACGGATCTCCTCTATATGCGGAACACCGAGAGCGACGTCGTCATGGACATCGGGACGCAGCGGTACTTCGTGCTCGCCTCGGGCCGTTGGTACACCTCGCGTTCGATGACGGGAGGCGTCTGGGACCACGTGCCGAACGATGAGCTGCCGGCGGACTTCGCCAAGATCCCGGCGGGTTCTGACATGGCGAGCGTCCGCGCGAGCGTTGCGGGTACGCCGGAGGCGAGGGAGGCGGTGCTCGAGAGCTCGGTCCCGCAGACGGCCGAGGTCGATCGCAGGACCGCGACCGTCCGGGTCGAGTACGACGGCGATCCGGTCTTCCAGCGGTGCGCCACCGGCGTGGCCTACGCCATCAACACGCGCCAGTCGGTCCTGCTCGTCGACGGCTGGTACTACTGCTGCGACGACGCGATCTGGTTCGTTTCCGACGGCCCCGAAGGTCCTTGGGAGGTCGCGACGTGGGTGCCCGATGAGATCCAGGACATCCCGCCCGAGTGCCCGGTCTACAACGTCAAGTACGTCTACATCTACGACTCCACGCCCGACGTCGTCTACGTCGGCTACACACCCGGGTACTTCGGCTCGTACGTCTACCGCGGGTGCGTCGTCTACGGGACGGGCTACTGGTACGATCCCTGGTACGACTACTACTACTATCCCAGGCCGGCGACGTGGGGCTACGGGGTACATTGGGTCCCGTACAGCGGCTGGGGCTTCTCGTTCGGCATGAGCTTCGGCTGGCTTCACATCGGCTTCGGAAGACCGTGGTACGGAGGGTGGTGGGGGCCGGCCGGCTACTGCCACGGCTACCGCCACGGCTATCACCACGGGTACCACGACGGCTACCACGATGGGCACTACGCGTGGCACCACGACGGCTACCATCACGGTCACCGAAGGTCGGGCGGAAGGAATCTCTTCAGGCACCGGGACAAGGGCGTGCTCCGGACGGGCACGGTCTTCGTGGGCGGTCCGCGGCCCGAGCCGGGCCACGGCGCGGGTTACGGCGAGGATTATGTCGGGACGCGCGGCGGCGGCCGTGAGATCGCGCACGCGACTCGGCGCACCCCCGACCGCGGGATCGCGCCTGTGCCACAGCGTGAAGATGGCCGCGATGTCGCGCACGCCGCCCCGCAGGTTTCAGGCGGCCGAGACGCGACCCGCGAGACCGCGCATGCCTCGCCCGGCGTCGTGAGCCCGACACCGACGAAGCCGTCACGGCTCGACCGCGCGGCCGAGATCAGGAAGCCGAAACCTGTGAAGAAACCGAACGACGTCTACGCCGGCAGCAACGGCGAGATCTACCGCAGGCAGGGTGACGCCTGGCAGCGGCGGGACGCGAAGGAGTGGTCGCCCGCCAAGCCGTCTCCCAAGAGAAGCCTCGAGAGGGACGAACGTGCCCGGAAGCGCGGCGACGTGCGGACCGAGCAGAGGATCGTGCGAAGCACCCAGAAGAAACCCGCCAAGAAGCCCGAGCAGAAACCCCCGAAGAAGCCCGCGAGGAAGCCCCCGAAGAAGAACGAGAAACGGGTGCAGGAGACGCCGAGACCTTCCCCGGGCCGATCCGGGAGCCAGCCGCAGAGCCGGCCGCAGAGCCGGCCGCAGTCCGGAAGCCGGCCGCAGGGACGCCCGTCGCCCCCGCGGTCCGGGGGACGGCGCGGATAGACGCGCTCCACCGTGCACGTAACATCGACGCGCCCGAATCGTCACGACGGTTCGGGCGCGGCTCTTCTAGCGGGGCTCGCCCACGAAGAAGCGAAGGGTTCGCTTCTCCGCGAAGTCGTAGCCCAGATTCATCAACGTGTCGCCGGCGGCGCCGAGAATCATGAGCGCGCCGTTCTCGCCGATGCTGTCGGGCGCCGATCCCCTGAGCCACCAGTGCCGGATGAGCCCGTCCTCCTCGCTGTCGAGGAACTCGAAGGTGTAGGCGCCCGGGGCGAGGCGAACGCTGTCCCGGACGGTACCTTCGTCCTCGAAGACGTCCCGCGACGCCACGATCTCCCCATCGCGATCGACGACCGTGTAGCTGTTGTCGGCCGCCCGACCGAAGCCGGGTGTCTCGACGTAGATCACAAGCTCGGGCGGTAGCACGTGCGGCGCTGCCACCCGGACGGCCACGCGGTCGTTCGCCGGATGCTCGTCGGCGAGGCCGTTCGGGCGCTCGACGCGGACGTCGAAGCGAGAGCCTCCGGAGAGCCCGGTCCAATCCGGCGCGGGAAGCGTGACCTCCTCGGACGCGAGGAATGGAAGCTCGCCCTTCCACTCAAAGCGGCTCTCCCGCCCGCCCTCGAGGCCGTAGCGAATGACGAGCGAGCGGAGTAGCTGCGATCCCAGATTCCGGACCCGCACGATCGCCTCGCCCGACACCGGATTCACGCGCCGGTGCTCGTCGCGATCCGACGGCGCGAGGACTTCCGCGACCGCGGCGTCGAGGCGGAAGCTCGGTGGGCCGTAGGTGAAGAGCTGGTGGCATTCGATGAAGCGGCCGTCGGCTTCGCCGCTCGAAGGGTCGTACGGCTCGACCGTGTAGTCGATGACGATCTCCTCCCCCGCGCGCAGCCACGGCGTCAGCTCGTGATCGTACGTGTCGACGAAGGTGCCGGGACACCAGCCGGCGCGGTCGAACTGCCACGTCCCGCCCTGCGGGTGGACCGGATTCATCCCGCAGTCGCGCCACACGGTCCAGCGGAAGCGCTCGAGCCCTCCGACGAGGATCGCGTGCTCCTTCGCGTCCCACTCGCAGCAGTTGTGCGGGCCCGCGTGCCCGTGGCCCGAGACCCGCGATCGCACTGCGGCAGCCGCGACGTCGGGCTCGAGCCGCAACGTCACCGGCGGAAGCGCGCTCCCGTCCGCGAGAGCGCGGTACCCGGAGTCGTCGAGCGGCCAGAGATTCCGAATACCGAGGACCTCGCGGGGCGGCGTCCCCTCCACGAACTCGAACGCGAGATCGAGAAGCTCGAGCGTGTTGCCCGCCGTGAGATCGACCGTCCCCTTCAGAAGCGGCGCGTAGTCGGTCACGTCGTAGACCCACGTGAACCCGTCCTCCCCGAGATCGAGCCCCTTGCCGTACGGCGTGATGAACCGCGCGATCTCGTACACCTCGACGACCTCGAACGGGTCGCCGAACCAAGTCCACTCGCGCTGCTCGAGAACCTGCACCTCGCCCATCGGCGTGTCCTCGAGCCACCGGCCGTCGCCGTCGTACCACGAGTCGTGCCCCGGCCAGACCCTGAGCTCGCGCGTGACTCGCTTCGGGTAGTCGCCGTCCTCGTAGAGCGTCACGGTCATGCGCGGCGCCTCGATGCTCTCGGTGACGAGCGTCGCGCGCGGGCCGGGCTTCGCGTCGCCGCGCCCGACGAGCCCGAACGGCACGAGCTGCGGCTCCCCGAACGCCGCCCCATCGTGGCCGTGGCGTGAGCTGTCGACCACGCGCCCGGCGGCGAGTTCGGCGGGATCGTCGAAGCGGTACTCGGCAACGAGGTGCGCGTAGAACGGGTGGTCGCGAGTGACCACGCGGTGACGCCAGGTCGCGATCGTCTCCCGATCGAGCGCGACGTCCCACACGCGCACGTCGTCGAGGTCGCCCGCGTACCAGCCGCCGCTCTTGTACAGGTTCGCGCCTATGACGAAGCTGTCGATCGGCGGAATCCCCTTCTTCATGTTGCCCGCCGCGTGCCAGAGCTCGCCGTTCAGATAGACGGCCATCTCGCCGCTCCGGGCGTCCTTCGTGAACGCCCAGTGATTCCAGCGCCCCTTGTACTCTCCCGGCGACGCGCCCTTGGAGAGCCGGTTGTTGTTGCCCCCGAGCCTCCCCCCCGCGTCCCAGTAGACGACGCCGGTCCCCCACGGAAGGTGGACGTTCACGACGCGTCCTCCCGTCGAGCCCGCCTCGATGACGTGATCGTTGACTGGCTGCGTCTCGTCGCCGCGGGCCCAGAAGGAGACGGTCAGCGTCGAGTCGATCCCGGAGACGGCCGCCGGCGGCACGGTGATGCAGTCGGTCCCGGCGAAGCGGAGGTAGCGGTCGCCGGCCCGAGATCCGTCCGGATCGTCCCAACGTGTGAAGTGGTGTAACCGCGGCTCCTCGCTGTAGCGGAGCTCGGCCGGCGACTCCCCCTCGACGACGAAGCTCGGATGACGCTGGAGCGTCGAGTCCATCCGCCCGGTGTGCACGTGCGCCAGAACCTGCGTCGACACGTCCCACTCGCCGCACGGGTACTGATCGCCGACGGTCGCCTCGTCGCACTTCAGGGTGTAGCGCATGAGGACACGCTCCCACGCGCGGCCGTCGTCGGGGAAGTCGAACGTCGCACGCCTCCGCTCGATGTCGGCGAAAGTGAAGGTGCGAACTTCCAAGGTGTCGCCGGCCCCCGCAGAGGCCGGCGGGCCCAGCCAGGATCCGAGGGCGACGGCGGCCAGGATCAGGGTCCCGGCGCCACGCGCGCTGGCACGTGTCATGAGAGGCGGACTCCTTCCACGGAATCGTGTGTCACTCGATGGGGAGGCGCCGGCCGACCGCTCGCGGCAGCGCGTCACTCCCGGCCCGTGGCGCGCTCCACCCGCGCCGCCGGGTCCTGCCGGTAGTAGAGCGTGAGCTGCTCGTAGAGGTCCGGGTGCTCGGCTCGAAGCCCAACGGGGATCTCGAAGAAGAACTCGGTCGCGACCGCGAAGAACTCCGCGGGGCTCTCGGCGGCGTAGTCGTCGAGGAAGACCTCGCGACCACCCTCCACGCTCGCGACGAGCGTCTCGTACTCGTGCCCGAGCACGCGTGCCCAGTCGGCGTGCATCGTGGGATCCGGAAGCGCAGGGAGACCGTCGGAGTCGCCGGTCTCCTCGTCCAGCTGGTGGGCGAACTCGTGAAGCACGATGTTCTCGCCGTCGGCCTCGTCCGAAGCGGCGAAGACGACGTCGTCCCACGAAAGCACGACGGCGCCGCGCCCCCACGACTCGCCCGAGCGCACGTCGTCCCCTTCGCTGACGGTCCCGTCCTCGTGCTGGTCCACGACCGGCGCGACGTACTCCTCCGGATAGACGATCACCGACCGGAGTGCCGGATAGACGTCGGTCTCCCGGTTGAGCAGAAGGAGACAGGCCTGGGAAGCGATGGCCACGCGCACCGCGTCGGTCATCTCGAGGCCGCCCACGCCCTCGAACTGCTTCTCGGAAACGAAGATCTGCGTGAGACCCAGAAGCTCGCGCCGCTCGTCCGCCGTGAGGAGCCGGTAGTACGGCACACTCCCCTCGACGATCGGGAGCCACTCGGGCGGGATTGGGCGCTCCGCGAGCCGCTTCCTCCGCCGCCTGGTCAACCACGACACGAGAACCCTCCTTGCGCGCTCGCACGCCCCGCTGCCGGAACGCCGCCCCCGGGAGTTCCGGCCGCCTTCCTCGCTCCGCCCCGGGCCGCCATCCCTCGCTCACTCGGCCGAGCCGACGCCCCTCTCACGCCACCGGTTCGCTCGAGAGCGCTGTCCGATCCAACCGCGCGAACTCCCGCACGAGCATGAGGACCGTGACCACGGTGGCCAGGACGTCGGCCACCGGGAACGCGGCGAAGATCCCCCTGAGACCGAAGAGGAGCGGAAGGACCAGGATCAGTGGAAGCACGAAGACGATCTGACGGGCGAGCGACAGGAAGAGCGCTGGCACCGCGCGCCCGAACGCCTGGAACATTGTCGCCCCCATGAGCTGGATCCCCAGGACCGGGAAGGCCAGCGCGACCGTGCGAAGCGAGGGCACGGTGAGCAGGATGAGCTCCTCGTCCCGCGTGAAGAGCGACACGAGCGGGCGCGCGAAGATCATGAGCACCGCAAAGGCACCCAGGGAGAAGAGCGTCGAGCGCACGCCGGATATCCTCAGGGCGCGCTTCGCCATCGCGAAGCGCCGGGCTCCGTAGTTGAACCCCGCCACCGGCTGGAGCGCCTGCGCGAACCCGAGGATCGGCAGAAACGAGAACATCGTGAGTCTCTGGATCACGCCGTACGCCGCGATCGCGAGATTCCCACCGTAGTGCCCGAGGCTGCGGTTCAGGATCACGATGAGTAGGCTGCCCGCGGCCATCCGGCTGAACGACGCCGCGCCGACAGCGAGAGTCTCGCGCGCGATCGGAAGGGAGAGCCGCATGTCGGACGGACGCATCGAGAGCCCGCTCCTGCCGCTCGCGAAGTAGACGGCTATGAAGATCGTGGTGCACGCCTGCGCGATGATGGTGGCGAGCGCGGCGCCCCGCATGCCGAGTCCAAGTCCGAAGATGAAGATCGGGTCGAGCGCGATGTTGACGCCCGCGCCGATGAGCATCGTGGTCATCGCGACCTTGGCCCGTCCCTCGGAGCGGATGATGTTGTTGTGGGACATGCCGTAGCACCGGAGAACGGTGCCCCAGAGGATGATCGACAGGTACTCCCGCGCGTACGGCAGGATCGCCTCCGTGGCGCCGAAGAGGCGGAGGAGTCGTTCGATGAAACCGACTCCGGCCCCTGTGATGATCGCGGAGAACACGAGAACGAGCGTGAGGACGTTGCCGAGTGTTCTCGCCGCGCGGGCGTCGTCGCCGGCGCCGAGCGCGCGGGAGATGATCGAAGCCCCGCCCATCCCCAGAAGCTGCCCGATCGCCAGCACGGCGAGCTGCACGGGAAAGCAGATGGCGAGCCCGGCGAGGCCGAGCGTCCCGACGCCGCGCCCGATGAAGATCGCGTCGACGAGGTTGTACGTCGCCATGACCCCCATGCCGACCATCGCCGGGATGCAGAGCCGCCACAGGAGGGCGCCGATGTTCTCGTCCGCCAGTATGTGGTTGCGCGACGAGTCGCCGGTCGAACCCGCCCGGCGCGCGCCGCGCCCGTCCGTGCCGCTCACGGGAGCTCCCCTGCTTGCGCTTCTGGCTTCGTCCGGAGTCTAGCAGACGCGCCTCGGGCGAGGAAGCTCGCCCTACGCGGGGAGCGCGGGAGCCGCTCCGCGGACGGTTCGCACTCGCTGGAAGAAGAACGAGGCCGCAGCCATGGGCCGCGGCCTCGCCGTTCTTCAGCCTCAGGTGCTCCGAGGCGCGTCTCGTCCCAGCTCCCCTACCTCACGAGCAGGAGCTTCGCGGCGACCTCCGTACCGCCCACCCGGAGCCTCACGAAGTAGACGCCGGACGGCACGGGCTCACCGAGAGCGTCGCGCCCGTCCCAGATGGCCTCACACCGCCCGCGCTCCACGGTCCCATTGACGAGCCGCCTCACGGCCCTGCCGCGGAGATCGTAGATCGCGAGTTCAACAGGCTGCGACGTCGGGAGATCGAACCGGAGCGTCACCTCGTCGGTGAACGGGTTCGGCCTTCCGGGCAACAGAGCGAGGCCCAGCTGCCCGCCGGTCGTGACACTGGCGAGCGATGCGCCCACCGTGTCCTCGGAGCCGTCGTCGAACACCGCGCGCAGCTCATACCAGAACGTCGTCTGGGGCCAGATCCCCTCGTCGAGGAAGTACCCCGGTGACGCCGGCGTCACCGGCAGCTCGTTCAGCTTGTCGAACGGACCGTCCGGCGAGGTCGCGCGGTAGACGTTCACACCGAGCACGCCCGCCAGGGACTCGAGCACCGCGTAGAACGTGCCCTCGACGGGCGTCCAGTCGAGCGCGTTGCTCAACCCGCACGCTCTGACCTGCATGCCGCCGGTCTCGGCGCCACTGGGCACGATCAGCGAGATCAGCTCGTCCGACCAGAAGACGCAGTCGGCGTACGGCACCTCGCTGCCGCCCTCGAAGAGCACCGCGAAACCGTCGCGCGGAGTGTCCCAGAACCCGTCGCCGAGAATCTGTATCTCGTCCTGGCCCGGCGTACCGGACTCAGGATCGGTCGACAGAAGAACGGGCGCGCCCGTCACCGCCAGGATGCGCCCCGATCCGTCGGGACCGTTCCCGCAGCGGCCGGCCGCCGAGACGGCGTACGAGCCCGCGACGGCCGGAACCGAGGTCGACGTTCCTGCGCCAGACCAGATCTCGTCACCGTCACGCACCAGTCGGTACTCGGACGCGCCCGAGACCGATGTCCAGCTGGCGACCACGTCCTCACCCTCACACGCGGGATTGGGATCGAGATCGGGCCGCTCGGGCGCATCCGGCACCGCGTGCACGATCACATCGACGGAGTACGCGTCGCCCGCGCAGCCGGTCTCGAGATCGGCCACGATCAGAGACACGGTGAAGGTGCCGGGCTCCCCCGTATCGAAGGCGAAGCAGTTCCCGGTAGGCCTCTCGAGGGCCGCACCGATCCCGTCGGACTCCCTGTGGAGCCTGCCGGCGCCGCGCACATCTGGCGCGGACACGGTCCACTCGTACTCCCAGTTGGCGTCCGAGGGAGCGGTCGGACCACAGAACTCGATCGGGAGATCGCCAAGGCAAACCTCAGTGTCACCCTCGAATCCGCTCGGTGGCCTCTCGAAGACCTCGAGCTCCCAGCAGCACACGCTGTGGCAGCCGTTCCAGTCGGTCACCGTGAGCTCGTACTGGTAGACACCCGGCTCGAGCCCGTCCACCGAAACGCAGCGGGTCGTCTCGCCGCCCGGCGACCAGGAGTACGCGGCCACGTCGTGGGGACCACAGAGCTTGAGGCCCTCGGTGCCCTCGCACATCTCCGTCGGCCCACAGATCTCGCAAGGCTCGGTCAGGAAGACCTCGAGCAGGTGCGAGCATGTGCTCTCACAGCCGTTCTCATCGACGACCGTGAGTTCGAACATGTACGGGCCGGCGGTCAGGCCGTCGAGCGAGATGCACTGCGTCGTCTCGTCGCCCGGCGACCACAGGTACGATTCAGCGTCGTCGGGGCCACAGAGCGTGTAGCCCGTGGCGCCTTCGCAGATCGAGGATGGACCCTCGATCAGGCACGGTTCGACCTCGAACACCTCGAAGGTGATCGAGCAGCTGCTCTCGCAGCCGTTCGCGTCGGTCACCGTGAGGTCGAAGTCGTGCGTCCCGACCCCGAGGCCGTCCATCGAGATGCATTGCGTCGTCTCGCCGCCCGGCGACCACAGGTACGATTCCAGATCCCCACGGGCGCAGAGCCGGTATCCCGTCGCGCCGAAGCACATCGACGGGCCCGGATCCGCCAGGATCTGACACGGAGGTGTCGAGAAGACCTCGAACGTGAGCGAGCACGTGCTCTCGCAGCCGTTGACGTCGGTCACCGTGAGGTCGAAGTCATGCGTGCCGACGCCGAGGCCGTCCATCGAGACGCACTGGGTCGTCTCGCCACCCGGCGACCAGAGGTACGCCTGCATGGTGTCGGGGCCGCACAGCGTATAGCCGGTCGCGCCTTCGCACATCGTGTTGTCCGGCTCGGCGAAGATGTCGCACGGGGGAGCCGGGTAGACGTTGACCCAGCGCGAGCACGGATCGCCCGACACGCCGCTCGCACAGCCGCTCTCGTCCGTCACCACGAGCGCGAACTCGTGCCAGGTTGCCTCGAGGCCGTCGAGCGAGATGCACCGGTCGGTCCCCGCCGGCTCGCCGTCGTGCGTCCACTCGTAGGCGTAGATCACTCCGTTCGGAGGCTCGGGACCGCAGAGTTCGAGCCCGAGCGTGCCCACGCACATCGCGGTGGGGCCGGTGATCTGACACCCCGGACCGCCGAAGACCTCGAAGGTGATCGAGCAGGTGCTCCGGCAGCCGTTCGCGTCGACGACGGTCAGATCGAAGTCGTGCGGCCCGATGTCCAGTCCGTCCATCGAGATACACTCGGTCGTCTCGCCGCCCGGTGCCCACTCATACGATGCCATCCCGCCAGGCCCGCAGAGCGTGTAGCCCGTCGCGCCCTCGCACATCCACGAGTCAGGATCGGCGATGATCTGGCAAGGAGAGGTCTCATAGACCTCGAACGTGAGCGAACAGGTGCTCTGGCAACCGTTCGGATCGACCACGTCCAGGTCGAAGTCGTGGAGTCCGACGCCCAGGCCGTCCATCGAGATGCACTGCGTCGTCTCGCCGCCCGGCGACCAGAGGTACGACGCCATGTTGTCGGGGCCGCAGAGCGTGTAGCCCGTCGCGCCCTCGCACATCGACGCGTCCGGGTCGGGGGCGATCTCGCAGGGAGAGGTCTCAAAGACCTCGAAGGTGAACGAGCAGGTGCTCTGGCAACCGCTCGCGTCGATGATCCTGAGATCGAAATCGTGAAGTCCGACGCCGAGTCCGTCCATCGAGATGCACCGCGTCGTCTCGCCGCCCGGCGCCCACTCGTAGGACGCCATTCCGGCGGGACCGCAGAGCGTGTAGCCCGTGGCGCCCAGGCACATCGCGTCGCCCGGATCGGCCACGATGTCACACGTCGGCAGATCGTAGACCTCGAAGGTGAACGAACAGGTGCTCTGGCAGCCGTGCCTGTCCGTGAGTGTGAGATCGAAGTCGTGGAGCCCGATGTCGAGTCCGTCCATCGAGATGGACCGCGTCGTCTCGCCTCCCGGCGCCCACGAGTAGTCGTGATCCCCGACAGGACCGCGCAGCGTGAATCCCGTGGATCCCTGGCACATCGAGCCGATCGGATCGGCCGTGATGGAACACGTGGGTGGATCGTAGACCTCGAACGTGAGCGAGCAGGTGCTCTGGCAGCCGTTCGCGTCGGTCACTGTGAGGTCGAAATCGTGGAGTCCGACACCGAGTCCGTCCATCGAGATGCAGTTCGAGCTCTCGCTGCCGGGCGACCAGAGATACGACGCCATCCCCGCGGGACCGCAGAGGGTGTAGCCGGTCGCGCCTTCGCACATCGCCGCATCGGGATCCGGCGTAATCGAGCAGGTCGGCAGGTCGTAGACCTCGAACGTGAACGAGCAGGTGCTCTGGCAGCCGCTCGCGTCGGTGACCGTGAGATCGAAGTCGTGGAGGCCGATGTCGAGACCGTCCATCGAGATGCAGTCGCTCGTCTCGCCACCAGGCGCCCATTCATAGCCGGCCATGCCGCCGGGGCCGCAGAGCGTGTAGCCGGTCGCGCCTTCGCACATCGCGTGAACGAGCAGGTGCTCCGGCAGCCGTTCGCGTCCGTGACCGTCAGCTCGAAGTCGTGGAGGCCGATCTCGAGACCGTCCATCGAGATGCAGTCGGTCACCGGGCGGACGGGCGACCACTCGTACGACGCCATGCCCGGAGGACAGCAGAGCGTGAAGCCCGTGCTGCCCACGCACATGGCGCCTGCCGGAACGGGCGTGATGGTGCAGTTCGGAAGGTCGTAGACCTCGAACGTGAACGAGCAGGTGCTCTGGCAGCCGTTCTCGTCCGTCACCGTGAGGTCGAAGTCGTGGAGCCCGACGCCGAGGCCGTCCATCGAGATGCAGTCGGTGGGCGGCACGCGGTGTGGCCCCCAATCGTACGACGCCATCCCGGGCGGGCCGCAGAGCGTGTAGCCGGTGGCACCGAGGCACATCGCCGCATCGGGATCCGGCGTGATCGAGCAGGTCGGCAGGTCGTAGACCTCGAACGTGAACGAGCAGGTGCTTTGGCAACCGCTCGCGTCCGTGACCGTGAGATCGAAGTCGTGGAGGCCGATGCCGAGTCCGTCCATCGAGATGCAGTTCGAGCTCTCGCCGCCAGGCGCCCACTCGTAACCCGCCATGCCGGCGGGGCCGCAGAGCGTGTAGCCGGTCGCGCCTTCGCACATCGCGGTGTCAGGATCGGCCGTGATCACGCACGTCGGAAGATCGTAGACCTCGAACGTGAACGAGCACGTGCTCCGGCACCCGTTCGTGTCCGTGACCGTGAGATCGAAGTCGTGAAGGCCGACGTCGAGACCGTCCATCGAGATGCAGTCGTTCGGCGCGCGGACGGGCGACCACTCGTACGCCGCCATGCCAGGGGGACCGCAGAGCGTGAAGCCCGTGCTGCCCACGCACATGGCGCCTGCCGGATCGGGCGTGATCTCGCACGTCGGCAGATCGTAGACCTCGAACGTGAGCGAGCACGTGCTCTGGCACCCGTTCTCAGCCGTGATCGTGAGATCGAAGTCGTGGGTGCCGACCCCGAGGCCGTCCATCGAGATGCACTGCGTCGTCTCACCACCCGGCGACCACGCGTAGCCCACGACCCCGCCGGGGCCGCACAGCGTGAAGCCCGTGGCGCCGAGGCACATGGCGGCGGCAGGATCGGGGGTGATGATGCACCTCGGGGGATCGAGAACCTCGAACGTGAACGAGCAGTCGGTCTGGCACGCGTTCGTGTCCCTCACCGACAGCTCAAAGTCGTGCGTGCCGATCCCAAGCCCGTCCATCGAGATGCACCGCGTCGACGCGCCGCCCGGTGACCACGAGTATCGGTAGTCGCCCACGGGCCCGCAGAGCGTGTGGCCCGTCTCTCCGAGACACATCGAGTCCGCGGGATCGGCCACGATGTCGCACGGCGGAGGGGAGTAGACCTCGAACGTGAACGAGCAGGTGCTCTGGCACCCGTTCTCGGCCGTGACCGTCAGATCGAAGTCGTGCGTGCCCACGGCCAGTCCGTCCATCGAGATGCATTGCGTCGTCTCGCCGTCGGGCGACCAGACGTAGCCCACCACGCCGTCGGGACCGCAGAGCGAGTAGCCGGTCTCTCCCAGGCACATGCCCGCGGCCGGCACCGCGTCGATCTCGCACACCGGCAGTCCGCGAACCTCGAAGCTCGCCGAACACGTGCTCTGGCAGCCGGCCTCGGCGGTGACCGTCAGCTCGAAGTCGTGGGTCCCGACCCCGAGTCCGTCCATCGAGATGCACTGCGTCGTCTCACCGCCCGGCGACCACTCGTAGCCCACCACGCCGTCGGGGCCGCAGAGCGTGTAGCCCGTCTCTCCCAGGCACATCGCCGTGTCGGGATCGGCAGCGATCGTGCAGACCGGGAGCTCGTTCACCACCAGATCGAACGAGCAGGTGTCGCTCGAGCACCCCGTCTGATCATCCGTCACGACGAGGGAGTAGGTTCCGGGAGCGCTCACATCGATGCACCTCTGGCTCACTCGCACAGGGTCGGGGCCGGTCCAGGCGTAGCTGTACGACACGCCGGTCGGGGGAACGGGCCCGCAGAGCGTCGCCGTCGCGCCGTCGCAGACCGCCTCCGGTCCCGTGATCGAGCACACGGGGGAACGGAGAACGGGGAACGGCGCCAGAGCGAAGTCCTTGAGCTCGGACGTGAAGGACCCCGATGAGCGCGTCTTGAACATCATCGTCGAAACGGAGCTGCAGAGATCGTCATCATCGAAACCGATCGCCTTGAGGTTGATCGCCATCTCCACGAACTGGAGAGCGGCCACCGTGGTGTCCGGATCGCCGCCGTCATTCGTCGCTCCCCACGGCGGTGCCGCCACAGCCGTGTCGTTCGT
>JALGVU010000152.1 GCA_025774545.1 bacterium | reverse complement strand
CGGCCGACGGTGCCTCGCCGCTCGGCAGAAGCTCCCGGTCGAGGATCCTCAGGTCGTAGCCCTCGACCTCGATGTCGGAGCTCACGATGAACTTCTCGCGGCCCGAGAGGATGTCCTCCATCGTCTCGATGTAGAGCCGCGTCTTCGTCACGTCCCGTGCGCCTTCGTACTTCGACTGCATGGCCAGGATCCGATCGGCGTCGCCGGTCGCGCGGTGGACCCGGTCGGTCCGGTAGCCCTCGGCCTCCCGGAGGAGCCGCTCGGCCTCCCCGCGCGCCCTCGGGACCGTCTCGTTCTGATAGGCGATCGCCTCGTTGATGATCCGGCTCTTGTCCTCGCGCGCGCTCGCGACGTCCCGAAACGCCGGCACGACCTCGAGCGGCGGGTGCATGTCCTGCAGCTTCACCTCGACGACCTCGATCCCCGCGCCCGCCGCGTCGACCCGCTCCTGCACCCGCGAGCGGATGATCCCCTCGAGCGACCGGCGTCTGCTCGTGAGGATGTCCTCGATCGAGAGGACGCCCGTGATGCCGCCCGTCACCGTCTCGGTGGCGAAGCGGACGAGATCCTCACCCCGGGCGATGTTGAAGATGAACGCGTGCGGATCGGAGACGCGGTAGAAGACCACGATGTTCATGTCGACGATGTTCTCGTCGCCGGTCAATCTCAGCGCCTCGCCCGGCAGCTTCTCGTAGGTGCCCGCCTCGTGGCGGCTCTCCCAGAGCGAGGCGTAGAACCGCGCGGCGATCTCCGTCATGGCCGCGGCCTCGCCCCTCGTCCGGAACCCGATCTCGAGCCTGCGGATCTTCGCGACCTCCACGCGCGTGACGCGATCGATCGGCCACGGCGCCTTGAGATGCACCCCGGGCGCCGTCGCGTCACCGAGGGCCCTCCCCCACCGCGTCACGACGGCCGACCGCCCCGGACCGACGAAGTAGACACCCGTGAGCGCCCAGATCGCGAGCGCGCCGATGATGACGAGGCCGATCGCCCGGCGACGCCACTCGCGTCTGCGCGACGCCTCCCGAAGGTAGCGGCCCCACGCCGCAAGACCGACCCCCTCGAGGAACCCCTGCACCGCTCTCACGGGTCCGCTCTCGACGAAGCCCGTGAACGGCGCCGCGGTCGCCGCGGTGCCTCCCCGCAGGCCGCCGACGGCGGCAGAGAGGATGACGATCGCCGACTCGACGACGAAGATCGCGACGATCACCGCCGCGATGCGGTCGAGCGGGATCCCGATCGCGTGTCCCATGAGGCCGACGACGACCGCGCCCGTCGTGAGCGTGTCCATCTGCGAATGGTAGCCGTCGGCCGTGAGCGACAGGCTGCCGGTCTCGCGGCCCACGTGGAGCTTGTACTGCGCGGCGTAGTACGACACGAGCGCCGCGACGAGCGCGCCCCCGATGGCCACTGGGAGATTCAGGATGGGTGAGGTGGTGGCGGCTGAGATCCTGCGGAAGATGCCGAAGGCGGCCCAGAGGATGAGCACACCGATCAAGAGACCGATCACGTTCTCGACGACGGCGAGGTTGGGCCTACCCTCGCGCCTCGACATGCGCGCGCCGGCCCAGACCAGGCCGGACGCCGCGATGTCGGAGCCGGAGTGCCAGGCGTCGGCGACGAGCGCGATGCTCCCCGAGACCGCGGCCAGCGCGAGCTTCAGGAAGACCAGACCGACGTTGATCGCGATCGAGACCAGCGCCGTGCGTTCGACTCTGTCCACGCCCGTTCCCTCGTGTGAGTTACGTACGCCGTTCCTGGCGACGGCCTCCCGTCGGTGAAGGAGCCGACATGAAGGGCCTCATGGCCAGGACCGCCGGACCCCGAGGGCCGACTGTCCTACTGCTCGGACACAACGCAGGCGATGTCGACGACCCGGTCGCCCGAGGCCACCTTGATCACGCGCACTCCCTGCGTGTTGCGTCCTATGAGCGAGATGCCGTTGACGGGAAGGCGGATCATCACACCCTTCGCCGTCATGATCATGACCTCGTCCGCGTCGTTGACGACCCTGATGGCGAGGACGGGCCCGTTCCGCTTGTTTGCCTTGATCGAGATGACGCCCTTGCCGCCGCGCTTGATGACGCGGTAGTCGGAGATCTTCGTCCTCTTGCCGTACCCGTTCTCCGTGACCGAGAGGACGGTCCCCTCCTGCCCGACGACGGCGGCCATCCCGACGACCTCGTCGCCCTTCTCGAGGAGCGTCCCCCGGACGCCCCGCGCGGTCCGCCCCATCTCCCGGACGTCGTTCTCGTGGAACCGGATCGCCTTCCCGAGCTTCTTCGCGAGGAATATGTCGTGGTTCCCGTCGGTGATCGACGCGTCGATCAGCTCGTCGTCGCCCTCGATCGACATCGCCCGGATGCCGCCGCGCCTCGGATGCGCGAACGCGGACAGGCGCGTCTTCTTGATGATGCCGCGCCGGGACGCCATGACGATGAAGTGCTCCTCGTCGAACTCGCGCACCGACACGAACGCCTTCATCTGCTCGCCCGGGTTGAGCTGGAGGATGTTGACGATCGCCTTCCCCTTCGCGGCGCGGCCGGCCTGTGGCACCTCGTGCACACGCAGCCAGTGACACTGCCCCGTCTGGGTGAAGAAGAGGATGTAGTCGTGCGTCGACGCGATCAGCATGTGCTCGACGAAGTCGTCCTCCTTCGTCCCCATGCCGGTCACGCCCTTCCCACCGCGCTGCTGGCGCCGGTACGTGCCGACCGGGAGCCTCTTGATGTACCCGGTGTGGGAGATCGTGATCGCCATGTCCTCCTCGGCGATCAGGTCCTCGATCGCGAAATCGGTCGTCGCCTCGATGATCTCCGTCCGCCGGTCGTCGCCGTACGCCTCGGCCGCCGCCTCAAGATCCTCCTTGATGATCGCGAGGATCTTGGCTCTGCTCTCGAGGATGCCCTTCAGCGTCGCGATGACCTTGATGATCTCCTTGTACTCGTCCTCGATCTTCTTCCGCTGGAGTCCCGTCAGGCGCTGCAGCCGCATGTCGAGGATCGCCTGTGCCTGGATCTCCGACAGCTTGAACTTCTTCATCAGCTGCGAGCGGGCGTGATCGACGTCCTTCGACTTCTTGATGAGCTGGATGATCTCGTCGATGTGGTCGAGCGCCTTCTTCAGGCCCTCGAGGATGTGCGCGCGGGCCTCGGCCTTCGCGAGGTCGAACTTCGTCCTCCGGACGATGACCTCCTCGCGGTGGGCGATGAAGTGCACCATCATCTGCTTGAGCGTGAGCACCTTGGGAATGTTGTCGACGAGCGCGAGGAGGTTCGCGCCGAACGTCGTCTGCATCTGCGTGCTCTTGTAGAGCTGGTTCAGAATGACGGCCGCCTGCGCGTCGCGCTTCAAGTCGATCACCACGCGGATGCCGTCCCGGTCCGACTCGTCGCGGATGTCCCTGATCCCGGAGATCTTGCCGCCGCGGACGAGGTCGGCGATCGCCTCGATCAGATTCGACTTGTTGACCATGAACGGTATTTCGGTGATGACGATGCACTCCGCACCGTTGGCGTGCGTCTCGGCGTTCGCGCGCGCCCGGACCACGATTCTCCCGCGGCCGGTGAGAAAGGCGTCGCGGATGCCGGAGCGCCCGAAGATGATCCCGCCGGTCGGGAAGTCGGGCCCGTGGACGATCTTGAGGAGCTCCTCTTCCTTGAAATCGGGGTCGTCGATGATGCGCGTGATCCCCTCCACCAGCTCGCGGAGGTTGTGCGGGGGGATGTTCGTCGCCATGCCGACGGCGATGCCCGAGGCGCCGTTCATGAGCAGGTTCGGCAGCTTCCCCGGAAGGACGACCGGCTCCTGGCGCGTCTCGTCGTAGTTCGGAACGAAACCGACCGTGTCCTTCTTGAGGTCGGCGAGGAGGTCGTCGGCGATGCGCGTCATGCGCGCCTCGGTGTACCGCTCGGCCGCCGCGCTGTCTCCGTCGATCGACCCGAAGTTGCCCTGGCCCTGGACGAGCGGATACCGGAGAGAGAAGTCCTGGGCCATCCGCACCATCGCGTCGTAGATGGCTGAGGTCCCGTGCGGATGGTAGTTGCCGTTGACGTCGCCGGAGATCTTGGCCGACTTCCGGTAGCCCTTGTTGTGTGCGAGTCCCAGCTCGTCCATCGCGACGAGGATGCGCCGCTGCACGGGCTTCAGGCCGTCACGGATGTCCGGAAGCGCGCGCGACACGATCACGCTCATCGCGTAATCGATGTACGACTTCTTCATCTCGTCTTGGATGATTACCGGAACGATCTTCTCGGTCTGTGGCATCGTTCCCCCGCTTGAGTCTCTTGAGGTCGCGGGCCCGCCGTGCGGAGCCTAGACGTCCAGGTTGCGCACCTGCTTCGCGTGCGTCTCGATGAACTCCCTCCTGGGCTCGACCGCGTCGCCCATGAGGATGCTGAACACGTGGTCGGCCTCGGCGGCGCTCTCGATGGCAACCTGGAGCATGACCCTCCGCTCGGGATCCATCGTCGTCGACCAGAGCTGGTCCGGGTTCATCTCACCGAGTCCCTTGAACCGCTGGATCGTCGCGCCCTCGCGGCCGACGCGCTTCAAGACCTTCGCCATCTCCTTCTCGTCGTAGGCGTAGTGCTCTTCCTTCCCCTTCTTCACGCGGTAGAGCGGGGGCTGAGCGATGTAGAGGTGACCCGTCTCGATCAGCTCCCGCATGAACCGGTAGAAGAACGTGAGGAGAAGTGTCCTGATGTGTGCGCCGTCGACGTCGGCGTCGGTCATGATGATCGTCCTCCCGTAGCGAAGCTTCGAGAGATCGAACCCGCCGTTGTCGTTGTCGTCGTCACCGCCGACGCCCACTCCGCCGACCCCGGCCCCGAGCGCCGTGATGATCGTGCCGATCTCCTGGTTGTGGAAGACCTTGTCCAACCTCGCCTTGAAGACGTTCAGGATCTTACCGCGGAGCGGGAGGATCGCCTGGAAGCGTCGGTCGCGGCCGAGCTTCGCCGAGCCGCCCGCCGAGTCGCCCTCGACGAGGTAGAGTTCGCAGAGGTCGGGGTCCGTGATCGAGCAGTCAGCGAGCTTCCCGGGAAGCGAGCCGCCCTCGAGGACCGACTTCCGGCGCGCGAGGTCGCGCGCCTTCCGAGCCGCGGCCCTCGCCTGCGACGACGAGATCGCTTTCGACACGATCTTCTTCGCGACCGACGGGGTCTCCTCGAAGAACTCCTGGAGCCCCTCACCCACGATCGACGCGACGATCCCCTTGACCTCGCTGTTCCCGAGCTTCGTCTTGGTCTGGCCCTCGAACTGCGGCTCCTTGACCTTGACGCTCACGACGGCGGCCAGACCCTCGAGGCAGTCGTCGCCCTGCACCGTGGCGCCCCCCTTGCCGAAGAGGTTGTTCTTCTCGCCGTAGGTGTTGATCGTTCTCGTCAACGCCTGTTTGAAGCCGGTGAGGTGCGTCCCGCCTTCGACGGTGTTGATGTTGTTCGCGTACGAGTAGATGCTGGCGTGGTACGAATCGTTGTACTGGAGCGCCACCTCGACCACCGTGTCGTCTCTCGTCTTCTCAAAGTGGACGATCTTCGAGTGGAGCGGCTTCGCGTTCTCGTTGATGAACTTCACGAACTGCCTGAGCCCGTCCTTGAATCGATACTCCACGGACTCGCCGCTCCGCTCGTCGGTGATCACGATCGACAGCCCCGCGTTCAGAAACGCGAGCTCGCGCGTTCGCGACGTGACCGTCTCGAAGTCGAAGTCGATGTCCTCGAAGATCTCGCTGTCGGGATAGAAGGTCGTCCTGTTGCCGCTCTTCTTGCGCTTGCCGATCGGCTTGACCTTCCCGTCGGGCGTGCCCCGCGTGTAGCTCTGGGCGTAGACGGTGCCGTCCCTCGAGACCTCGACCTTGCACCACTCCGAGAGCGCGTTCACGACCGACACGCCGACGCCGTGCAGGCCGCCGGAGACCTTGTACGAGTGCTTGTCGAACTTGCCGCCGGCGTGGAGCATCGTCATCACGACCTCGAGCGCCGACTTTTTCTGCGTGGGGTGCTTGTCGACGGGGATTCCGCGGCCGTTGTCCTCGACGGTCACGCTCCCGTCCTTGTGCAGCTTGACGGAGATCTTGTCGCAGAACCCGGCCATCGCCTCGTCGATCGAGTTGTCGACAACCTCGTAGACGAGGTGATGGAGGCCGCGGCGTCCTGTGTCGCCGATGTACATCGCCGGCCGGCGCCGCACCGCCTCGAGGCCCTTTCGCGCTTGTCCCTCGACTCGAGCGGGAACTCCTCGACGACGCGCTTCTCGATCGACTCGCCCGCGGACGCCGTCGCCTGCTTCTTCGCCGCGGCCGTCTCGGGCGGAGTCTTCTTCTTCGCCTTTGCGCCCGTCGTCGTTGCGGCGGTCTTGGGCCTCGGGGAGGCGGCCTTCGCCTTCGTCGTCTTCTTCGCGCTCGGCGACGACGGTTTCTTGGCGGCCGGCGTCTTCGCCGCTGCCTTCTTCGGCTTCGTTACCGGCGCCTTCTTCGGCTTCGCCGCCTTGGACCTGGGCTTCGTTGCCTTCGACCCAGGCTTCGTCGCCTTGGACCCAGGCTTCGTCGCCTTGGGCCTGGGCTTCGTCGCCTTGGGCCTAGGCTTCGTTGCCTTGGACCTAGGCTTCGTTGCCTTGGACCTAGGCTTCGTCGCCTTCGTCTTCTTGCGCGCGGCCGACTTCGAGCCGGACTTCGGCGAGGCCTTGGGCTTCTGCTTCTTTTTCTTCGTCATCTTCCTATTCTTC
>JALGVU010000472.1 GCA_025774545.1 bacterium | reverse complement strand
GAACTACGTTTCGCACTTCTCGCCGCGATTCCTGCTGACGCGCGGCGACGTCAATCTGAGGCACAGCCCGTCGGGCGTCGGGCAGCTCAACTGGGCCGTGTTCCCGCTTTTCGTTGCGGGGGTCGTCCTCGCGCTCAGGCGCCGGAAGGAGGCCCACGTCCTCCTTCTCTTCTGGATCTTCGTGGCTCCGATCGCGGGGAGCCTCACGACCGACAACGTCCCGAACGCGCTCCGGGCGATCGGCTTCCTCCCAGCGGTCCAGCTCCTCGCGGCCCTGGCGTTCGTCGAGCTTCTCGATGGGGCCTGGGTCGAGAGGCTCGCGCGCGGACGCGCACTCCGGTGGGCCCTCACGGCGGCCCTCGTCGTGGTCGCCGTGCTCGGGAGCGTTCATCACTTCCGGAGCTACGCCGTCCACTACAAGATAGAAGCGGCGCCCTGGTGGGACTACGGGTACCGCGAGGCCATAGGGTTCTGCGAGGAGAACGCGGACGCCTTCAAGGGTACGGTGATCGTCGCGCCGGACCGCTGGCTCATGTCGGAATACGCCAACAACCCGTTCGCCTACGCGTTTCCGCTCTTCTACGCCGCCCCCGATCCCGCGAGCGTCCAAGCGACGGCACGGCCGGGCCGGTACGCGGTGATCGACCCGCCCGAGGGGAGAGGCATCACAGACGAGATGCTCGAACCGGGCATGCTCTACATCCTCCGACCGAACTGGGTAGAGCGCGTCCGGCCGCTCCACATCGTGAACTACCCCTCCGGGGAGCCCGCGTTCCTGATCGCGACGAGGGTCGCGGCGGCCGAGAGAAGCCCTGGGGATGTCCGGGCGGGCGCGCGTCCCGCCGGAGAAGGAGGGAGATGACCGCGATGAGACGATTTGTGCTGCTCGCGCTTCTGCCGCTGGTCCTGCCGTCGCTCGCGGCGGCTGCGGTCTTCGTCGTCGCACCCGACGGCACCGGCGACTTCCCGACGATCCAGGCGGCGATCGATGCCGCGGCCGACGGGGACGCCATCAGACTCGCTGACGGGACTTTCAAGGGCGACGGCAACCGCGATCTCGACTACGGGGGAAAGGCGCTCCTGATCTACTCCGAGAGCGGCGACCCAGAAACGTGCATCCTCGACTGCGAGGGAAGCGAGTCCGAACCGCACCGCGGTTTCTGGTTCCACTCGGGCGAGGACGAGGGCTCCGTGCTCGAGGCGGTGACGATCACCCGCGGCTGGGACGAGTTCCGCGGAGGAGCCATTCTCTGCGAGGAGTCGACCTCCCCCACGATCTGGGGATGCGTCCTCACGGACAACAAGGCGCCCACGGGCGCCGGGATGTGCGGCGGGGACACACCAACACTCGTCGCCTGCAGGTTCGAGGGGAACTCCGGGACGCGCGGGGGCGGCCTCGCGCAGGTGCACGACGCTCAACTCATCGACTGCGTCTTCGCCGACAACGTCGGTCGATACGGCGGCGGCATCTACATTCGGAGCAGTTGTTCCCCGACCCTCACGGGCTGCGTCTTCTCCGGGAACATCGCCGAGCACTCGGGCGCGGCGATGCACATCGAGCAGCACTGCTACCCTGCGATCGACTTCTGCACGTTCTCCTCGAACACCTCACCGATCGGTGGCGCGATCGATGTCTCGATCGAATGCGCGCCGACGTTCACGAACTGCACCTTCTGGGGGAACGGAAGCGGGTACACCGCGGTGGTCACCTGCTACGATCTGTCATTGCCGCGACGCTCACGTGCTGCAACCTCTATGGGAACGCGGGAGGGGATTGGGTCGGCGGTGTCGTTGGCCAATACGGGGTGAACGGGAACATCTCCGAGGATCCCCTCTTCTGTGACGCGGCAGGTGGCGACTTCACCATCGACGAGTCGTCGCCGTGCGCGCCTGAGAACAACGCGTGCGGCGAACTCATCGGTGCGCACTGGATCGGCTGCGGCGCCGTCGCCGTCGAGACGTCGACCTGGGGCGGGATCAAGGGGCTCTACCGCTAGGATCAGGGTTCAGCGCGCCGGGAGGAGGATCCAGACGACGAAGCGCGGACGTGGAGGAGACGGTTCGCGACGTCTCTTCGCGCTGGGCCCGCGTCGCCGACGTCTGTTACCATGGCTCGGTTCAGTACGGGAGTGGGCGCCGGACGGAATAAGGAGGAATCAATGAAGATCGCGGCGGTTCTTGGAAGCCCTCGGAAGAACGGCAACGAGCACGAGATCGACCGGATCAACATCGTCGACTTCGACGTGAACGGGTGTCTCGCCTGCGGCGCCTGCATGGACGTCCAGGATGAGCCCGGGTGCGTCCAAAACGACGACGTACCCTCGCTCTTCGAGCGCCTGATAGAAGCGGACGCTGTCGTGTACGCGTCGCCGCTCTACTGCTGGGGATTCACCTCGCAGATGAAGGCGTTCCTCGACCGTCACATCTGCCTCATCAAGAACTACGGCGGACCGGACTACAAGTCGTTCGTCGGCGGGAAACCGGTGGCACTCCTCGTGACCTGCGCGGGTCCGCTCGAGAACAACGCCGATCTTATCCAGCAGGTCTTCGAGCGGATCGGGCACTACGGCCAGTGCAAGATCGTCGGGAAGCACGTGCTTGCGGGCTGCACGACGCCGGAGGAGCTCGGCGACCGGGCGCGGGAGACGGCCGAGGCGCTGGTCAGAGGTTTCACGGGCGCGTGATCCGACGGACGCGCGCTCGACGCCGACGTGGAGAATGCCGTGACGTTCTGGAAGCGACTTCCGAAGCTGCTGGCCGCGCTCGCGGTCATGGCGGTCCCGACGCCGCGATTCGCGCCGCAGGGACCGCCGGTCTTCCCCGGCGCGCAGGGATTCGGGATTCACACCCGCGCGGGGCGGGGCGGCACGGTCGTTCGGGTGACGACCCTCGCGGCTCGCGGGCCCGGGTCGCTCGTCGAGGCTCTCGCGGCTCGCGGGCCGCGCGTGATCGTCTTCGAGGTCGGCGGCGTCATCGATCTCGAGAAGACGATCGCCGTCGTCACTGAGCCCTTCGTGACGGTCGCGGGCCAGACGGGGCCGCCGCCTGGGATCACGATCATCCGCGGTTCGCTCTCGATCGAGACGCACGACGTCCTGGTCCAACACATCCGCGTCCGTCCCGGAGACGCGGGGGAGCCCACGAAGGACACGTGGAAGCCGGACGGGATCTCGACGTTCGGCCCGTCCGCCTACAACATCGTCGTCGATCACTGCTCGGTGAGCTGGGGAGTCGACGAGAACATGAGCGTGTCCGGCCCCAACAACCAAGGGCCGAGCGGCACGTCCCACGACGTCACGTTCAGCAACTGCATCATTGCGGAGGGGCTCCTCGGCGCGTCGCGCGGGGACGTCGTGCACTCCATGGGCTCGCTGATCCACGACTACTGCCGGAACGTCGCGATCATCGGGAACCTCTACGCCCACAACAGGAAGCGCGCTCCCTACTTCAAAGGGGGCACGACGGGCGTGGTCGTGAACAACGTCATCTACAACCCCGGCACGAAGGCGATCGGAGCGGATGATGCGGTCGGAGGGAGCGCCTTCGGGAGACTCGGTTCTACGAACGCGAGGCTCGCGGTCGTCGGCAACGTGATGATCCACGGTCCTGCGACGAAACCTGGGCTAGCGCTCGTGGTCGGCAGGGGCGACGTCTACGTCCAGGACAACATCACGGCGGACGCGAGGGGCCGCGAGGTCGAGACGCTCTCGAGCGGTCTCCGGAGGCTCGGGCGGGAGCCGATCTGGCCGGAGGGCCTCGTTCCGATCCCGGCGCGCGCCGTCCTCGAACGTGTGCTGGCGACGGCCGGCGCGCGGCCGAGAGACCGCGACGCGGTCGACGCGCGGATCGTCCGCGAGGTGCGCGAAGGAACCGGTCGCATCATCGAGAGCCAGACCGACGTCGGCGGGTACCCCGTCGTGCCGAGCACGAGGCGGGCGCTCGAGGTCCCCGCGGACGGGGTCGAGGAGTGGCTCGCGGGCCTCGCCGCCGCCGTCGAGGTGAACTGACGGGTCTCGGCGGCCGC
>JALGVU010000151.1 GCA_025774545.1 bacterium | reverse complement strand
CCCCGCGGCCGATCCGCGACTTCGCTGGTCGGTTCGCGACTCCGCTCAGGCCGGGGCGATTACCTCAAACCCCCCTTCGCCGGCAGGTGTATTTAGGGTGGAGCAAGCAGCCGCTCTGGGTAGCGATTGAAAATACAACCCTGCACCCGACCTGCGGCGAAGGCCCCGACCAAAAGCGAATACGCGCGAGCAAGGGAACGGTGGCGAGTCCGCAGGCCGGGTGCAAGGGGTGGCGAAGGGAACGGAGCTACGGGAGGACGGGCGGTCTGGAAGGCGTGCTCTTGACCCGGAGCCTCCCGAACGGTAAGGTTGAGGTGGTTCCATCACTCACACGGAGCGATCATTCAGGAAGGAGGCCCATCATGATCCCCCGTCTCCAAGCGATCGTGGTCGCGCTTCTCCTCGTCCTCGCGGTGCCGCTGGCGCTCGCGCAGGACTCGCAAGAGGAGACGGCGACCGGGCTCGTGATCTCCGCGGCCGGCGACGTGGTCATCGACCGTGCCGGTTCCGCCGAGCGAGCGACCGAGGGGTACGTGCTTCGCAACAGTGACACGGTCATCGTCCCCGAGGGCGCGCGCTGCAGCGGGTTCACACCGGACGGAGAGCGATTCGACCTCGTCGGACCCGGTGAGCTCGTTCTCGCAACGGCCTCGGGCGAGGGTGTGGTGGGGAGTGTCACGTCGTGGGTCAAGCGTCAGCTCAACGCCTGGATCGGCGAGAGCAGGCGGCGTCCACTGACGACCCGCGGCGGCCGTGACTGGGCGATCGAAGCCGACGCGCCCGCCCCGATCCTCCCTGCGCCGGAAGGCGCGGTTCGCTCAGGGACGTCCCGGCTCTGCTGGTCGACCGTCGCAGGAGCGGACAGCTACTCGGTCGTCGTGGCGCCTGAGGTCGGCGACGAGATCGCGAAGACCGCGCGCGACAACTGCGTCGTGCTCGAGGGTCTCGAGCCGGGCAAGGAGTACGTGTGGAAGGTCAGCGCCGACATCGCCGGATGGAACGGCGACAGCGGCTGGCGTGCCTTCCGCGTGCTGACCCCCGAGGACGAGAAGGAGCTCGATGCGGGTCTCGCGGACCTCAGCGACCTCGAGGCCGGCGTGCTTCTTCTCTCCGCCGGACTTCACGAGGAAGCCGTCTACCGTTTCGACGCGGCGATCGGTTCCTCGGACTTCTCGCGCTCTGCGAGGATGTGGCGCGCCCGCGCGCTCGCCGATCTCGGCCTCTACCGTGAGGCCTACGAGGATCTGAGCTCGACGCGGGGACAGGAGTGAATTCGTCACGAAGAACATGGGCGGGATGGGCGAGGCGGCTCATCCCGCTCCTCTATCTGATTCCCCTCGCCTACGTCCTTCGACCAGTGCTCTGGGATCCCCTGAGCGACCGGTTCTTCAACTTCTTTCATTCGCAGCGTCCCGTCGCTCCCTGGACCGAGGTGGTGGTCGTCGGCATCGACCGCGCGACGCGCGATGACGCATTCGAGCGTCCCGTCTTCCCTCTCTCCCGCCACACCGTCGAGCACGCCCAGGTCGCGCGCACGCTCGACCGTGCCGGTGCGAGGGCGATCGTCTTCGACCTCGCGTTCAACCCGGACCTCTTCGCCGAGGCGCCGGGGGAGCTTGCCCAGGTCTTCGAGGAGGTCGGGAACGTCCATCTCGTGATGTCGCTCCGTGAGGAGCGGCTCGTGACCGGCGAGGGCGACGCGAGCATCCGTCTCCGCGCGACGCTGCCGGACTCGGTCCTGGTGGCGGCGGCCGAGGGAGCGTACATCGCGGACGTTCTCACCGACGCGGACGGGATCATCAGGCGGCTCGAGGCAGATCCGAGGCTGGGGCGTCTCGGGCTCAAGACGCTCCCGGCGAAGCTCGCCGACTTCGATCTGGTGGAACCCATTCCGATCGAGTTCCCGACGGTCGAGCGCCGCATTCCGACGGTCTCCTACAGAGCCGTCCTCGAGGGCGACGAGTCGCTCTTCCCGCTCATCGATGGACGGATCGCGTTCATTGGGCTCGTCGAGGACCCCTCGACCGACTTCGTCTCGGTGCCGCGGCGGCAGCTTCTGGGTCACGGCGTGGAGGCGTCGGGCCTTCCGGGCGTCGTCGTGCTTGCGTCCATCACGGAGACGCTTCTTCGCGGGGCGCCGATCAGGGACGCGGGGTGGCTCGCGACCCTCCTCTGGAACGTGCTCTGGTGTGTCGCCTGCATCGCGGCGATCCCCAAGAAGTACCCGACCCGCGCGGCGCTCGCCGTGATCGGCGTGATCGCCGTGTCGCTCATCGCGACTGGCGTCGTGCACGCGCACGCCGACTACATCTTCCCGGCGGGGCTCCTCTTCGGGTGCGTCTTCCTGACGGGCGCGCACGCGATCATCCGGTCGTACGTCGACACGGCGAAGGACCTCCATCTCGAGGAGGTCGAGAACGAGCGCGTGCAGAAGGAGATGCGGCTCGCGCGCGAGGCGCAGGAACGCTTCCTCCCGGACGAGATCCCGACGGTCCCCGGCGCCGACCTCTGGGGGATCAACGTCAGCTCGCTCGCCGTCTCGGGCGACTACTTCGACGCGATCGACTTGGGCGACGGGCGTCCGCTCATTATCTGCATCGCGGACGTCTCGGGGAAGGGGCTTCCCGCGTCGCTCGTGATGTCGAACGTGCAGGCGGGCCTCCACTGCCACGTCTTCACGGAGCCGTTCGACATTAAGGCGACGTCCGACCACCTGAACAAGCTCGTCTACCAGAACACCGACGCCGGCAAGTTCGTGACGTTCTTCTTGGGCGAGTACGACAAGGAGACGCATCTTCTGCGGTTCGTGCGCGCCGGACACGACGCGCCCATCCTCGTGTCGGTCGACGGGACCGTCCGGATGATCGAGGACGGCGACTTCATGCTCGGCTTCGTGCCCGAGACCGACTACACGGTCCACGGGCTCAGGCTCTCTCACGGCGACGTCTTCTTCCTCTACACCGACGGTGTGACCGAAGCGAGGAACCCGGCGGACGAGGAGTTCGAGCCGGAGCGGCTCTGCGTCGTCGTCGCCGAGAATCGTGACAAGACCGCCCAGGGGATCGGCGAAGCCGTGCTCGCGGCCGTCCGCGGGTTCTCGCAGCTCGAGCAGCAGGCCGACGACGTGACGCTCGTGATCCTGAAGATCGGGGAATCGCCGGACGACTGATCGTGTCCGCAACCGCTCCTACGTGCTCTCTTCCGAGCCCCGCTCCGATCGGCTCAGCCGCCACCGGCACTCCAGCACCCGCCTGGCTCCGACACATAACACGTGCTACAATCAAGGAGGAGGCGCGCCGCGCGCTTGTCCGACATGGCGAGGAACGCCCAGCCTGAATCCGCCCGGAGGACGACGGACCACGAACCAAGTACCACCAACCACCAGGAGGCCGAGCCATGCGCCCGCTCCACGTCTCGCTCTCAGCTGTCATCGCTACGTTGGTCGCCGCGGCAGCGCTGCTCATGGCGCCGAGCGCCGCGCTCGCATCGAACCGCACGCTCGCGAGGATCGATGATGCCGAGGTGGCAGGCAGCCTGACGCCCGATGAGGCCGCGCTCGAGCGGATCCACGCCGTGTTTGATCCTGTCCGCGTCGATGCGCGGTTCCTCGTCGAGGGCGATCTTCCCTTGAAGAGCGCGACCGTGCTGATCGCGTCGGTGCTCGGAGACCCTGCCGTCAGCGACGCCACGAAGGACGCGCTCCGGGAGAACCTCGACCAATCGCTTCGCGGCCGCTTCGAGCTGGTCTCACCCGGGGGCATCTTCAAGCTCACGTACGAGCTCGAGGGCGGGGACGCCGTCCCGCCCGACGACGAGGACGAGGACGGCGTGCCCGACTTCGTCGAGTGGTGCGCCGACTACTGCGACTACTGCTGGCAGGCCGAGATCGTCGAGCTCGGCTTCATGGCTCCCGACCTCGTCGAGGGGTTCTATCTCGTCGGGTTCGAGAACATGGGAGCCTACGGGTACTGCACGCTCTACGAGGGCACGACGCGGATCGTCCTGAACAACAACTTCTACGGGTTCCCGCCGAACGACGATCCGGAGGGGGATCAGAAGGGCGCCGCGAAGGTCACGACCGCCCACGAGTTCAAGCACGGGAGCCAGTACACGAACAGCCATTGGTCGGAGGGCGGCTGGGTCGAGGTCGACGCGACGTGGATGGAGGAGGTCGTCTACCCACAGGTCAACGACTACTTCAACTTCGTCGACGTCCCGGGCAGCCCGCTGAACAACCCAGAGCAATCGCTCGACGATGGCGGAACGGGCGGCTACGACGACTGCCTGTGGCAGATCTTCATGACCGAGACGTGGGAGAACCAGCTCATCGTCGATCTCTGGGACCGCAGGCACGAGCACGCGGGTGAACGCATGCTTGACAGCTATGACTTCGCGGTCGCGGGATACGGCAGCAGCGTGCCCGAGGTCATGGCGGCGTGGACGCGCTGGAACTACCTGACGGGCGACCGTGCCGTCCCGGGCTACGGCTACGCCGACGCCGCGGGGTTGAACACGGCCGTGACGTGGCTCGAAGTGGAGGGGCTCGGGGGACAGGAGACGGGCTTCGTGCCCCATCTCGCCACGCGCTACGCGCGGCATCACACCCTCTCCGAGCTTCCCGACTATCCGAAGATCCTCTTCTTCGGGGACGAGTACACCGACTTCCGACCCCAGGTCATCGTGAAGCTCTTGGACGGAAGGCTCGCCTTCGACGTGGTCGAGCCCGGCGCAAGCGGCAACGGTGAGAAGACGCTCGGCTACCCTTTCAGCGCGATCGAGGAGATCGGGATCTCCTTCCCGAACTGCGACTTCGGCGGATCCGATCGCAGGTTCTCGTACCGGATGGAGTCGGCGCCGAACACGGGTGTCGAGGAGGGGGTGGACGCTGCGCGCCTCTACCCGGCGTCTCCGAATCCGTTCGAAGGCGAGAGCACCATCGGGTTCGCTCTCGCGCGACCGCGCTCGGTCGATCTCGAGATCGTGACGGCCGGAGGTCGCGTTGTGCGGCGGCTCGCGGCCGGCGATCCGTACGAACCGGGGGAGCACGAGCTCGTCTTCGACGGCCGGAACGATCGCGGCGACGATCTCCCGAGTGGGGTCTACTTCGCGAAGCTCTCGGTCGGGGGAAGTGAAGAGCAGCTGGTGAAGCTGACGATTCTCAAATGAGCGTTCAGTCAGTCGTTCAGCTGGGTCCCCCCCACGATGACTGAAACGCGACGACGATAGTCGGACATCCTTGAACTGAACTTGCCACGCGTGCTATACTCTGCGCCATCGCCGCCGGACGAGACCCACCTCACGGCGGCGACAAACTCCGACAGCTGAACCGACCAGGGCTGAGGATGGTCTGCGGGCGGACGCCGCGGTCTTGGTCCCATGGAAGGGGGAGGTACCATGCGAGTCGCTCTCGTGCTGGCGTTCGTGCTCTTGTCGCTCGCCGTTGCCGTGCCGGCTCAGGCCGACTGGGACCTCGGCGACCCGTACAAGTACCTGCAGGAACCTCTCATGACTCCGCTCCTCGGCCTGTTCGTCAACGCCACGACGCCCAACATCCTGGCCGACGGCTTCGAGTGCAGAGAAACAGGCTGGGTGACCGACATCCACATCTGGGGTGGCTGGCTGGATTCTGCGCCCGAGGAGGACGTCACCTTCACGCTGAGCATTCATGAGAACGTCCCCGCCAGTGAGAGCCCGACGGGCTACAGCATGCCGGGCGAGGTGCTCTGGACCCAGGTATTCGGGCCTGGGGATTTCCTGGTCCGGACATGGGTCCCGCCTTTCATCAACGGATGGCTCGATCCGCCGTCGGCCTACACGGAGATGCTGGCGATCGAGTTCTTCCAGTACAACTTCTTCATCGATCCGGCGACGGCCTTCTTCCAGGAGGGCACGTTCACGGACCCGATCATCTACTGGCTCGATGTGCAGGCCGAGCCTCTCGACCCCGCCGATTCGTTCGGATGGCTGAACTTCGAGGGCAACCTGTACGGCGACGCCGTCTGGACCGTGGGAGTGGAACCGTACTCTGGCGAATGGGACGAGCTGATCTACCCAGAGGGACACATGTGGGTCGGTGGCTCGATCGACCTGGCATTCGTCATCACGAGTCTCGCTCCGACTGACGTGGATTGGGGCGACGCGCCCGATCCGAACTACCCGACGCTCGAGTCGAGCTACGGTGCGAGTCACGCGATCGATCCCGCCCTGTACATGGGAACCGCCGTCGATCCCGAGCTGGGATCGATGACGAGGACGGCGTCCTCCTCACGACGCCGCTCATCCACGGAATGACAGCGACGGTCGATGTGACGGTCTCGGCGGACGGCTTCGTCGACGCGTGGATCGACTTCGGCGCCGACGGGAGCTGGGCCGAGCCGGGCGATCAGATCGCCGCGGCGGTTCCCGTCGCTCCTACGGTGACCACGATCACCTTCGCGGTACCGACGACGGCGGCCTACGGCGTCGAGACGTTCGCGAGGTTCCGACTCAGCAGTGTCGGCGGGCTTCCGTACGACGGACCGGCGCCCGACGGCGAGGTTGAAGACTACATGCTGCCGCTCGAGGGGAACCACACGTTCAAGTGGGTCCAGCCGCCGGACCTCAGCACGCTCGGCCTTGACGTCAACGCCACGAACCCGCTCCTTCTCGCTGACGACTTCCCGTGCAACGAGTCCGGCCCGATCCGTGACATCCACATCTGGGGCTCGTGGAACGAGGAGTACCTCCCGTTCGGCACCAGCCCGGACTCGGTGACGTTCAAGCTGAGCATCCACGAGGACATCCCCGCGGACCAGAGCCCGACCGGCTACAGCATGCCGGGCGAGCTCCTGTGGCTCCGGACCTTCGTGCCGGGCAACTTCTTCGTCGAGCCGTGGGCGACCGATCTGCTCGAGGGGTGGTACACGCCCGGAGGCTCGTGGTATTGGCCCGCGGATTTCACGTGCTACCGGTACGACTTCTACATCGATGAGGCCGACGCGTTCGTCCAGGAGGGGACGCCGGGGAACCCGATCGTCTACTGGCTCGATCTCCAGGCATTCCCCGCTGATCCGGGCGCCCAGTTCGGGTGGAAGACGTCCACCCAGCACTGGAACGACGACGCCGTCTGGATCGAGGGCGCGGAGCCCTTCGTCGGTGACTGGTGGGAGCTTCGGTATCCTCAGGGCCACGATCTCGAGGGCGTGTCGATCGATCTGGCGTTCATGATCACGGGCGGCCAGGACGTGGTGCCTCTCGACTACGGCGACGCGCCGGAGCCCTACCCGACGATCAGCGACGACGACGGGGCGAGGCACCCCATGGTTCCCCCCATCCTCGGGAGCTGGATCGACACGGAGTTCGACGGGCAGCCCGACGCGACGGCGACCGGAGACGATCTCGCCGGTGCCGATGATGAGGACGGCGTCGAGTTCCTAAGCCACGTCGTTCCCGGTTCACCGGCGGCCGTCGAGGTCACCTCATCGGGGCCGACGCTCCTGGACGCGTGGATCGACTTCTACGGCAACGGCGACTGGGCGGACCCGGTCGACCAGATCTTCGCGAGCGAGCCGCTCGCCGGTGGACCCACGACGCTGATCTTCGTCGTGCCTGCGGACGCGCAGCTCGGTCCGACCTTTGCTCGGTTCCGCGTGAGCTCCGTCGGCGGTCTCCCGTACGATGGGCCGGCCGATGACGGCGAGGTCGAGGATCACCTGCTGAACATCGTCCGCGTCGACTGGGGAGACGCTCCCGACCCGACGTTCCCCACGCTCAGGGCGAACGACGGAGCGAGCCACGCGATCACGACGGGGTTCCACCTCGGCGCCTCGATCGACTACGAGATCAACGGACAACCTGATCCGGCGGCGTTGGGCGACGACTCCTTCGCTCTCGATGACGAGGATGGCGTCAGGTTCCCGTTCCGGATCGTTCCCGGCGGGACGGGCCGCGTCAGGGTGGTTGCCTCCGCACCGGGCATGCTCGACGCCTGGATCGACTTCCAGGGCGACGGGACCTGGGTGCAGCCGTTCGATCAGATCTTCGCGAGCGAGCCCTTGGTCGCCGGCGTGAACCGGCTGACGTTCTCCGTGCCGCCGGTTGCGGTCCCGGGCACTACGTTTGCGCGGTTCCGGTTCAGCTCAGACGGAGGGCTATCGTTCACGGGGTCGGCCGACGACGGTGAGGTCGAGGACCACACCGTGGACATCGAGGACCCCAAGCAGGTCAAGTGGATCCAGCATCCGGACCTGGCGCCGACGGGAATCGACGTGAACGCGACGACCGAGTACATCCTCGCGGACGACTTCCTCTGCGAGTACCCGGGTCGCATCACCGAGATCTACGTCTGGGGATCCTGGCTCGGCGACGACCTTCCTGCCGGACCGGTGGCGTTCACGCTGAGCATCCACGAGGACATCCCGGAGGACGAGAGCCCGACCGGATACAGCATGCCGGGTGACCCCCTGTGGATCCGGCCGTTCGGTCCGGGCAGCTACACGGCCGAGCGGTACGAGGAGGGGATCGAGGAGGGTTGGCTCAATCCACCGGAGGACTACACGTTCCCGGCGGACACGGTCTGCTGGCTCTACACCTTCGAGATCGAACCCGACGCCGCGTTCCACCAGATCGGTACCCCGCTCCAGCCGCGCGTGTACTGGCTCGATCTGCAGGTGTCGCCGGACTACCCAGGCCACGGCTTCGGGTGGAAGACATCGCTCGAGCCCTGGAACGACGACGCGGTGTGGGGTATCGGAACGGAGCCCTTCGCGGGCGACTGGTTCGAGCTGATCTACCCGCCGACGCACGAGATGGCGGGTCAGTCGATCGACCTGGCGTTCGGGATCGTGACGACGTACGGGACGGACGTGCCGGAGGACGAGCTGCCGACGAGCTTCGGGATGGACCAGAACGTGCCGAACCCGTTCAATCCCAAGACAACGATCACG
>JALGVU010000150.1 GCA_025774545.1 bacterium | reverse complement strand
CTCAGGCTCCACTGGCTCCTCATCTTCTTCGTCGTCTCGGTCGCCGCGGGCTTCGCCTTGAAGGGGCTCTTCGGCATCGAGGTGTAGGGACGGAGGTCCGCTTGCCGACACCACGGGACGACGCCAGGATCGATCTCCATCTCCACTCCACGGCCTCGGACGGAACGCTCACGCCGGCAGAGCTCGTCGCGCGCGCCGCGTCGCTCGGCCTGGCCGCCGTCGCGATCACGGACCACGACTCGATCGGCGGCGTGAAGGAGGGAATGGCCGAGGGGCGGCGTCTCGATCTCGAGGTCGTTGCCGGCGTCGAGATCGGCATCGCACACGATCCCGACCGCGGGCTCGTCGAGGTCGACGTGCTGGGCTACCTCGTGGACCCGGACGACGCGGAGCTGACCGACACGCTCGACCGGCTCCAGGAGGGGAAGAACGGGAAGCTCGTTCGGCAGATCGCGGTGCTGGCCGAGAACGGCCTCCCGATCGAGGCCGACGAGGTTCTCGCGGAGGCGTCGGGGGACACGGTGCGGCGGCCGCACATCTGGAAGGTGCTCAGACGACACCATCCGGAGTTCCCGGTGGAGGAGTTCTTCGACCGAACCTCGTTCGGCGGTGACTGGCACGTCTCGAAGGAGTTCAGCCTCTCGCTCGAGGACTCGGTGGCGCTCATCGGTCGGTCGGGCGGCGTCTCGGTGCTCGCACATCCCGGCGCGTACAACACAACGTTCGCCAAGGGCGGCGACCTGATCGATCCGGCCGTCGACGGTGTGGTCGAGGTGTGCGCCGCGGCCGGCGTCAGAGGCCTCGAGGTGCGGTATCCCTACGAGAAGAGCCGTCCGTATCACAACGGCGAGCCCTTGATCGACGACCGCGAGCTTGCCCTCCTCGTCGGCCACTACGACGCTCTCGCTGCGCGGCACAGTCTCCTCGCGACCGGCGGGACTGACTTCCACGGTTCCAACAAGTCTCACATCGAGATGGGGGAGATCGACGTCCCCTACCGGCTTCTCCGCGCGCTCAAGGATGCTCCGCGCGCGTGACGCGTGCGCTTTACCGTGCGCTCACCCGTCGCGGGGCTCCCTCACCGCGGTCGCTCGCTCGTCGCGGATCGCTCGCGGGTTGCGGTCGCTCGCCTGCCGCACCCACGTGTGCCCCGTTCCCATGCGTCACCTCGCGCAGCCGCTCACTCCATTGACAATCTCCCCAGATTGTGATATAGTTGAATGTTATGTCTATCTGCCCGTGTCGATCCGGCCCGTCGGGCCGGCGGCCGGGCCCGTGCATTGCATGGGCCTTAGGGGCAACGGCTGATGATCGCTACGACCCACGCGGCAACGCTGGAGAAGAGGAGGGCGTGACGATGAGAGGGGTGTCCGCCGTGATGGCGGTTCTCGTGGTGCTGGCAGCGGCCGGAGGAAGCGCGGGCGTTGTTCCCCAGACGATGAGCTATCAGGGGGTACTCACCGGCAACGCCGGTGGGCCGGTGCCGGACGACGACTACTCGATGGAATTCTCCATCTACGACGTGCCCGATGGGGGGGATCCGCTCTGGGAGGAGACGCAGACGGTCGAGGTGTCGAGCGGGATCTTCGACGTCGTGCTGGGGAGCCTGACGCCTCTCGACATTGCGTTCGACGTTCCCTACTGGTTGAACGTGCGGCTGGAGAGCGGCCCCGATCTCATGCCCAGGATCGAGCTCACCGCGGCGCCGTACGCGCAGCGAGCGGCGTACGCCGACGAGGCGGAGCCCGACGACGACTGGGACGTGAGCGGTGCCAACGTCGTGCGCACCACGGGGAACGTGGGGATCGGCACGGCGACGCCGGCCGCCAAGCTCGACGTCGCCGGCACCACGCGGACGACGGGCCTCACGATGCAGACCGGGGCGGCCGATGGCTACGTGTTGACGACCGACGCCGCCGGTAACGCCTCGTGGCAGGAGGCGGGCGCCGGCACGGGCGACATCACGGCCGTCATCGCGGACGAGGGGCTCACGGGCGGCGCCGCGAGCGGCGACGCCTATCTCTCGGTCGGTGAGGGCGACGGCATCGTCGTTGCGCTCGACGAGGTCTCCGTGTCGGCGGCCGATCTCGCCGGCGACGGTCTCGTCGCCGACGGGCACAACGACCTCGACGTGAACGTGGGCGTGGGGCTCCGGATCGCCGACGGCAAGGTGGAGCTCAAGGACGAATACGTCACGGGGACCGTCTACGATCCCCGCTTCGTGGAGGAGGGTGAGGTCGACGCCGTCTCGACCGCCATGATCTTCCCCGATGTCGTGGGCAGCCTCGACGGCGTCGCGAACGACGGGGGAGACATCGATCTCGTCGCGGGCCCGAACGTGACGATCACGCCGGACGACGGCGCGAACACGATAACGATCTCGTCCACCGGCGGCGACGACGGCGACTGGGTGATCGACGGAGGCGACGTCTACCGATCATCGGGCAACGTGGGCGTCGGGACGACCACGCCGGGAACGAAGCTCGACGTGGTGGGAACGGCTCGCGTCACGGCGTTCAGGATGCCGACGGGCGCGGCAGACGGGTTCGTCCTCACGACCGACGGCGTGGGCAGGGCGACCTGGCAGCAGCCCGTGTCCGGCTCGGGCGACATCACCGCCGTCTACGCCGGCGACGGACTTGCGGGCGGAGCCGAGATCGGCGACGCGACGCTCGACGTCAACGCGGGCCTCGGTCTCGAGATCGCGGACGACGACCTACAGCTCACGGCCAACTACCTGACGGGAGGAGCGTACGACTACCGATTCGTGAACGACGGGGAGGCCAACGTCGTCACGGCCGACATGATCATCCCGAACGTCGTGGGCAGCGTGGACGGCGTTACGAACGACGCGGGCGACATCGATCTCATCGCAGGTTCGAACGTGACGATCACGCCGGACGACGGCGCGAACACGATAACGATCTCGGCCGAGGGAGGCGAGGATGCGGACTGGCTCTATGACGGCGCCGACATCTACCGAGTGGTGGGCTCCGTCGGAATAGGCGCCACGCCACGCGGTGGCGGCGAGTCCGAAGGGAGTCGCGAGCGGGGGTCGGACCGTGGCGTCAACAAGCTCTACGTCACGGGTGGCAATCAGAAGGTCCTCTACGCGAGGCTCTACGACACCGACGATTTGGGCACGGGCCGCGCCGCGATCTACGGCTACCGCTCGCGGAGCACTCCCAGCCCCGGGGTCGGGTATCACCACTTCGACACGAACAACGCGATCACCGGCTACAACCTCTACGGCGACGCCTACACGTTCGGCGTCGCGGGATACACGTGGTACGACGCCAACAGGACCGGCGGCGTGCTGGGCTCGAGCTACGACGGGACGACCTGGGCCGCCCTCGGCTACCGCGACGAGAGTGCCAAGATCTGGGGCGTCTACACGGAGGACGATGCCCACGTAGGCGGCTTCGAGATGCCGACGGGCGCGGAGGCGGGCCACGTCCTCACCTCGGACGGTTCGGGCGAGGGCACGTGGCAACCGGCGAGCGGCGGTATCGGCGGCACCGGGGTTTCGAACTACGTGACGAAGTTCACGGGCTCGCAGACGATCGGGTCATCGAGCATCTTCAACGCCGGCACGACGGTCGGGATCGGGACGCAGACGCCCGAGGCCGCGCTCGACGTGCGGAGGCCGTCGGAGGGCGAGGTGCTCCATGTCGAGAGCAGTTACGGTGGCGCCAACGGCAAGCTCATCAACCTCGTGGCGGCCGGCGCGGTCTTCACGTCGGCCGACATGGTGCAGATCGTCGCTCCGAGCAACGCGCCGGACGACTTCCAGTTCCTCGAGTGCGAGCGCGGAGTCGGGAACGTCGAGTTCTCGGTCGATGGTGACGGCCGCATCTCCTCGGCGGGAGGCGCGGACATCGACGGGCCTGTCGACGTCGTTGGCGACGTCACCGTGACGGGCACGGTGGACGTGACGAGCGACACGACGTCGGCGGGGAGCTTCTGGTCGAGCCACACGGGCGACGACGCGCACGTCGTGCACGCCGAACACACGGGCGATGTTGCGGACAACGTGGTAGCGATCTACGGGAAGAGCGTGCCCGCGGACTACTACGGATTGGGCGGCTACTTCGAGGGCGGCTACGTCGGCGTGAGCGGATACGTTGGCGCTCGGGGCGTGGGCGACTACTACGGCGTGCGCGGCCGGGTGACCGGCGGCTCCGGGACAAACTGCGGAATCTACGGCTACGCGATAGGGTCCGGCGTGAACCGCGGCGTTTATGGTACCGCCTCCGGCGGCACGGCTAGCCACGCGGGCTACTTCGCGGGTGACGTGCACGTGACGGGGACCCTCACCAAGGGCGGGGGGGCGTTCAAGATCGACCATCCGCTCGATCCGGCAAACCGATACCTGTATCACTCCTTCGTCGAGAGTCCGGACATGAAGAACATCTACGACGGCGTCACGGTGCTCGACGCTCAGGGCATGGCTTGGGTCGATCTGCCGGAGTGGTTCGAGGCGGTCAACCGCGACTTCCGCTATCAGCTCACGGCGATCGGGGCGCCGGGACCCAATCTCTACGTCGCCGACGAGATCGCGGGCAACCGGTTCAGGATCGCCGGCGGGGATCCCGGCATGAAGGTCTCCTGGATGATCACGGGCATCCGGCACGATCCGTACGCGGAGGTGCACCGCGTCCCGGTGGAGGAGGACAAACCGTCGCACGAGTCGGGCAAGTATCTCCACCCGGAGGCCTACGGGCTGCCTCCGACGATGGCCGTCGACCACGAGGAGGAGCAGCGGATCGTCTCCGGCCGGGCGCAAAGCGAATCCGTCCCGATGGACGACCGCTCGGATCGCGGGAGCGATTCGTCGAGCCAGTAGCGGATCACGAATAGCAGGCCACGGGCGGGGCTCGCCTCACTGGACAGGCCTCTTCTGATAGGACGGCGCTCCCTCGGGGGCGCCGTCCCGCTTCTGGGAGCCGTGGCTGCTGCGCCCCCCCCCCCGGAGCAACTGACCTCTGCCTCGCTTTCCGCGCGGTCGGTCACCCGGTCGACTGAGCGCTGCTGAACGCGCCGGTTGGGGCGAAGCCCGGAGCAGGTCAGCTTCCTCACCCGGCTGGGTGGGTCACGATGTACCCATGCGCTGCCTAGTTCCGTGCTCCCGCCATTGACAATGTACGTAAATTGTGATATAACTGAATCATGTGTCTATCCGCCGGTGCCGCTCTGGCGCGCCCAGGAAGCCGCTGGGCGAATGCATTGCCTGGGCTTGAGGGGCATCGACGTTCACTCGCTTCGACTCACGCGGAGACGCTGAAGGAGAGGAGGGCGCGACGATGAGAGGGGTATCAACTGCTCTGGCGGTTCTCGTGGTGCTGGCAGCGGCCGGGGGGAGCGCGGGTCTTGGCCCACGGATGATGAGCTACCAAGGCGTGCTCGAGGAGCCGCCCGGACAGCCGGCGCCGGACGGTGACTACACGATCCGATTCACGTTGTTCGATGTGCCCGAAGGAGGAGAGGCGCTCTGGGAGGAGGTTCAGACGGTCCAGGTGTCGGGCGGGATCTTCGATGCCGTGATCGGAAGCAACGTCCATCTGGACCTTCCGTTCGATGTTCCCTATTGGCTCGAGGTGCGTTTCGGGGAAGGGACGGCGCTTGCCCCGAGGATCGAGCTGACGGCGGCGCCGTACGCGCTTCGGGCCAGGTACGCCGACTTCGCCGCGGACGACGACTGGCAGATCTCGGGTGACAACATCCACCGACTGATTGGCAACGTCGGCGTCGGAACGGACGCACCCACGCAAAAGCTCGACGTCGATGGAACGGTGCGGGCGACGGGACTCGAGATTCCGACCGGTGCGGGTGATGGACGCGTCCTGACCTCCGATCCCGGCGGCGTGGCATCGTGGCAGGAGCCCACGGCCGGCGACATCACCGGTGTGTCGGCCGACGCAGGCCTCACGGGCGGCGGGACGGCGGGAGACGTCGGCCTCGCGGTTGGGGCCGGAGACGCCATCGAGGTCGCGGATGACGAGGTCTCTGTCGTGGCCGCCGACCTCGCCGGAGACGGTCTTTCCGAGGACGGTCTGAATGATCTCCAGGTGAACGCCGGGACCGGGCTCGAGGTGACGGGCGACGCGGTTCAACTGACCGCCCCCTACGCGGACGGCAGCGCGCACGATGCTGTCTTCGTGAACGAGGGACAGGCCGACGCGGTGACGAGCGCAATGGTCGCGGACGGCGAGCTCATCGACGCGGACATCGCCGCTGGTGCGGCGATCGATCCGGCGAAGATCGCGGGATCGGTCTGGACGGCCGACAACGACGGTGCTGGCAGCGGTCTCGACGCCGACCTTCTGGATGGGCAGGAGGCTAGCGCGTTCGCGGGCTCGGTTCACGATCACGACGCGGACTACATCGACGACGAGTCGGGCGAGGTCGAC
>JALGVU010000149.1 GCA_025774545.1 bacterium | reverse complement strand
CACGACGATCGCGGTCGGGATCTCGACGAACGGGTCGTCCTCCGTGGGCTCGTACGCCCGGCGGTAGACCGCGATCTCGTCGATCGAGAGCGTGCCGCTCAAGCCCTCGGCCGCGAGCTCGGCGAAGTCGAGCCGGTGCATGCCGGTCGCGTCGATCCCCAAGCGGTACGACTCGTGATCCTGTCGCATCCGGGGCCGCATGTGCGCGCGCGTGGGCTCAGGCCGCATCCGCCACCGCTTCGCGTCCTCGTAGTTCAGGATCGTCCCGGCGTAGACTCCCTCCCACTCGCGCCCGAAGGCGGCCACCGGCGCGAGGCCGTCCGGGGGACCTGCGCGCCCGAAGCGGACACGCACGACGATTCGGCGATGCAGCGTCAGCTCTCCGGTCGAGGGAGAGTACTGAAAGGGGTTGAGTGAAACGTGGAGGAGGTTCTGATGCCGGAGCGTCGACTGCGCGCCGAGCTCCGCGACCGTGGACGGGTACGTCGGACCAGACCGGTAGAAGTCGGGATCCGGCAGGTACTCCTCGGTCGGTATCGCGAAGCCCTCGCGGCGGAAGACCCCCTCGATGGGGGCGGGCTCCACAAGGTAGCGCCCGAGCCGCTCCGTCTCGACCGACACCACCTCGAGCGAAGGCGTCGCACCGAAGGGGACTCCGAGGAGGACACCCTTCATCGGGAGACGCGGGAGCCCGGGCTCCGTCGTCCAATCGTGGCCCGCCGCGCGGACCGCAAAGAACTGCTCGCCACCGTGGACGACGCTCTCGATGGAGTAGTCGTCGGTGACGAGCTCGATCAGGATCTCGCTCTCGTTCGAGTCGAGGACGCGAGGGCCACTCGCAAGGGCCGCCGTCGCGATCAGGAGAATCACGACAACGGCCGGCGCCGGCTTCTGGAGCATGTGAAGAACCCTCCCACCAACCCCTGACGAATCGTCTGTCGCGGCGCTCCGTCCCTCACGCTGGGTTCCATCAGCTCCGACCGCGTCAGCGCCGAGCGGTGCAGGTGCGGCTAGTGCGCTACCTTTGGCAGATACGTAGCCAGATCGAAGTCCGGGCTGTTCTCCTCGTCGTGGCAGTTCGCGCACGTCGCTTCGACCACCGCGCCGTACGAACCGTCGCGCGCGTGCTCGGTGCCCATGCCGTGGCACGACTCGCACTGCACGCTCCGGAGGGAGACCTCGACGGAAACGGAACCGTCCTCCGGAAGATTGAGAGAGCACGTCGTGTGACACTTCAGACAGGCCGGATTGGTCGACTGGTTGCCCTCCTCGAGCGTCTCGAAGGCGTGCGCGTGAGCCGTCTCCTCCCACTTCTCGTACTGCGCCTCGTGGCAGCGCCTGCATGAGTCGTTCACGCCGATGCACGATTCCTTGTACCCCTCGAGTTCCTTCTTCTTCGCCTCGCGAATCCTCGCCTGCTCCGCGGCCCGGTCCTTGCTCGCCGCTTCGACGGCCAGCTTGTGCTCCTTCAGAAGGAGGGCCATCGAGGCGTCGGACGGGACCCTGTCGTCGAGCGGGAACGAGGTCCCGGTGTAGCCCGCGTACTCGCCTTCCGCATCGAAGCTCAGGCGGTAGTCCGAGAAGTACTGCCCCTTGTAGCCCGGCTGGATGAAGACGGTGCCCTCGATCTCGTACGGCTCCTTCGAGTAGGCGCTGTGATTCCCGACCAGGACGAAGTCTATCCCCGGCACCTGCGCCACGATGTCCTTCGCCCTGGGAAGGCCCGTGTGCGACAGAAGAACCACGAAATCGGCCATCTCGCGAAGCTGCGGCACGAGCTCCCCGAGTGCCTCGTAGGGCTCGCCGACCGTGACGCCGTGCGTCTCGACGTCCCGGTGCGTTCGCAGGTCGATCTCGGAATCAAGCACACCCGTGATGGCGAACTTCACCCCACCCTTGTCGACCACCACGTATGGTTCGACGACGAGCTCACCCGTCGCTTCATCGTGAACGTTCGCGGAGACGACGGTCAGAGGAACCTCCCCGAGCAGCGTCCTCAGGTAGTCGATTCCCATGTACAGGTCGTGCGCGCCGAGCGTCGTCGCGTCGTACCCGATCTGGACCATGGCCCTCAAGTTCGTCGCGTCGACCAACTCACGCGAGAACTCCCTGCGCGTCAGGGTGCTCCCGGCGTCGATGACAAGCGTAAGAGGGGTTTCAAGCCTCGCCTGATTGATGTAGCCGGCCCTCCGGACCAGCCCGCCTTTCTGGCCCCCGTGTCACCCACACGGCTCGAGCTCTCCGCGCGTGTCCGTCGTCGCGAACACCGCGATCTCGAACGGACCCGACGGGCGCTCCACACGCTCCACCATGGCACAGCCGGCGACGAGAAGCGCCGCCAGCAACACAAGAACCGCTCTGCGGTCGAGCACCTCAGCTACCTCCTGGATCTCTAGTGGCTCACAAGTTGAGTTGCCTCATGGACTTCCGTCCTTCCGAATATCATAACACGGGCCCCGAGGGGGCGCAAGGCGCATCCTCGAGGCCTGTGATTGTCCCAGAAAACAAGACAGCGGGCGAGATACCGCCGCCCGCGACGTCCCAGTCTACCTATAGAGGGACTTGATGCCACCCCAGGTCGCGTCCTCGACCGGACTGATCGGCGCGCAGTTGCCGTCGGGCGGCGTCATGCAGACGCCGAAGTGACCCGAAACGACGTTCCCGTCGATCGAGTGCACGCACCAGAAGTCGAGCTCGTTGTTGCAGTCGGCGGCGCTGTTGCCGTCGATCGGGTGCGGCGCGATCGTGATCGTGCCGGGCGCACCGAGGTACAGGTACTGGACCGACGCGGCAACCAGGACGCCGTTCTCGTCCGGGTACTGGCAATCGGCGCCGGCGGTGATCGCCCAGCCGTCGACCTCGACGTCGCCGAAGTCGAGACCCGGCATCAGGTTCAACTGCAGCAGCTTGAAGCCGGCGAACGTCCTCTGGAAGAGGAACGCAGCGCCGAGCAGGCCGCCGTTGGGGCCGAACGAGTCGAAGCAGACGTACGCGACGAATGTCTCGTTCACGGCAGGGCAGACCTCGTTCACAGGCACGTTCGCCGTGTCGTTGTCGAGATCCAGGAACATCGCCAGGTCGGGGTTCTGACCGGCGAACGCGGGGGCCGCGAGCGCCGTGACCATGAGAACAACAAGAAGTCGCTTCACTGTGATCATCCTCCTCACTGCAGTGCGGTCAAGAGTCACGTCACCACCACGCAGACCGACGGATGCCTCCCTCCTTCCCCAATCGAATGAGTTCGTCGATGGGTCGCTATGCTCCGATCGTTCTTTTCCTGAGCACCCGTCTCTCACCTCATTATACCACAGTCCTGCGTGCGTGGGAAGATCCCTTGGGCGAGGCGCCGGCCGACGATCCTCCGGGCTCTCCGACCGCTCGAGCCCCCCCGGGCCCAGCCAGCACGTGACGCCCGTCCGCCCGCGTGACGGCGCCACCTCCCATCCTCGCACGCTTCACGGGGCCGCGAGCGGCCCCGCCTAGGGAGAGCCCCGGCTCTCGCCCAGCGGATCCGCCGAGAGCACCCAGCGAGAGACGGCGCCCTCTGGACGCCGTCTCTCATCGTCAATCTCAATTGGTTTCGGTCGGCCTACCGATAGAGGGCCTTGATGCCGCCCCAGGTCGCTCCCTCGACCGGGACCAGGAGCGGCTCGCAGGCGCTGCTGTACGCGGCGGCGGGTGGCGGCATGCAGACGCCGAAGTTCCCGGAGAAGATGTGCGAGTCGAGCGACGCGACGCACCAGAAGTCGAGCAGGTTGTCGCAGTCGGCCGCGCTGTTGCCGTCGATCGGGTGCGAGACTATCTCGATGACGCCAGGCTGGCCGAGGTAGAGGTACTGAATCGACGCACCGACCAGAGTCCCGTCCACTGGGTACTGGCAGTTCGCGCCGGCAGTGATCGCCCAGCCGTCGACCTCGACGTCGCCGAAGTCAAGACCCGGCAGCAGATTCGTCTGCAGCAGCTTGAAGCCGGCAAACGTCCTCACGAACATGAAGGCCGCGCCGAGCATCCCGCCGCCTTCACCGAATCTGTCGAAGCACACGTAGACGTTGAAGATGCCGTTGATGGCCGGGCAGATCTCGTTCTCGCCCGAGCCGTCGGCCGCCGTGTTCAGGTAGATCGCGAGGTACGGGTTCTGATCGGCCAGCACCGGCGCCACGAGCTCCATACTCACAAGAAGAACAAGCAAGAGCTTCATGATCATCATCCTCCCGTCAGAACGTGGGGCGGTGGTCGCAACACCCGATCACAGATCGACAGACACTTCCCTCCCTCCTCCACCGAACGGGCTCGTCGGATGATCCGAGATGCTCCGTTGGTCGTCTCACCAGGCTCACGCTTCTCACTCTCTACATATCACAGATCCCCGCGCTTTGGGAAGTCCGTTTCTCGGAAGTCCGAGATGCCCGCACAGAGCGCCGCCTTCCCGCCGGTCAGGGAACAGCGCCCCGACCCGACCGAAGGGCGCGTCCCCCTCACAAAAGGAGAGACGGCGCCTCGAAGGCGCCGTCTCTCGTGCTGCATACTAGCTCGTCTCGGAACGCTTACCGATACAGGGCCTTGATACCACCCCAGGTCGCGTCCTCGACCGCAACGATCGGCTCGCAGTCGCCGTCGGGCGGGGGCATGCAGACGCCGAAGTTACCTTCGAAGCCGTGCGAGGCCACCGACGCGACGCACCAGAAGTCGAGCAGGTTGTCGCAGTCGGCCGCGCTGTTCCCGTCGATCGGATGCGGGATGATCGTGATCGTGCCGGGAGCGCCGAGATACAGATACGTGCACATCCCGCCCACGAGAATGCCGGTCACGTCAGGGTACTGGCAGTTCGCGCCAGCAGTGATCGCCCAGCCGTCGATCTCGACGTCGCCGAAATCGAGACCGGGGAGCAGGTTCATCTGAACCAGCTTGAAGCCGGCGAACGTCCTCACAAACATGAAGGCCGCGCCGAGCATTCCGCCGCCGTCGCCGAATCTGTCAAAGCACACGTAGACGTCGAACGTCTCGTTCACGGCGGGGCAGACCTCGTTCTCGCCCGTGCCGTCCGCGGCCGTGTTCAGGAAGATGGCGAGGTTCGGGTTCTGATCGGCCAGCACCGGCGCAGCGAGCGCCAGAATCAGAAGTGCAATCAAGAGCCTTTTCACGATTTGACTCCTCCGTGTTCAGAGGCAACTGAAGACAACACCAGACACACATCCTTCAGTCGGCTGAGTTCCCTCCTTCCTTGCGGTCTGTCAAACACGAGGACGCCCAGACCCTCTCTGAGTGTCCGTCTCACTACTCTCACTTACCTAGCGATTATAGCACAGACCGAAGCGTTTTGGAAGAGTTTATTGGGGGTCACACCGCAGAAAAGCGAGGGAGGGAGCCGACCAAGAACAACGCCATACCTCGTGTACTACGGCATCTCGGCCTTCCTGGCGGGCGGTCCAGTCTCACCCGCCCTGAGGCCGGGCCCCTCAGATGCCTGTGATGCCCCTGCATGAGGTTCGGGCCTCGAGCTACCCCCATGCACGATGCCCGGTCCCCTCACGCCCGAGGCGCGCTTCGCGCCACAAGAAAGAGCGAGGGGCGATACCGTGTCAGGCCGCCCCTCGCTCATGTTCGTGTCCGGTTCCGTACCGGTGTGTGGTCGAGCTTACCGGTAGAGAGCCTTGATGCCGCCCCAGGTCGCGTCCTCGACCGGGCTCAGCTGCTGGCAGTCGCCGTCCGGCGGCTCTACGCAGACACCGAAGTTGCCAGAGACGTCGCTCGAGAGGATCGAGTGGACGCACCAGAAATCGAGCTCGTTGTTGCAGTCGGCGGCGCTGTTGCCGTCGATGGGATGCGGGACGATCGTGATCGTGCCGGGAGCACCGAGATACAGGTACTGAATCGATGCGCCAATCAGCACGCCGTTCGCATCCGGGAACTGGCAGTTGGCGCCAGACGTGATCGCCCAGCCGTCGACCTCGACGTCGCCGAAATCAAGACCGGGAAGCAGGTTCGACTGCAGGAGCTTGAAGCCCGCGAACGTTCTGTCGAACTTGAACGCCGCGCCAAGCAGCCCCTCGACTCCGGTTCCACCGAGGCCGTCCTCTCCGAACCTATCGAAACAGAGGTAGACGACGAACGTCTCGTTCACCTCCGGGCACACCGTGTTCACGACGGCGTTCGCCGTGTCGGAGTCCAGGTCCAGGAAGATCCCGAGCTTCGGGTTCTGGCCGGCGAGCGCGGGAACCGCGAGCGCCAGCACGAGCAGCGCAATAAAGAATCTCTTCATGTCATTCTCCTTCTGTCCTCGTCCCGTTGCCTAGGTAAGTAGGTACGTGGGCATCACCCCCCTCAGGCACCCTGTCTAGCAACAGTCGTTCCCTCTATGTCCTTGAGTCGGGAAATAGAACGAAAGCGTCGTCGCTCTGTCAAGTCAGTACGTCACACAACCACGCCCGTACAGACCACCACTCTACTAGTTGTGGCCGTAGTGACCCGAGAACAGCGTGAAGTCCTGCAGACTCACGTTGCCGTCCCAGTTGAAATCACTGCGCTGGTTCGTTCCGCCGTAGTCACCCGAGAACAGCGTGAAGTCCTGCAGGCTGACCTGGTCATCCTGGTTGATGTCGAACGAGTTGCAGTCCAGGAGATCACTCTGGTTCAGCACCACCGTGTAGATCTGCACCTCGACCGTGATCTGACCGACGATGGTCTCATCACCGACGACATCGAAACGGATCTCGCCCTGAGGGTCCGTCTCCGCATCGACGTGCGAGATGATGACATTGCCACCGGTCACCGTGAAGAAGAAGCTGTTGTACGGAATCCCCTCGATCGGGGTCGTGTCAGTCCTCTTCGCGGTAACAGTGATGTACTCGTAGACGGGTCCGTCGCCCGCGGGGCACGTCGCCATACCGCCATCCGGACCCAACACGACGTCGGAGAGGTCGGGATCCGGGATGCCCGCACTGGCCACGCCCATCGCGCCGAGGACCAGCAGTCCTGCCAGTACACCGGCAAACGTTCTTGACATTTTCGTTCCTCCTTACGGACAACTCAGATGTTCTGGGATCGCGCCGACTCCCACCGAACTCGCTTGCGCTGCGGCCCGGTGGGCAAACACACGTTGCTGCGTCGGACCTCCTTTCCATTTAGATGTCCGGTCGCTGTACTTGTCTCGGTGTCCCTTCTGCCTAGGCCACCTGTGAACGCAGTATAGCACAGCTTCGCTGTGTTTTGCAAGGGAAATTCGACCCCTGCCGGCGCATTCCGCTCCCAGAAACCAGCCTAGTATCGAGGCTCCCTGGAGCTCTTCCCCTCCCCCTGCGCCGTGCAAGAACCGGTCCCGCGGGCCCCACTAACCCCCCTAAGGCTCAAAAACGGGCTCACCCGCTGGCATCGTGGGGGGCGAGCCCGAATTCGATACCTCATTGCCATTATACGCAATTCCGCTCTCTTGCGCAAGGAAAAACAAGGGGGGTCACGCGCGACGAACCGAGCGGATTGCGAACGATCCGTCCTACCGGTAGAGCGCCTTGATGCCGCTCCACGTCTGAACCTCGACGGGGCTCAAGGGCGCGTCGGTGTTCACACCGAGGTGCCCGTAGACCTCCCAGAAGTCGAGCTCGTTCGTGCAGTCGGCGGCGCTGTTCCCGTCGACCGGGTGCGGAATGATCGTGATGGTCCCCGGAGTGCCCGTGTACATGTACTGAGCGCTCGCAGCAACCAGGATGTCGCCCGTCGGGAACTGGCACTCCGCGCCGGCCGTGATCGCCCAGCCGTCAACCTCGACGTCGCCGAAGTCGAGACCCGGCAGCAGATTCGTCTGCAGCAGCTTGAACCCGCTGAACGTCCGATCGAACTTGAACGCTGCGCCCAGCATCCCACCCCCCGCGCCGAACTGCCGGAAGACGACGTAGACGGTGAACGTCTCGTTCATTCCCGGGGTAACCTGGTACCCGGCGTCGTCGATGTGCGTCGGGGGATCCGTCGTGTCCAGGCCGATGATCAGATCGGGGTTCTCGTCTGCCACGGCCGCGGCCGTGACCAGCAGTCCCACGAGAATCGTCAACACCAATGACCTCATTGTCGTTCCCCTCCTTCCAACGAGGTTGTCGAACTCTGCTCCCGAACTCGTATGGTCACTCAGACATCTCAGATGGTCGGTCGCCTCCTCACCTCCTTACACCCAACCACGCTTCCGTCTTCCGCTCTTGAGTTCCTGGAGATACCGTCCGGTCGACTCGTGTCATGTCGCTGGTGGGCGAAACAGGACTCGAACCTGTGGCCCCCTGCGTGTAAGGCAGGTGCTCTAACCAACTGAGCTATTCGCCCGCCCGTCGTCCGCCGGCGCCCCCGCCCTTCCCCGACGGCCACCCGCCAGGATCCCGAGCGGGATCACCACGCAGTACCCGGTGACGAGAAGGACCGGAGCCAGGGTGAGCGACCCGGCGGCGAGCGTGTAGAACCCCACCGCGATGAGCGCGATGCCGCATGCGAAGAGAATGATGCTTCTCGTAGAGGTCAAACCATCCCCTCAGACGGCCGGGCCGAGTAAAGCGCCCGCACCCTGCCGACTCCTGCCCGACGAAGGACACTATCAGCCACTTTCGCCACTGTCAAGCGAAAAGTCCTGCGACTGCCTCTTCCGGTGAATGGTGTCCTTGGCCCGCAGGTGTTCGTCGAAGGTCCTGCTGAACTGATGGGTCCCGTCGCCCCTCGCCACGAAGAAGAACTCGCGGGTGTTCGTGAGCGGGAAGACCGCCGCTTCGACCGAACGCCTGCCGGGGCTACAGATCGGTCCGGGAGGAAGCCCGGAGTTTCGGTACGTGTTGTAGGGCGACGAGACCTTGAGATCCTCGTAGAGCAGCCGCCGGTGGTAGTTCCCGAGCGCGTAGCGAACCGTCGGATCAGCCTCGAGACGCCAGCCGTTTCTGAGCCGGTTGTGGTAGACGGCGGAGATGCGCCGGCGCTCACTGTCGAACATCGCCTCCGCCTCGATGATGGAGGCAAGCGTGACCACCTCGTGCACGCTCATCCCGAGGCTCTCGGCCCGCGCCGTCAAGCGGTCGTCGAGGATCCGCTGGGTCTCGGCGACCATCGTCTCGATCGCACCGCGGGCCGTCGTGTCGAGACGCATGCGGTAGGTGTCCGGATGAAGGTACCCCTCGAGCGACGGAGCGGAGAGTCCCAGGCTCGTGATGAACTCCGGGTCGTGCACCAGCTCCATGAACTCGGCCGGGTCGATCGAGAGGACGCCCTCGAGAAGCGCGGCGATCTGCGACGCGCGGTATCCCTCGGGGATCGTGAGGTGCCGCCCCGCCACTTCGCCGTACTTGAGGGCCATGAGCACCTTGAGCTCTGAGAATCTCGGACCGAACTCGTACGAGCCGGCCTGGAGCCGGTCGGTGAGCCTGAGCACGCGCGTTGCGGCGACGAACTTCCCGGCGTCGCGGACGAGTCCGGCCTCCTCGAGGATGGAGGCGATCTGCCGCACGCTCGCTCCCTGAGGGATCTCCACCAGAATCCGGGAGTCGATCTCGTGCGTCGCCATGAACCACATCATCTGGCTGGTCACGGCGAAGAGGACGAGACCCACCGCCGCCACGATGGCGAGGTCTCGAGGAAACCACATTCCCCGCCTCCGCTTCGGACGGCGCGTCGCCGCACGCGACGTTCCAACGGCGTTCCTCTGCTCCACTGAGCTCTCCTGCCGCTTCACTTCGATCGTCATCACGGCGCGTCCTCGGGGCCCTCCCCCGAGAGCCCGTCCCGGCCGCAGCCGTCCAGGTAGCCCTGGAGGATCACCGAGGCGGCCAGCGCGTCGACGCGCCCCTTCCGGCCTCTGGTCCTCTCGCCCCGTTCTCTCAGGATCCGTTCCGCCTCCACGCTCGAGAGGCGCTCGTCCTGGAGCACGACACGCACGTGCGCCGCGTCCTCGATCGCGACGGCCAGCTCGCGCGCTCGAGCGGCGCGGGGACCGAGCGTCCCGTCCATGCGTATCGGATACCCCACGACGATCGTGTCGACCTCCATCTCTCGCACGAGTGCCGCGATGGCGGCGGCCGCTCCGCTGTCGCTCGCGGCCTCGATCGTCTCGAGGGGACGCGCGATGATCCTTCCCTCGTCGCTCACCGAAAGCCCGACGCGCACGTCGCCCGGATCGACTCCCAGGACTCGCCCGCGCCCGTCCTCCGGGTTCCTCATGAGGAAGAGCAGCGACGCCATGTCGTCGGGCAGCGGCGACGTGAACCTCATCTCGCGGCCGGTTCCCGGATGCTCGAAGACGAGCTCGCGCGCGTGGAGCGCTTGGCGGCGGACGGCGGTG
>JALGVU010000148.1 GCA_025774545.1 bacterium | reverse complement strand
AGGTCCTTCGTGAGGCAGTTGACGCTGATCATCGCATTGCGGGGGTTGCCCCGGAACTCGACGGACGCCGCGACGAACTCCAGCTCCTCGTTGATGCGGTCCGCGGGCCACTCCTCGCTCCCGCCGTTTCTGATCGTCCACGCCGCGAGCTCGTTCAGCCCGAGCTTGTCCGCGGGCGGGCGGGACGTGCCCACGAGGATGACGATGTCGACCACCGGGACCTCGTGATCCTCGAGGAAGAAGCCCGTCATGCCGTTCTCGAACGCGATCTCCTCGTACTCGGGCGTCGAGAGTGTGATGTCGGGGTACTTGAGCTCGCTCGGGTGCTTCACCTTCTTCGCGCACGCGGGCGTGACGAGGAGCGCGGCGATCGCTCCCATGATGAGGACGAGTGTCAGGGTTCTCTTCATCGTGTGCTCCTTGTGGTTGGGTCGCCTCTGCGGGCGCGGGGGCGCTCGGCGCACCCCACCGTGGCTACTTTCCACCCTGCTCGGCCTTCATTCTCGCCCAGAGCTTCTCGGCCATCGCCTTCGCTGCGCCCTCGTCGAGCGTCTGGAACTTCATCATGAGCTCCGTCTGCTCCTCCTCGGGCAGGGTCTGCGCCCACTGCATGAGAACCCGGAAGTCGACCTCCTCCTCCCCCTCCTCGTCCCCCTCCTCCGAGGCCGTCTCGACCAACCAGCCGACCGTGCGATTCTCCTCGGTGAAGTACTTCTCGGCGACGCGCATGATGTCCTCGGGGGTCACTTCCTTGCGCCGCTCCATGTCGGTCAGAAGCGCGCGCCAGTCGTCGCGCATCGCGGCGTACATCCCGACCCGGAACGCCAGACCGATGTTCGATCCGAGCGCCCTCACGAGCTGGGCCTCCATCTGGTTCCAGACCCGCTCGAGCTCGCGCCGCTGGACGGGCTCGGTCTTCATCCGCTCGAGCTCGGTCATGATCGCGGCCTCGACCTCGTCGAGCGTGTGGGGGTCCTTGGGCTCCGCGTCCACAACGAAGAGGGGATCGAGCCTCGAGCCGGGCCCGATCCAGACGCCCGGTGCGCCGGCCGTCAGGCCCTGCTCCTCGTAGATGCTCTTGTAGAGGCGGCTCGTCCGTCCGTTCGAGAGGATCGCCGTGAGCACCTCGAGCGCGTGGCCGTCCGGATGCGGCTCGTTGACGACGTGGTAGCCGATCGTGAGGGTCGGACTCGCGTCCTTCTTCACGACGATCCGCCGCTCGCCCTGCTGCCGCGGCTCCGACGTCGTGAGCTCAGGAAGCGTGGGGCCTGCGGGAATCGGACCGAAGTACTTCTTCGCCAGGCGCTCGACCTTGTCGATGTCGACGTCACCGACGAAGATGCCGAGCGCGTTCTGGGGCCCGTAGTGGGTGTCGAAGTACTCGCGGAGGTCGGCGCGGGTCATCATTCTGAGGTCCGACATCCACCCGAGCACGGGCACGCCGTACTGGCCAGCCGTGTAGGCGGTCGACATGAACGCCTCGTAGAGCGCGTCCTCAGGCTCGTTCTCGCTCATCCGGCGCTCTTCCATCACGACGTCCCGCTCGGTGTAGAACTCGCGGAAGATCGGGTTTTCCAGGCGGTCGGACTCCATCAGCATGAAGAGCTCGAGCCGGTTCTTCGGAAGGTAGGAGAAGTAGAACGTGCCGTCGTTGGAGGTGCCGGCGTTCAACATCCGGGAGCCGTTGTTCACGTAGGTCTCCCAGAGCTCGTTCGACACGATGAGCTCCCGGTGCTCCTCCATCGTGTCGTAGAGAGCCATCTCGGTGCGCTTGAGATCGAGGTAGAGGCCGAAGTAGTCGGTGTCGTCCTCCTCGAGAAGCCCGTGCAGGGAGTGCAGCTCCGCGGTCGGACCGTCCTCCTCCATCATTTCGATCAGAAGCTCGAGCTCGAGCGCGCGGTCGGTCCCGACTGCCTCGCGGTCCTCCTCGCTCATCCCGGCCGTGAGGTCGTTCACGTACTCGTCGAGGTACTCGAGCCGCCAGGGCTCGATCTCGATCATGAGATCGCGCGCGTGCTCGGCGAGCTCGTCCTCTCGATCGAGGAACGCTCTCTCGGCCTTGAAGTCCTTCGTCCCGATCGTCTCGGTCCCCTTGAAGAGCATGTGCTCGAGGAGATGCGAGATGCCGGTGATCCCCGGGCGCTCGTAGATGGCCCCGACCTTGAAGGCGATGGCGCAGAAGATGACGGGGGCCGCGTCGCGCTCGACGACGAGGAACTTCATCCCGTTGTCGAGCTCGAACTCGTGGACCTTGTCCTCGAGCGTCTGCGCGGTCGCGCTCGCGGCCACGAGCACGGCGAGGACGAGGCAGGTGAACAGACACAAAGACCGCCGCATGGGCGACTCCTTTCGTGAGGTGCGTCTCTCCCTTCGTTCGAATCGGTGGAAGGTGAGCGACCCTAAACATACGTCATGAACAGAGCCTCAGTCAAGATGGATGGCGCACGGGGTGGGGCGCCGAGACCGGGTCACGAGCGACCGGGAATCGACTCCCGCCCGGTGGACAGGCCCCGCGGCGGCGTGGTACCGTGCGCTCCTACAGAACCTGCGAGCACTCACGGCGCGAGTCGAGGCAGCGGAGAGGAGCGAGAGCGTGAGCTACGTGGTCCTTGCGAAGACCGGGGAGAAGCTCGACGTCGGCAAGATCGTCGCCGCCGGACAGAACTACGCCGATCACACGAAGGAGATGGGGGCCGAGAAGCCGAGCGCGCCGGTGCTCTTCATGAAGCCCTCGACGTCGATCATCCACGCCGGAGATCCGATCGTGTATCCCTCGGTCACGAACCTCCTCCACCACGAGGTCGAACTCGGAATCGTGATCTCGCGGGACTGCAGGGACATCGAGCCCGTGGACGCGCCAGCCCACATGCTCGGCTACCTCCTCGCGCTCGATCTCACGCTCAGGGACGTCCAGCTCGCTGCGAAGAAGCGCGGACACCCGTGGGCGACCGCGAAGGGCTTCGACGGCTCGTGCCCGATCTCGGAGGCGATCGAGATCGACAATCCGAGCGTCCTCCGCACTCTCGAGCTGGGGCTCGTCGTCAACGACGAGACACGGCAACAGGGGAACACCGCCGACATGGTCTGGACGTCGGAGGAACTCCTCGCGGCGGCCTCCGGTTTCTTCACCCTCGAGCGGGGCGACATCCTATTGACGGGGACCCCGGCCGGCGTCGGGCCGCTCGAACGTGGCGACACCGTCGAGGCGTGGTTGGGCGAGGAACTGCGTGTGTGGTTCAACGTCGTCTGAGTCCCGAGCCCCGTCGTCCCGCGGATCGCGGCCTCGGCGAGTCGCCTCCACGAGCGAGCACATCTTCCAGGTGGCCCGGATGGAGCTCTTCTCTTCGTACTCTCCCGCGCGCGCGTCTCGCTATCTCCTCGCGTCGTATGCCGGGAAGACGACCCAACACCGGCGTACGGCCGCCTCGAGATCGTCGTTCCAGGTCCTGAGGAGCTCCGTCCGGCGCCTCGACGCGATCCTGAAGACGTCGCCCCAGCGCGCCCGCCATTCGTTCTCGTACTGCGCGAGATCGGCCTCGTCGCCGGACGCCGTGTAGCGAGCCGCGGCCCTCCCCGCGGTCTTCCCGCAGGAGACCGCGGCGTGGATCCCGGCTCCCGTCACGGGATGGGTGTGGCCCGCGGCGGCCCCGACGAGGAGCACCGTTCCCGCCCTCGCCGTCCCGAGCGGGCCGCCGACCGGGATGACGCCACCGGTCCGCCCGAGCACGTTCCTCCCCATCACGAGACCGAGTCCCGCCGCCCGCTCCATCAGATGCTCGAGTGCCCGGTCGAGATCCTCGATCCACGCCGCGTCGATCCCCACACCGAGGTTCGCGGTCTCGCCCTTCGGGAAGAGCCAGCCGTACCCGCCCAAGAAGAGCGGGTCGAAGAACACGTGTGCTTCCTCGAGTGGCTCCTCGAGCAGCACCTCGACCTGCTTCGCGGCGGCGAAGATCCGGTTCGTGAGTCCGACGTGCTGTCCGACCGTCGAGCGCGGGCCGTCCGCCCCGATCACGACGGGCGCCCAGGCCGTGAACGGCTCGCCGCCGCTCGCTAGCCTGAGCCGGCCGTCGCCGGTCCAGCCCTCTAGTGACGTCGCCGTCGCGAGCTCTGCGCCGGCCTCCTCGGCCGCCTGCGCGAGCGACCGATCGAAGGCCGCCCGGTCGAGCATGACGCCCGGAGCGTCGGTTCGCTCGACCGCGCCCGACGGAAGGTGCGTGACGATGCCCGTCGTTCTCTGCACAACGATCGACGGTCCAGTGGGCGCTTCCAGAAGAAGGGCCGCCGGCGCGAACTCGGCACACTGCACGGGCTCGCCCACGCGCTCGCGACGGTCGACCAGGAGCACTCTCGCCCCGCCATTCGCGGCGGCGAGCGCGGCGCTCGATCCGGCGGGCCCCGCTCCGATCACGGCGACGTCCCACGACTCCCCCGCCGGCCGCGTCATCTACGCCTCCTTTCGCCGCCTTCGCGCACGGGAAGGCGGCAGTTCGTCGGCGTCGTGCCGAGTCGCTGCCGCCGATGCCGTGTCCCGAACCGGCCGAGGCCGATCCGGGTCGAGCCCTTAAGCCGCTCACTCGAACCCCGTGAGCAGACTAGAGCTGAATGTACCTCTCGTCACCCCACACGGAGATGCGCCTGATATCGTGGAACGGGATGTACTGCTCGACGTGCTCGGGGTGGTCGGTCTTCTTCGATTCGAAGCCGACGTGGAGGAAGTCGTCGCCGACGGCCATGACTTCGACCTCGTAGATCTCGAGGCCCAGGTGCTCCCTGAGCGTGGTCTTCTGGAAGCTCTGCGGGTTCACGACGGTGGCCTTGTGACCCACCCAACCCGAGAGGACTTCCTTGATACTCCCGGCCATGGTCGCCTCCTTGCGCGGATCTCGCGCGCTACGCCGGAGCGCCCGCGCGCGCCTTCTCCTGATACGCCTCCCAACGCTCGGCGAGCTTCGGGTCGCGGACCGTCTCAAGAAGGTAGTCGCAGTATGCGCGTCCGTTGGAGCCGGTGTCGCGCCCCGTCATGACGAGCCGCTTCTCGTACTGGCCGCAGATGTCGAGCGCCATCTCGAGCGCCTTCCCACGCTCGGTGAACCCGAGGTGGTTGATCATCATCGCGCCGGCGCGAACCATGCTCGCGGGGTCGGCGTACTGCGCGCGCCCCTCCTTCACCATCCTCGGCGCCGAACCGTGGATCGCCTCGAACATCGAGTAGCGCTTGCCGATGTTGGCGCTTCCGGCGGTGCCGACGCCGCCCTGGAACTCGGCGGCCTCGTCGGTCAGGATGTCGCCGTAGAGGTTCGGCAGCACCATGACCTTGAACGACGTGCGCCGCTTCGGATCGACGAGCTTCGCCGTCATGATGTCGATGTACCAGTCGTCGCACTCGATGTCGGGATACTCCTCGGCGATCTTTTGTCCGATCCTGAGGAACTTCCCGTCGGTCGTCTTGACGACGTTCGCCTTCGTGACGATCGTCACGCGGTCGATCCCGTTCTTCTTCGCGTACTCGAACGCGAGCCGGACGATGCGCTCCGTGCCGGGCGACGTGATGACCTTGAAGTCGACGGCGAGGTCGTCGGTCACGTCCCACCCATAGGGACCGAGCGCGTACATGCCTTCCGTGTTCTCGCGGAAGAACATCCAGTCGATGCCCTCCTTCGGCACGCGGACGGGACGGACGTTGGCGAAGAGGTCGAGCTCCTTCCGCATCGCGACGTTCGCGCTCTCGATGTTCGGCCACGGGTCACCCTTCCGCGGGGTCGTGGTCGGGCCCTTGAGCGTCACGTGGTAGCTCTTGATGACCTCGAGGACGTCGTCGGGGATCGCCTTGTTCTGCTCGGCGCGGTTCTCGATGGTGAGCCCCTCGATGACGTCGATCGTGACCTTCCCGGATTTCATCTCGTCCTCGAGCATGTGCTCGACGACGCGTTGCGCCTCGTCGGCGATGTACGGGCCGATCCCGTCGCCGCCGATGATGCCGATCTTGATCGGTTTGAGGGTCGCGAAGTCGATCCAGTCCTCGCCGGCCTTCATTCGCTCGACGCGCGCGACCTGGGTCTCCATCAGCTGTCCGAAGTGCTCCTTCGCCCTCTCGATCGCGGCCTTGTCCATGCGGTCCTCCGTGTTTGGTGGGCTCCCTGGAGGGGAGCTTGGGGGTTCATCGAGGATGAATGCGTGAGTATAGCCCAGCCCGAGAGGCGCTGTCAACCGCGAGAGCGGCGCGCGGAGCCCGCCGCACGCGGCGCGCCCCGCCGGACTCCCGACGGGGCGCGCACAGCATGGGAGGCGGGGCCGCGGGACGAGCTACCTGTCGCCCGCCCTCGCATCATCGTGATAGCCGATCTGCATCGTCTCGGGCTGTCCGTAGGCGTCGGGCCGGAGGTACTTCCCTGCCTCCGAGGACGGCTTGGCGTGCTCGGCTTCAGG
>JALGVU010000147.1 GCA_025774545.1 bacterium | reverse complement strand
TCCCCGGCCCCACGTGCACCGTGTCGAGCGGCGACGCCGCGTCGACCGCCTCCTGGATCGTCGTGTACGGCGACGGAACGGTGAGAACGTCTCCGGTGCCCAGATGGACGATCTCGGAGTACGCGCTCCTCTGGCCCTCGGCGTCGCTCGCGGTGAGGCGGTGGAAGTACACGCCATCAGGATCGAGCTCCTCGTCGACGAACGTCGTGTCCATCGCGACACCCACGAGGGTGGCGGGGTTCGCGGGCGGCCCGAACGGGATCGTGTTGCGGTAGATCCAGTACCGCGAGAAGTCCGACTCGCAGTTCGGTGACCACGTCAGCAGCGCGTCGTTTCCAGACCACTCTGCGGCGGGATTCGCCGGCGGCGACGGCGCGGGATCGATCGCGACTGCCGCAGACGCCGCGCCGCGCCAGCCGGTGTCGTAGACCGGAACGACCCCGTACGCGTAGTTCTCGCGCACGCAGTCCTGCATCGACTCATCGATGAACGTCAACATCTCAGCCGGAGCAGAGCCGATCGAATCCGGCAGATCGATCTCCGTCGATCTCATGATCGTGTAGCTGTCGATGGGGCCCTCGGCTTCCTCCCAGGCGAGTTCGTTCCCGTCCTCGTCGAACGCGACGGCGAGGCCGTGAGGCCCCGCGTAGCAGAGAACGGCCGCCACCTCGTTCGTGGGCGCTCCCTCGAACCCGCTCTCGTCGACCGCGGTAACGCAGTAGTCCTGTGGCGAGCATGGTGGGACGGTCACGTCGATGAAGGTGGTCTCCGGTGCGATGACTGCCGCCACGGCGATTCGGCCGGGCGACAGTGTGTCGCGGTAGACGACGTAGTGGTCGACGACGACGTCCGGTGGCGGAGACCACGAAACCACGAGCGACGCCCCCTCCTGCACCACCGAGAGGTCGCTCGGACCGAGCGGGCATCCGATGTCGAACGCGCCCATGTGCCGGCCGGCCGCGCCGGTCCAGCAGCACGGCGATGAGGCGTGCAGTCGGAGATCGTACGAGCCGAGGTCGCAGAAGATCGGGTCGGCCGAGATGCACCCGTGGCTCGGACCGCAGCCGGAGAAGTCCCCCGCGGAGTTTCCCCAGACGTCGCTGAATGTGATCGACGGCGGAATCCCTGTTGCCGAGATGCCGCAGCCACCGTTCGAGATGACGATACTGCTCTGCACGGAGCCCCCGCCGCTGATCGTAATCCCGTCCAAGCCGTTTCCCACGATCGTGCAGCTGACGACGATTGTCGAGGTGGCGTCCGAGTCGACACCCGAGTCCGTGTTTCCGTACACGGCGCACTCAGACATGATGAGCTCGCCGGCCGAGAGGCGGGCTGCACGCGTCCCTTCGTCCTCGCCGGCCCGTACTTCCATGTCGACGAAGAGACCAGCGGCCGTCCTCTCCGAGGGGGAGTCCGCCGAGACCCCCTTCTGGCAGTCGTGGATCGCGAGGTCGCGGAGCTCAGCGTCTGCCCCGTTCTGGAGGCGTACGCCCACGAGCGACGCATTCCTGATCTCGAACCCCTCGACGAGGATCGGGATGGCGTCCGGAGGTCCCGGGGTGCAGGTCACAGCATCGGATGCGCCTGCGGCGTCGATGACCGTCGGGTATCCGCTGGGATCTTGGATCGTGAAGACCGGATCGTAGCCGCCGCGGACGCTTCTGAGCGGCGGGAGCACGATCGCCTCCTCGTAGAGGCCGCCCGCGACCTTGATGGTGTCACCGGGGTTCGACGCGTCGAGCGCCGCCTGGATGGTCGCGTAGTCGTCGGGGACGAGCCGATCGTTGGGCACAGCGCAGCCGACACCCCACGCTCCGATCCTGCCGCAGACGGGGGCGGTCTCGCCCCCGCACGGCGAATCCTCGCGCAGCGTGTAGGGCTCGTTGGGGTTCAGCTCGCTACAGAAGAGCGGGTCCTCGCTGATGTTGCCGTTGACGCCGTACAGATCCTGGATGCACCCTCCCCAATTGCCGCCTTCGTTGCCGAAGATGTCGCAACAGGTGAGAGTCGGACTCCCCGCTCCTTCACAGGAGATGGCGGGGCCCTCTCTGCTGAATGCGATGATGCAGTTCGAGAGCGTGGGTGCGCCGGGTGGACACTGGTAGATGTGGATTCCGGCGCCGAAGCTCTCCTCGCCGTATACGGCATTCCTGGTGAACGTGCAGTTCGTGAGGGTAGGCGATGAGTATCCGGAGTACATGCCTCCCCCGTAGATGGCGACGTTGCCGACGAACGTGCAGTCCACGAGCCTTGGGCGGGAGTAGTCGGAGTCGAGACCGCCGCCGCCGAAGCCGCTTGTGTTGCCGATGAACGTCACGTTCTCGAGGGTGGGTGAGGAGTCGTAGCAGGACATGCCTCCGCCGTGATCCGACTCGTTCCCCGAGAACACGCAGTTCGTGAGCGTCGGCGAGGAGGATTCGAGGGTTCCGTAGACATCCATTCCCCCGCCAAACAGGCTCGAGTTGCCGTCGAACGTCACGTTCTTCAACATGGGGGAAGAGTAGTAGCAGAACATGCCCCCACCGCGACCATTGCCGGGGCACGAGTTGCCGGTGAACACCACGTTCTCAAGAACAGGCGAGGAGAAGGCGCAGTGCATGCCTCCGCCGTGCCTCCCCTCGTTTCCCGAGAAGACGCAGTCTGCTATGGTCAGGAAGGAGTAGCAGCAGTACATCCCTCCGCCTTCGTAGTACTCGCCGCCGGTGATGGTGAAGCCCCGGATGGTGGTGTTCCTGTCCACTCCTACTCCCGGGACGTCGCAGTACACGACGGGGCCCAAGCCCGATGCCTCGATGATGACGCAGTCCGGTTGCGCGGTCTCGCTCACCAGGCAGACGCCGGACTTCATGGAGACATGCTCCTGGTAGGTCCCGCAGGCCACGAGCACGGTATCGCCGTATGCGGCGGCATCGATGCCGGCCTGGATAGTCGGCTCGTCATCTGGGACATGGATGGTCGCGGCGTGGCCGACTCCCGAGAGAACCAGCAACGCGGCGGTGAGAGCGCAGCACAGCCTACTCATGGCAATCTCCTCGTCTGAGGTAGACGGTCATCCGTTTCCTCGCCACCGGGTTGATCGCGCCCAGGTGTTCCGGTCGTCGGGAGTCAGCGAGCAGGGAGAACCTCCACGCGGCTCTGGCGCTGGGCTCTCACCGCGCCACCGCGATCTTCTGCGTTCTGACCTCGCCTCCTGCCTCGAGCCTCACGAAGTAGACGCCGGCTGAGACCGGCATCCCCCGCTCGTCTCTGCCGTCCCAAGTCACCACGTGGCGCCCGCGTCCGACGGCTCCGTCTGAGAGTCGCCTCACGAGCTGTCCGCCGATGCCATAGACCGCGAGGGTCACTCCGCCTACGTGGGCCGGGACATCGAGCCGGATGCTTGTGCGGGTGGTGAGCGGGTTGGGATGTGCCGGGTAGAGCCTCGCAGCGAGCCTCCCGCTCGTGGTGACGCTCGTTAGACCCCCGTCCACGACGTCCTCGGTCCCGTCTGCGAGGAGCGCCCTGAGCTCGTACCAGAACGTGGTCTCGGGCCAGACACCCGTGTCCTCGAAGCTCGCGGGGGAGGAGGCCGGGATCGGTTCGTCGTTCACGCGGGCGAACGGTCCCTCGGGGGAGGGTGCGCGATAGACGCTGAACCCGTCGATCCCGGCCATCGATGACACGGTCCACCGGAGCATCACGGACTCGGACTCAGTCAGGACGGCGTAGAACGACCCCTCGACCGGTGTCACGTGCTCCCCGGTACCCTCGAGCGCGACGAGCAGGCTTCCCTCGTCCGGATCGTCGCTCAGGATCGTGAGCGTCCCGGCGATCAGTCCTTCCGTGCTCGGAGTGAACTCCACCGTCACCGCCTGGCTCTCCGCCGGCGGCAGAGCGAAGCTGGTCGGGTCCACCGAGAAGTCGCCGTGGTCCGTGCTGACACCGCTCACCGTGAGGAGATCGGTGCCTTCGTTCACGACGAGGAGTGTCTCAGCGACGGCAGCGCCGACCTCGACCACGCCGAAGTCGAGAGCCATCGCGGAAACGGCGATGTCCGGCACACCCGTCACGTGAAGGTGTGCAGCGAGAGCCGTCTCGGGATCATCCAGGTCGTTGCTCCGCACGATCACCTCGGCCAGGTAGTCGCCGCCAACGAGATCGGCCGCGTCGAATGTGACCTCGACCTCCACGGATTCACCGACCGGGACCGTGCCGGACGTGGGGTCACACGTCAGCCAGGCGCAGGTCGAACCGCCGGCGAGCCAGTCGAAGACCTGGTTCGCGAAGAGCTCGGTGTCCCAGTAGCCGATGTGACCGTCGTCGGTGATGTCGTCTGCCATGGCGATGATCCGGCCGATCCCGGGCTTGCTCCAGGCCGTGTTCGGGAGGCCCAGCCGGTCGTCGAGGAGCACCGACGCCGGCGGCATGACGGCCGAGAGATGGGCCTCGTTGTCGTTCAGGTACACGCGCCCCACGCCCACGGTCGTCGGGTGTGAATAGATGATGGTGGTGTAGCCCTCGGTCCCGTCGACGGGGGAGTACTCGATCCCCGCGCTACTCGCGACTAGGATCTCGTTGTACGCGGCGACCGACGAGTCACTGTCTCCTTCAAGAAGCAGGCTTCCCCCCCCGAGTACCCAGTCCGCCAGCGCCTGCACCTCCGGAAACGTCCACGTGTCGGAGCAGTCGGTGATCCACACAACGCCGAAGTTGCTCAGGAGCGAACTTGTGAGCGGCTCGTTGCCCCGCGTGACCGTCGCACCGCGGCATTCAAGGTTCGAGATGATCACGACGTGTCCCCATGACGTCTGTCCGTGGGCCTGATCCCAGAGGACCTGCACGCCCGTGAGATCTGCAAGGCGCGTACTGCGTCCGCCCAGCGGCACAGCGGACGCCTCCAGGGGAGCAGCGTGCCCCCCCCCGGAGATCTTGGCTGCAGGCGCGTTCAAGCGCCGGAATCCTCGAGACCGCGCGCCCGTGTCGGCCACCGCGCGAGCCGACCAGACGAGCTCGCTGCCGCCAGAGTTCTCGATCGTGAGGATGTGTGTCTCCGTCTGACCGGTCGGGAGATCGGCGGAGAGCGAATCAGGGCTCACCTCGATCTCGGGTGGCACCAGCCCCTCGCCCTCCAGTGCGATCTCGAGCGTGCCGTCGTCGGGATCGTCGCTCGTGATCGTGAGCGTACCCGTGATCGTCCCCTCGCTGCTCGGAGCGAAGACCACCACCACAGTCCCGGTGCCGTCCGGGGGTATGGTCAGAGCGGCGGGATCCGCCGAGAAGTCGCTGTGGTCGGTGCTGATGTCGCTCACCGTGAGCGGCCCGCAGCCGATGTTGGAGACAGTCAGCACCTCCCAACCGGCCGCGCCGATGAACACGGGACCGAACGACAGGTCGGTGTCGGACGCGAGGATGTGGCCTGCCGGCACCAACCCTTCGGCCTCGAGCGCGACACGGACCTCTGGGAGGGCCGGATCACTGCTCTGGATGGTCAGGGTCCCGGCGATCGTTCCTACGCTGCTGGGAGTGAACACCACCTCCACTTCTCGGCTGTCTCCGGGCGGAAGGACGAAGGTCGAAGGGTCCGCCGAGAAGTCGTCGTGGTCAATGCTGATCTGGGTCACGGCCAGCCACGCCGGGCCCAGGTTCGATACGACGACCGTCTCAGAAGTGATCTCCCCGACGCAGACAGGCCGGAAGGTCAGGAGCGTATCCGAGACACCGATCCGCGGCCCGGGGAGATCGCATGCCACGCCGCATGCGCCGATGAGTCCGCACTCGGGGTTGCTCTCCGGCGCGCACGGGGAGCCTGCGGCGAGCGTCAGGTCTCCCTGCCACGGGTCGCAGAAGAGCGGATCGCCCAAGATGTTCCCGTCCACGCCGTACTGGTCGGCGATGCATCCGATCCAGTCCCCCGCCTCGTTGCCGAAGACGTCGCAGCAGGTGAGCGTGGCGCTGCCGCCGTCGATGCAGTGGACGGCGCCCCCGCCCGTGTGAAACGCGATGATGGAGTTCGTGAGCGTGGTGGAGGAATCCCAGGAGACGAGCGCGGCACCAGGGCCAGAGGCGGAGTTTCCGACGAACGTGCAGTTGCTCAGCGCGGCGGAGGACTCCAGACACGCCATGCCGCCGCCCTGGCCGTTGTAGGGGTCAGTAGTGTTGTCCAGGAACGTGCAACCCGTCAGCACGGGGGAGGAGTCCTGGCAGAACAGGCCTCCTCCATCGGAATATGCGTAGTTGTTGGAGAATTCGCAGCCGATGAGCACTGGCGAAGACTCCTGGCAGTACATCCCGCCGCCGTCGTTGGGGCTCCATTCGTCATAACCAACGATGTTGTCCGCCGACAGGGTGAATCCCTCGATGGCCGTGGTCTCTTCCAGATTCTCGCAGTACATGACGCGGCCAAGTTCCTGCGCGTCGATCGTGGCGCAGTCGGCCTGCCCCGTCTCGCTCCTCAGGGTGACCCCAGACTTCATGACGATGTCGTGCTCGTCGTACGTGCCGCAGGCGACGAGCACTGTGTCGCCCGCCCCCACAGCATTGATGCCGGCCTGGATGGTTGGCTGGTCGGCGGGCACGTGGATCGTGCCCCCCAGGATGCCCTCGCCCTGCAGCGGAATCTCGATAGACCCCTGGTCCGCATCATCGCTCAGGATCGTGAGCATCCCAGGGAACGGACCATCGGCGTTTGGACTGAAACTCACCTCGACACCGAGACTCTCCGCGGGCTCGAGAACGAAGCTCGTGGGGACGGCGCTGTACGCATCGGGCTCGGCGCTCACGTCGTACACCGTGAGGAGATCGGTCCCGACGTTCGCAACGGCAAGTGTGTTCGTCAGTGTTCTCCCAGCCAAGACACGGCCGTATGAGAGAAGCGTGTCTGACACCGCGATGTCCGGAAA
>JALGVU010000146.1 GCA_025774545.1 bacterium | reverse complement strand
TCCGCGTCCGGCCCTGGAGCTTGAAGCCCACGACCATCGTCTCGATCATGGGCCCGGTCAAGGTCTCGAGCGCGCCGCCGTCGGCCCCCGCCACGGACGGGCCGGCCGCCAGGATGGCGAGCAGCACCAGGAGGTGCGAGACGAATCGGGTTCGTGCGAATGCGTGTCTCATAGGAACGCCGATGCCGCCCGTCCACCAAGCGGGTGTGGACGCGGCGGCGAGACTGCAGACAGAGAGCGCATGTGACAGCGTCTTCTCGATCATGAGGGCCTCAGGGCCTCCTCACTTCGCTCGTTCCTTCGGGACCGAGGGCTTAGCGTCACCGCAGCCCGGCTCCCGTTCGATGCGCGTCGGCCTCTCTACCGGAGCACGTCCGCGTAGCCGTCGGGCGCGTCGTCCCGCACGGTCGTCTGGCCGGCGAGGGCCTCCTCGAACCGGTCGGACGTGTACCGAACACGAACCGTGAACTCGCCGTCGGGGAAGTCGTCCTCTGCGAGGCGGACGAACACCCTCTCGCCCCCGGCCAGGAGCGTGTCCTCGCCCATGAGCCCTTCCGCGACGACTGCGCCTGCCGCGTCCACGACCTCGTACGTGCCCTTCACGCGCGCCCGAGCGTTCCCCGTGCTCTTGAGGCTGGTGAGGATCCGGATGCCGTCGACGTCACGCCAGGCCTGGAGATCGGCGAGTCCGACCGTGTGATCGAGCTTCCCAACGTGGCCGATGACGGGCACGTTGATGTTCGTGATGACCTCGATCGCGACCGAGTGCCCCTCGCCGCTGTCGCCGGTGCTCACGATTCCAACCAGGGGCTCGAACCGGAGAGCCGCCCAGTACTCTCCGTCTCGGAGGTTGCCCGGTGGTATCACGGACAATCGGATCGCGCGGCTCTCCTGCGGAGCCAGCACGAACTCCTTGGGATTGAACTTGATCCACGGTGCCAGAGACTGTCCGTCGGGCTCGACGATCTCGAAGTTCCCGTCCTTCGTGTAGATGAAGTGGACGGTCTGGGCGCGGTAACGGGTCTCCTGCTTCGTCACGTTCGTGACCGTGATGACGTCGGACGGCCTCCCCCGCTCCAGGTCCATCTCGATGAAGGCGGGATCGATCCCGAGCGAGGCGTGGACGACGGACGCGGGCAGCACGGCGCAGAGCGCCAGGACTGCGATGATGAACCTCATGGGCTTCAGCATTTGTTCTCTCCCAAGGTCGGTGAACCGGCCCTTCATCGAGCCGGCCGTGAGAGGCAGCCCCCGGCCGGGCTTGGTTGGCGCCCGGCCGGGACGTTGCCTTCTTCTGTCGAGTTCGATCGGACCGAACTACGGCAGGATGATCATAGCGTCGAACGAGACGTAACCGCTGTACTCGCCCATCGGCTTCTCGGGATCGGGCTGGTCCCAGCACACATCGATCCACACGTCCTGGCTGAACCGGTTGTTCTGGGAGCTCTCGAACTCAATCCAGCCGACGCACTTGCCGGGGAACCCGTTGATGACGCTGTCGCAGCTGATCGGCAGGCACCAGTCAGCGCCGCCCGTCGGGTTGCCGTCGGTCGCCGAGAAGCAGATACCGGACGCGTCGTCCACGAGGATCGGGTCAACTTCAGGATCCGACGGGTCGTCACCCTTGTACAGGTGCGACGCGGCGGCCGAGAACTTGACGGTCTGCGTGTTCGCATCGACGACGAACGGGATCGAACCGCAGACGAGACCCATCTGGATGTGGCCCAGATCGAAGAAACCCTGACCCGGAATGACCTGCATGTTGGCGTCGACCTCAACAAAGACTTCCATGATGGCGTCGTCGTCGGGATCCGCGAACGCGAGGCTCGACATCGCGAAGACGAGCGCGAGGCAAAGAATGGTCCACTTCATTGTTTGACTCCTCCTGGAGGATCTGAATGCTCCTACCACCTTCTCCATTTCCGCCCGCGGGTTCCGATCGTTCGTCCGCGCTCCCGCGACACCTCCCTCGTGTCCGCCTTGTGGCGGCATGGCTACGGCCATTCGTTTGGAGGTCGCGCTCGCAGGCTCGGGTCGGTCTCCGGAGGCGTCCGGTGTCCGGCAATCCCGGACACAAAGCGCTCCTAGGCCAGGCATCCCCCCCTTCGCCCAATCGCCTTGCGCCTAGTAACCGTTCGCTGTCGCCTCGAAGACCAAGGACGTGCCGTATCTGCCCCACGGGAGCGGCGGCTCACCCTCAAACCGTACGAAGACGGGGATCTCCACGATAGAAACATCGAACGGAGGCGGTTCGCTGCTGACAACAAGGACGATCGGATCCAGCTGAACCGTTTCGCATCCGGACCTCCAGGGCCTCTCTCCACCAACACTCTCTGTACACACCAACAGGTTCGTCAACGGGAGGACCTCATCCTCGTCTCCCTCCCGAATCAGATCTGCCGTCCCTCTGACCGCGAGCGACCACGACGTGTTGCTCGCGATCCTCACTACCGTCAACGGGCTCTCGCCCACGAACTCGCCTTCCGGCACGCCGACGTACGCGTCCGGAAGAACGTCCTCGAGCGAGACCCAGGGCTGTACGTCGAACTGCAGCGTCGACGTGACGTAGTCGGTCGTAGGCAGGCCGCCCGCGTCCAGAAGGCGAGCGACCATCGTCACCTCGTACGTTCCGGGCGGGTCTCCCGGATCGAGGTAGGCCTCGAGCCCCGACGCCAGCTCGAGCCAGTCGCCGTCCATCACGTACCAATCGGCAGAACCGCCCCCCGATTCGTAGACGTACGGCTGGAGATCGATGACCTCCGCCGGAACGCCGGGATGCGTGTCCGCGATTCGTGCGAGCGGCAGCTCCAGACCGTCCATCGTCCGATGAATCGGTCCCTCGAGCACCACCTCGACCTGCCACGGCTCCGACGACAGCACGCTCATCGTGCTCGTTCCCGCGTAGATGTCGCTCCCGAGCGCATCGAACGTCGAGAAGGAGCCCAGGTACATGAAGTCGGGTTCGATCACGAGCTCGGGGGCCTGTCCCCACGCGTTCCCGACAAGCACGACCACAACAAGGAGAAGGGACGCGAGGACGCGGCCGGCGTGCGCGACGCGCGACGCCGCGACTCCGCGCGAGATCGAACGTGCCTCTCTCTTCGCCATTCCGATCACCTCTCCCTCCAACGAACGATGCCTCTCCCGTCGCTGCTCCGGCACGCTGCTCCGTCTACACAGAAGCGCCCACTCCGCGTGAATCGAAATCGTCCGCGGCGGCGGCCGGCGTCCTTGCCTGGCTGCCTTGGCTTCTCGAGCCTCAGGGAGCTTCGATTGTCCGCTCGGAGTTGGGGCGCTCTCGGACCCACTGCGCCCACCCCGGCTGGGGCCTCTTGAACCTCGCGGCGTGGACTCCTCAGACTTCGCACTCGGTGCCGCACCTGCGGCACCGGACCCTCGTGTCACCTCCTACCACCATCACGCAGAGTTCTTTCCATCGCACCACAAGCTGACCTATCTCGTCCCGTTTCGCGAGAAGCAGGTCGCAGTTCGGACACCGGATGTCCGTGACCTTCTCTTCTGAGACCGCTGGACCCCGTGGCTGCATCAGTTATCTCCGACAATCACTTGGTGGACGTCACCTGCATCTGACGGCTGGCCAACTCCCGTGAAACCTCGCGCGCCCCCGTCACCCGATCCTCCAAAGCGAACGCCCTCGGCGATTCGCAACCACGGAACAACCGTGGTTGGTCGCGGAGGGCTTCTCGAACCTCACAAGTCCGCTCGAAGGACCGACGTGTGCTGTAGCAGGAACCGCTCTGCCGCCGCACCTCCCGTGTGGGAACACGCTGGGAGTCATCTCGGCATCGGATCGAAGGAACTCGTTGCGGTCGGTCAGCCTCACCGATTGCCTTCACCGACGCCGACACCTATCTCAGTTCGTCATGTGTGTCTTCTAGGATTGGCACAGCAACTCGTGTCAACGTGGGGGACTTTATCAAGAACGCATGACACAGTCAACAAGAAAATGAAGAAGGCAATGGCCAAAGTGTTCGGACTATGTCGGAGAGGTTTGAAACGGGTCTCGAGAGTCGTCGTATCTTGCCACGCACATCGTTCTGCGCGTTTCCCTCGAGCTGGCTCGCGCCGAGACCGCACGCCACGCCCTGTTCAGGTTCTGGGCACACGCCAAGGACGGCCGTGCTCCGCGCGTTCCGACGAGCGGGGCCGCGGCGCGGGGCGGGAGCGCGCGCGAGAGCGACACATGCCATATAAACGGAACTGTGTGTTAGGTGGAGGAGCGAGAGACACGGCACCTGTTCAGAAGGGCCATCAGGGACCGAACACGCCGAAGACCTTCCCAGTGAGGAAGTAGACGAGGACCGCCATGACCCCGATCCCGATGACGTGCAGGCGGAACCCGGTCCTCATCATGTCCGCCGTCGCGAGCTTGCCCGAGCCGTAGACGATCGCGTTCGGCGGCGTCGAGATCGGGAGCATGAACACGTTCGAGCACGCAACCGTCGCCGGGACGACGAGGAGGAACGGCGGAACCTCGATCGCGGCCGCGATCGCGATCAGGAGCGGGATCATCATGTTCGCGACCGCCGTGTTGGAGGCGATCTCCGAGAGGAACGACGCGATGAGCGTCACGACGAGGATGAGAAGAAAGGGGTGGAGCTCGCCCCAGAGGGGAAGCGAACTCGCGATCCACTGGGCGGCGCCTGATCCGAAGAGCGCCTTGCCGAGCGCGAGCCCTCCGCCGAAGAGGAAGAGGATGCCGAAGCTGATCGATCGCGTGTCGGCCCAGATGAGCGGGAACTCCCACTTCCGAACGCTCGTCGGGATCACGAAGAGATGAAGCGCACAGGCAAGCGCGATGAGCGAGTCGTCGAACCGCTCCTGGAGAACCGGCATGAACGAGAGCGGGATGCGGTCCCAGAACGGTCTCGTGAGCCAGAGCACGGCGACGAGAACGAAGGCGCAGATGGTGATCCACCCGCCTGCCTCGAGCGGACCGAGCGTCGCGCGCTCCTCGCGCACCGTCTTCTCGCTCGTCACGACCTTGGCCTTCGGCCGGTGTGTCGTCCACAGGAGCCACCAGGTCAGGGGGAGCATGACGATCGTGTACGGCAGTCCGATCTTGAGCCACTCGAAGAACGTCAGCTCGCGGTCGAGGAGCGTCTGGGAAAAGCCGGCCAGAAGAACGTTCGGCGGCGTCCCGACGAGTGTCGCCACGCCGCCGATCGTGGCGGCGTATGCGATTCCGAGGAGGAGCACCGTCCCGTACCGCGACTCGGCCGAGAGCCGCGACGACGAGAGAATGGCCATCGCGATCGGGAGCATCATCGCCGCCGTCGCCGTGTTGGAGAGGAAGGCCGAGAGGAACGCGGTCAGGCACATGAAGTAGAGGACGAGGAGCTTCGAGCTGTTCCCGACGCGTCCGAGAATCGCGAGCGCGAGGCGGCGGTCGATCCCCCACTTCATCATCGATCGGGCGATGAGGAACCCACCCAGGAACAGGAAGATGAGCCGGTTCGCGTACGGTGCGAGCGCCTCCTCGAGCGGCAGGATTCCGAGGAGGGGAAGGAGAACGGCGGGCACGAGCGACGTGGCGTAGATCGACGTCGCCTCGGTGCCCCACCAGACGGCGCAGAGCGCGAGGACGCCGAGGGCACGACGGATCGGGACGTCGATCGGGAGGGGCGCCAGAACGAAGAAGAGGAAGAGCGCGAGCCCCGTCACGAAGCCGATCTTGTTCTTCACCACACAATGGTCGTTCGACAAGGGGCGTGCGGTCGGGGAAGCGCCGATTCAGCGAGCGGCCCGTCGGCGCACCCGCCTCGACGTGGTGCGGAAACCCATTGGCTACAGCCCCAGGAAGACGATGGCGCTTCCGGAAAGGAAGATCGTCAGACCCGCGAGGGCGTGCGCGAAGCGACCGACCCGGCGGACGGGAACACGCTTGAGCCCGAAGTAGGACGCCATGACGACGGCCAGCATCGTGCCGACCGTAACGACGCCGAAGACCGAGGCGACGATCACGACGTCGACCACGCTCCCGCGCGCGGCGGGAAACATCACGAGCGGGATCAGCGGCTCGCACGGCCCGAAAACGAACACCAGGAAGAGCACCCAGGGCGTGAGCCGGCCCCCTCAGTCTCGTGAGGGTGGCTGTGCTCGTCGGTGTGTCCGTGCGGGTGGCTGTGCGCGAGGCCCCCGGGGTGGTTGTGTCGGTGCTCGTGGGTGCGCGATCGGAGAGCTCTGCGGAGCCCCCACACGAAGTACGTGAACCCAAACGCCATCAGGAGCCACGCGGCGACGTCGCCGCGCACCGACTCGATCGCTTCGAGCCGGAAGAGCGCGACGCCGAGCGCGATCCCTACGAGTCCGAGAACGACCGATCCGAGGACGTGCCCGACCCCGCAGGCCAGCGTCACCCAGAAGGTCCTGGCACTCGACTTCGAGAGCACGACGAACGGAAGGTAGTGGTCCGGACCGAGGATCGTGTGAATGAACCCGATCGTGGCCGCCGTGCCGGCGAGTACCAGGATCTCTGTGGTCATGCCTCGTCTCCCTGTGGGCTTCCCGTCCCGCCAAAGGGCCCATCCGCTGCCGGGGAACCCCGAGCAGTTGCCGGCGAACCCCCAGCATTCCTGCAACAGACGCCCACTCTACCCGCCTGGGGCGTCGCACAGCAGTGGTATTCGCAGTCGCGGACCGCGGTGATCCCCGTCAAGGGCGGCGGCGCTCGCCAAGGAACGACCGGTCGGGCAGCCAATGGTTGACCTGAAACGAGCCAGATGGTAGAATCGTGTTATCTTCGCCCTCCCTCAGGTATGGTCATCGGTCGAAGGACATCGCCCTACTGTGACCTGCGCATGCCACCTCAAAGGAGGACCGACCATGTCGACGAAGCGATC